>NZ_JBLRWA010000022.1:0-136382 GCF_048159585.1 Kitasatospora sp. SC0581 | reverse complement strand
GCGCGGGCCCCACCCCCCCGGCCCCCACCCCCCCCCGGCCCCGCTCCCCGGTAACTCACCGGTGGGGCGGCGGCCCCCCCCCGGGGCGGGGCCCCGCCGCTTGCGGAGTTCCCAACTCCGGTACGGAGTCGTCGCGTTGTGGTCTCGTACATCTGGTCGACCGGATCCCGCCATGTCCGACTGGCCGAATAGTACGCACGGAACCGTCCGTCCCCAGCGCGATCGACGCCCTCGTGCCGCCTCCCCCGGCGGCCCGCATCTCCCGGAGGCCTCGCCATGAGAAACCGCGTACCCGACCCGAGAGGCCCAGGGAGGTGGCGCCGTCGACTACCGGCCCTGGTCCTCGCCAAGGCCGTGGTGGCGGCGCTCGCCGTCATTCCGATCGGGTTGGGCGCGGCGCCACAGGCGCACGCCGACTCGGCGGTGACCGTCCCGGGCCCGAAGGTCTGGCTTCCGGCCACCAAGCAGTACGGCCAGCCGGGAAGCGTGACCGTCTCCCAGACGGCCAACCTGACCAACCAGGTCCTCCAGGTGTCCTGGAGCGGCTTCACCCCGACGGTCTACCTGGGGTCCAACGATCCCGCGCCGACGGCACAGTCGCTGTCGACCCACATCCTCTACGCGGTGCGGATCTACCAGTGCCGGGGCACCGACCCGGCGGTGACGGACTGTTACGGCAGCACCCTCTACGGCGGCGACCGGACGAAGGGCTTCGAGCAGCCGCCCCGGCCGACGCGCACGGAGGTGCCGGAGTGGCCCACCAACCAGGTGATCGCCTCCACCGGTCCGGACGGCTCGGGCGCCGCCTCGATCGAGGTGTGGAGCGCGAAGGAGAGCTCCACGCTCGGCTGTGACGCGACCCACCCCTGTTCCCTGGTGGTCGAGCCGAACTACGGCGGCGACCCGCTGGACCTCTTCCAGGTCCTCGACGGCAAGGCCGACTGCGAGTTCCACGACCTGGACGCCGACCCGGACGCCTACACCGCCGCCGACGGGATCATGACCCCCGGCAACCAGAACTGGAAGACGGGCAACCGGACCAGCGAGCAGTGCGCCTGGCAGCACCGGACGGTGGTCCCGCTGTCCTTCGCGCCCACGGCGGACTCCTGCACGGTGAGCAACCAGGCCTTCGGTGCCGCCGGTCTGGAGATGGCCAACCGGGCCATGCAGCAGTGGCGGGCCGGCCTGTGCCTGGGCGACTCGCCGATGACCGTGGGCTACGTCCCCTCCGGTGGTGAGCCGCAGGCCCGTGCCGCGTTCCTGGGGGGCAGCAGCAGCACGGAGGTCGCGCTGACGGCGCGGCCCGACCGGTCGCCGCCCACCCGTCCGTACGTCTACGCCCCGCTCGCGACGACCGGCATCTCGGTCACGTACCTGATCGACGACCCGAAGACCGGGCGGCAGATCCGCGACATGAAGCTGAACGCCCGGCTGGTCGCCAAGCTGCTCACCCAGTCCTACGCCTCACCGGGGACGAGCATCCCCTCGGTGGCCGGCAACCCGAACTGCCTGTTCACCGACCCCGAGTTCAAGCAGCTGAACCCGGAGACGGCGGCCAACGGGATCCACTGGCCGACGAGCTGCGGCGGCACCCTGACGATCTACCCCGGTGTCCCCGGCGGCACCACCGACTTCACCTACCAGCTGACCTCGTGGTTCGCCGCCGATCCGGACGCGAGCCGCTTCCTCGACGGTGAGCCGGACCAGTGGGGCATGCGCGTCGACAGCTTCTACCTGAAGCCGAAGTTCGCCGGCTACCCGGCGGAGGCGTTCCAGGTCCAGGACTACTCCGGGCCCGCGCAGGGCAGTGCCGGAGTCGACTTCAAGCACTGGAAGCAGTACGAGTGGAACCCCTCGCTCGACGGTCTCGGGCGGGTCGCGCGCAACCTGATGCAGTACCAGCCGAACTGCCAGCAGCCGAACACCGAGTCGGACGGCAGCCACAAGGCCTGTGCCACGCAGATCCCCGGCCAGCGGTCGCTGCTCGCCATCATGGACACCGGCCAGGCCAAGGCGTTCTCGCTCCCCGAGGCCTCGCTGCTCAACCCGGCCGGCTCCTTCGTGTCGCCCGGCACGGCCGGCTTCCAGGCCGCCGTCGGCGACATGCCGACCGACGCCGCCACCGGGGTCCAGCAGCTGCCCTACGGCACGCCGGACACCGCGTTCTCGCGTGACCAGCGGGCGTACCCGCTGACCGCGGTGCAGTACGCGATGGTGCCGACCGGCGGCGTGCCCGCCGAGAAGGCCGCGTCGATCTCGCAGTTCCTCAAGACCGTGACCACCGACGGCCAGACCTACGGCCTCGCGCCGGGGCAGCTCGCCCAGGGCTACCTCGCGCTGACCGGCGCCCAGCGGCAGCAGGCCCAGGAGGCCGTGCAGCACGTCGCGGCCCAGGACGGCAAGCTGCCCGGCAACCAGACCGCCCCTCCGCCCGGCGGCGAGCCGGGCACCCCGGAGAGCGGCAACGGTTCCTCCGGCTCCGGCGGCACGGGCGACGGCACCACCCCGGTGAGCAGCTCCGGCACCGGCGGCACCACCGCCGACGGCAACTCCGGCGGCACCGGCTTCGGCTCCTCCGACGGCCTGTCCGGCGGCGGCCTCTCCGGCACCGGCTCCACCGGGACCGGCACGGCCGGCGGAGCCGCGGCTCCCGGCGCGGCCGGCGGCGCCAAGCCCGGCGCGGGCGCCGCGCCCTCCGGCAACGCGATCGCCGCGGCGCCGGTCGGCACCCCGGTGCCCGACCGTCCCGGCACCGCCCGCCTGCTGCTGCCCGTCGCGCTAATCGCCGGCCTGGTGCTGCTGGTCGGAGGACCGGCCGCGCTGGTCCTGGGCGGTACCCCGGCCGGGGCGAAGGTGCTGACCGGCGCCCGCGCCCAGTGGTCGCGACTGCGCCGCAAGTAGGAACCCGCGCTCGGCGGGGCCGCCGTTCCGGCCCCGCCGAGCGCTTTCCCTCCCGCCGAGGCAGCGCCCCGGTCCCTCACCGAGCACGCCCGTTCCCGAGCACGGAGAGCACACCATGACATCCGCCGCCGAGCCCGCGGCACCGTACGCCGGGGCACCACGCCAACCCGACCACGGGCCCGACCAGGACGTGCCCCGCACGATCACCTCCCCCGCGACCCCGGGCGACCGGGTGTTCCGCGGCGTGCTGCGGCTGGCCGGCTTCTCGGTCTTCGCGATCATGGGACTGATCGCCTTCTTCCTGATCCTGCGCGGCTCCGACGCGCTGCGCGCCGTCGGCCTGTCCTTCCTGACCGAGCAGAAGTGGCAGACCGCCGCCCACAACTTCGGCATCGCCGCCGTCCTGCCCAACGGCCTGCTGATCGCGGTGATCGCGCTGGTCATCGCCGTCCCGGTGGCGATCGGCACCGCGATCTTCATCTCCGAGTACGCCCCGGTGCGGCTGCGGGCCGCCCTGGTCTCGCTGATCGACCTGATGGCGGCCATCCCCAGCATCGTCTACGGCCTGTGGGGCCTGTTCTTCCTGCAGCCGCGGATCATCGGCTTCGTCCGCTGGCTGGCCAACCACCTGGGGGAGTACATCCCCTTCCTCAAGGTGCGGACCGGCGACATCGGCACCTCGTACACCTCGTCGACCTTCATCGCCGGCGTGGTGGTCTCCCTGATGATCATCCCGATCGTGACCTCGCTCAGCCGGGAGGTGTTCTCCCAGGCCCCGCAGGGCGAGCGGGAGGGCGCGTACGCGCTCGGCTCGACCCGGTGGGGGATGGTCCGCGCGGTCGTCCTGCCGTTCGGCAAGGGCGGGGTCATCGGCGCGGTGATGCTGGGCTTCGGCCGGGCGATGGGCGAGACGATCGCCGTCGCGCTGATCATCTCGCCGAACTTCAAGGCCATCACCCACATCCTGGAGAACGGCGCCAACTCGATCTCCGCGCTGATCGCGCTGCGCTTCGGCGAGTCGGACGCGCTGTCGCTCTCCGCGCTGATGGCCGCCGGCCTGGTGCTGTTCGCGCTCACCCTGCTGGTCAACGTGCTGGCCGGGATCGTCATCAACCGCTCGCGCTCCGGCGCCGCGACGGCGGACTGAGCATGACCGACCGTCAGTCCGCCCACAGGGCACGCAGCCGTCCGCACCGTGAAGGGACCATCCGATGACCACGCTCGACCTGCCGCCGGTCGCGGCGTCCGGGCCCGCCGGCGAGCCCTCGCCCCCCGCGTCCCCCGGGCCCGCCGGGCCCGCCGCGGCCGGGACCCCGGGCCCCGAGAAGAAGCTGCGGATCGGCGGCGTCACCCGCGACGACGTCCTCACCGTGGCGGGTGCGGCGGTCGGCTCGCTCGCGCTGGACTGGGTGCTCTACGAGCGGGTGCTGCCGTTCAGCGGCGCCTTCGGCTTCCTGCTCTGCTGGTACCTGCTCTTCCTGGCCGGCTACTACCTGCTCGGCCGGCTCCAGTGGAACCCGATGATGGTGCGGGACCGGCTGGTCGCCGTGGTCGCCTGGAGCTCCGGGCTGCTGGTGGTCGCGCTGACCGCCGACCAGATCGGCTACGTCGCCAGCCGGGGCTGGGAGGCGGCCCAGCACCTCAACTTCTTCACCGAGTCGATGGAGCGCACCGGCCCGCTCGACCCGCTCACCTCCGGCGGCGCGCTCAACGCGATCGTCGGTTCGCTCGAACAGCTGGGCCTGGCCTCCCTGTTCGCCGTTCCGCTGGGCATCGCCGCGGCCGTCTTCATGTCCGAGGTCGGCGGCCGGGCGGCCCGCCCGGTGCGCACCCTGGTCGAGGCGATGACGGCGCTGCCGTCCATCGTGGCCGGCCTGTTCGTCTACGGCATCGTGATCCTCACCTTCGGCTTCGAGAAGAGCGGCTTCGCGGCCTCGCTCGCGCTCACCGTGATGATGATGCCGATCGTCACCCGGGCCGCCGAGGTGGTCATCCGGCTGGTGCCCGGCACCCTGCGGGAGGCCTCCTACGCGCTCGGCGGCAGCCAGTGGCGCACGGTGTGGAACGTGGTGCTGCCGACCGCCCGGCCCGGTCTGGTGACCGCGGTGGTGCTCGGCATGGCGCGCGGCGTCGGCGAGACCTCGCCGGTGCTGCTGACCTCCGGCTTCACCCCGCGGTTCAACGCCAGCCCGTTCGACGCGCAGCAGGTGTCGCTGCCGCTGTACATCTGGAACTACGTCAAGCAGCCGTACGACGGGATGATCGCGCGCGGCTTCGCGGCCGGCCTGACCCTGATGGCCGTGGTGCTGATCCTCTTCGTCACCGCGCGCATGCTCGGCGGCCGCCGTCCCGGGCAGCTGACCCGGGCCCAGAAGCGCCGGATCAACCGGGAGGCCCGCCGCCAGGAGGCGGCCGCCCTCGGGGGCATCGCCCGTCCGTACGCCCTCCACTCGCAGGCGAAGCACTGATGTCCAGACCAACCACCCTCCGTACCAGAGGAGTTCACATGTCCAGGGGCCTCAGTCGCTCCGTGGCCCGGCTGCTGGCGGGGACGATGTCCCTGATGCTCGCGGCGGCCTCCCCGCTGCTGGGGCAGTCCCCGGCGTTCGCGGCCTCCGTCTCGCTGAGCGCGGACGGCTCCAGTTGGGCCGGTCCTGCCATCGACCAGTGGCGGCAGGACGTCTCCCCGCAGGGCATCCAGATCAACTTCAGCCCGGTCGGCTCCGCGGCCGGCCGCACCGCCTGGTCGAACGGGCAGGACGACTTCACGGCCTCGGACGTGCCGTTCCGCTCGGGGCAGGACAGCGGGGTGGGGCAGGGCGGCCAGGCGTCCGGGACCGGAAGCGCGGAGAAGCCCACCTGGGGCTTCTCCTACGTCCCGATCACCGCGGGCGGCACCACCTTCATGTACAACCTGGTGGTCGGCGGCAAGCAGGTCCGCGACCTGCGGCTCTCCCCGCAGACCGTCGTGGACATCTTCACCAACAAGATCACCAACTGGAACGACCCGAAGATCACCAACGACTACGGCAAGCCGCTGCCCAGCCTGCCGATCACCCCGGTGGTCCGCTCCGACGGCTCCGGCGCCACCGCGCAGTTCACCCGCTGGATGGAGCACACCCACAAGGACCAGTGGGACGCCTACTGCAAGTCCGTCAACGGCGTGAGCTGCGGTGACTACACCGAGTTCTTCCCGCCCTCCGGCCGGATGACCGCGCAGAACGGCTCCGACGTCGTGGCCGGCTACATCAAGTCCCCGACCAACGTCGGCACCATCGGCTACGACGAGTACGCCTTCGCCAAGCGCAGCAACTGGCCGGTCGTGAAGGTGCTCAACCAGGCCGGGTACTACTCGCTGCCGACCGCCTCCAACGTCGCCGTCGCGCTCACCGCCGCCAAGATCCGCGGCGTGGACGACGGCACCCCCGCGAACGACCCGAACTACCTGCAGCAGAACCTCGACGGCGTCTACACCATGGACGACCCGCGCGCCTACCCGATCTCCAGCTACAGCTACCTGATCGTGCCGCGCGCCGGAGCCTCGGCGCCCCCGCCGCCGCGCTTCAACAACGACAAGGGCTCCGCGCTCAGCCGCTTCCTCTCCTACGTGCTGTGCGAGGGCCAGGGCAAGGCGGACGACCTCGGCTACTCGCCGATCCCGCGCGGCCTGGTCAAGGGCGGTCTGCTGCAGACCAGGAACATCCCCGGCAACGCCAGCCCGGTCGACCCCGACACCCTCGCCAACTGCGCCAACCCGACCTTCAACTCGGCCGGGGAGCTGACCGTCCTCAAGAACGCCCCGATGCCGAGCCCCTGCGACAAGGCGGGCAGCCCGCTGGACTGCACCGTGAAGGACGGCCAGCCCGTCAAGACCGGCTCCGGCTCGGGCGGTTCCGGCGGCGCGGCCGGCGGCTCCGGCGGTGCGGCGGGCGGCTCCGGCGGCACCGGCGGGTCCGGTGGCACCGGGGGCACCGGTACCGGCGGTGCGGCGGGCGGTACCGGCGGCGCGGGTACGGCCGGCGGTGCCGGTGACCCGAACGCCGCCGGAGCGGCCGGCGGCGACCCGAACGCGCCCGGCGCCGGTGACGGCACCGAGGACGTGATCGACCCGCAGACCGGCCAGGTGGTCGCCCGCGGCCGCGGCGGCGCCGCCACCGAGGTGGCCGCCAACGTGGTCGAGATCAGCGGCAAGCCCGAGGACTGGATGCTGTCCTCCCTCACCGCGCTGGAACTGCTCGCCGTGGTGCTCGTCCCGCCGCTGCTCGGCCGCCGTCTGCTGCGCCGCCGCAACGGCTCGGGCGGCACCTCGTGACGGCCCCGGTGCTGGAGAAGCCGGTCGAGCGGAGCGCCCCGGCGCAGCCGGCCGCCCCCGCCGCCCCCGCCGCGTCCGACGCCCCGGTCCGGCCCGCCGTCTCCCCCGGGCGGCGGCGGTTCCTCCAGGGCGCCTGGGCGGTCAGCCTCGCGGCCGCGCTGGTGCTCGGCTTCGTCGGGTACCTGTTCACGCTGTCGCACGTCCAGCAGCGGCACTACCAGTCCACCGGGTACAAGACCTTCCGCGACCAGCTGGCCCGGGCGGTCGCCCCGACCGGCGCGGCCGCCGACGGCGCCCCGGTGGCGCTGCTGGACATCCCGGCGATCGGCCTGCACCAGGCCGTGGTCGTCGAGGGCACCACCGGCCGGGACCTGATGCGCGGCCCCGGCCACCGCCGGGACACCGCGCTGCCCGGCCAGCGCGGGGTCACCGTGCTCTTCGGCCGCGGTGCCACCTTCGGCGCGCCGTTCGCCGACCTGTCCAAGCTGCGGGTCGGCGACAAGATCGAGACCACCACCGGCCAGGGCAAGTTCAGCTACACCGTCAACGTGTACGGCGACGGCGACCACCCGATCGTCGACCCGGCGGCCGGCAACCGGATGGTGCTGGTCACCGGCGACTCCGACTGGATCCCCGGCTCCACCGTGCTGATCGGCGCCCGGCTGGACGGCGACCCGGAGCAGAACCCCGGCCGCCGGCCCGCCACCGTCCCGTACGACAAGGCGCTGGCCGCGGACAAGGGCGCGCTGGCCACCCTCCAGCTCTGGTCGCTCGGCCTGCTCGGCGCGGTGGCCGGCGCCCTGGTGCTGGCCCGGTACTGGCGGCGCTCGGCCGCCTACCTGAGCCTCGCGCCGGTGGTCGGCGCGCTGCTCTGGGCGGTCTACGAGAACGCCGCCGCCCTGCTGCCCAACCTCTACTGACGCGCGCCCGGAGGACCGTTCCGATGACCGACGCACCACTGACCGACACCCCGCAGGCCGAGTTCTCACCGACCGACCCGGTCGCCGACACCATCACCCTCCCCCCGGTCGCCCCCGACCCGTACGCGGACCAGCCGTACGGGCAGGACGCGGACGGCCACCCCGACGGCGGGCCGCTCGCCGGGCTGGAGACCCGGGAGGTCTCCGCCTGGTTCGGCAGCCGCAAGGTGCTGGAGCGGGTCTCGCTGGCGATGCCGGCCGGCGAGGTCACCGCGCTGATCGGCCCGTCCGGCTGCGGCAAGTCCACCTACCTGCGGATCCTCAACCGGATGCACGAGATGGTGCGCGGCGCCGCCCTCGCCGGCGAGGTGCTGCTGGACGGCGACGACGTCTACCGGCCCGGCCGCCGGCCCGCCGAGGTGCGGCGCCGGATCGGCATGGTGTTCCAGCGGCCCAACCCGTTCCCGGCGATGTCCATCCAGGACAACGTCTCCAGCGGGCTCAAGCTGGCCGGGATCAAGGTCTCCAAGGAGGAGCGCCAGCACCTGGTGGAGACCAGCCTGCGCCGGGCCGGGCTCTGGGACGAGGTGTCCACCCGGCTGCACACCCCGGGCGGGGCGCTCTCCGGCGGCCAGCAGCAACGCCTGTGCATCGCACGGTCGTTGGCCGTCTCGCCGGACATCCTGCTGATGGACGAGCCGTGCTCCGCGCTCGACCCGACCTCCACCCGCCGGGTCGAGGAGACCATCGCCGAACTGCGCGGGCGGCTCACCATCGTGATCGTCACCCACAACATGCAGCAGGCCCAGCGCGTTTCGCAGACCTGCGCGTTCTTCCTGGCCACCCACGACACCCCGGGGCGGATCGTCGAGGCCGGGCCGACCGGGCAGATCTTCGGCAGCCCGCGCGACCAGCGGACCTCGGACTACGTCAACGGCCGCTTCGGCTGAGCACCGACCGGCTGGAGGAGCCCCGGGTTCAGCCGAGCCCGAGCAGCTCCTCCAGCACCGCCGCGACGCCGTCCTGCTCGTTGCTCACGGTGTGCAGCGGCACCGCCGCCAGCACCTGCGGGTGCGCGTTGGCGACGGCGTACGCGGTGCCGGCCCAGGCCAGCATCTCCAGGTCGTTCGGCATGTCGCCGAAGGCCACCACCTCGCTCCGGTCGATCCCGTGCCCGGCGCACCAGCGGGCCAGCGTGCTGGCCTTGGTGACGCCGGGCGCGCTGATCTCCAGCAGCGGGATCGACGCGGAGCGGGTGATCTCGGCCAGGTGCCCGGCCGCCGCCCTGGCCTCGGCGAGGAACTTGTCCGGGTCGAGGTCCGGGTGCTTGGCCAGCAGCTTGAACAGGCCCCGGACCGACCCGCCGGCCCCCAGCAGCTCCTCCGCCGGGCCGACCTCGTGCTCCATCTCGTCGCCCCACATCGGCACCGCGTAGCCGGCCTCGCGGGCCCAGCCGCCCGGGTACTCGAAGGCGAACGCGGTGCCGGGCAGCGCGGCCCGCAGCGTCTCGACCACCGCCAGGGTGGTCTCCACCGGCAGCGGGAAGGTCTCCAGCAGCTCGCCGCGCCGCACGTCCACCACCGCGCCGCCGTTGGAGCAGATCGCCACCCCGTGGCCGCCGATGTGCGGGCTCACCTGCCGCATCCAGCGCGGCGGCCGCCCGGTCACGAACACCACCCGCACCCCGGCCGCCTCGGCCGCCGCCAGCGCCGCGGCGGTGCGGTCGGTGACGGTGCCGCCGGAGCAGAGCAGGGTGCCGTCCAGGTCGGTGGCGATGAGGCGGGGCGCGGTGCGGGATTCGGTCACCGGTCCATCTTCGCCCATCGGCGCGGCCGGGGCACCGGCCCGGGTCCGCGGCCTCCGGACGCCCCCGCAGTGATCAAGCCCTTCATGCGCCGTTTCCGGCCGATCCGCCCGTACCCGGGGTGTTCGGCCGACCACGGCGGGCATGACTGCCCACGGCAACCCCGTCGGCAGGAAGAGCCATGCCCACACGCCAGCTCCGTGACCAGCCGCCCCCGACCGCCCGCCCCGACACCCGCGACCCGCAGGCCACCGAAGCGCCGCGGGCACCCGAAGCCTCGCGCGACCCGGTCCTGCTCGGCGACGTCCTCTTCCACACCCTCGCCGACCTCGCCCGCCGCACCTCCGCCCCGTCCCTCCCCGCCCAGCGCACCCGCCCGCACCCGTGACCGCGCCGCGCGGACGTAGGGTCGGGGGCATGCGACTGAGCACCGTGATCCTCCCCGTCCACCGGTGGAGCGAGGGGCAGAAGACCTGGCGGCGGGCCGAGGAACTCGGCTTCCACACCGCGTACACCTACGACCACCTCTCCTGGCGGTCCTTCCAGGACGAGCCCTGGTTCGGCTCGCTGCCGACGCTGACGGCGGCCGCCTGCGCCACCGAGCGGCTGCGCCTCGGCACGCTGGTCACCTCGCCGAACTTCCGGCACCCGGTGACGCTGGCGAAGGAGCTGATCACGCTGGACGACGTGTCCGGCGGGCGGGTCACGCTGGGCATCGGGGCCGGCGGGACGGGCTTCGACGCGACGGCGCTGGGCCAGGAGGCGTGGTCGCCGAAGGAGCGGGCGGACCGGTTCGGGGAGTTCGTGCCGCTGCTGGACGAGCTGCTGACCAACGACGCCACCACCCGCGAGGGGACGTACTACTCGGCGGTCGAGGCGCGGAACATCCCCGGCTGCGTGCAGACCCCGCGGGTGCCGTTCTACGTGGCCGCCGCCGGCCCGCGCGGGATGCGGCTGGCCGCCGAGCACGGGCAGGGCTGGGTGACGTACGGCGACCCGAAGGGCCCGGCGGACGTGCCGGTGGCGGAGGCGCCCGGCGTGGTCGCCGCGCAGATCGGGAAGCTGACGGGGGCCTGCGAGGCCGTCGGGCGGGACGCCGGGACGCTGGAGAAGGTGCTGCTCCAGGGGTCGACGGCGGAGAAGCCGCTGCAGTCGGTGGACGCCTTCGTCGACTGGGCGGGCACCTACCGGGAGGTGGGCATCACCGAGCTGGTGATCCACTGGCCGATCCCGGACTCGATCTTCGAGAACGACCTCACCGTGTTCGAACGGATCGCCACCGAGGGCCTCGCCCAGCTGGGCTGAGGCCGCGGGCCCACGGAGCCGGAGCACCCCCCCCGGGGAGCTCCGGCTCCGTCATGTCGTCGGCTGGCGCTAGGATCTGGCCGATTTCCCGGGGGATGGTTCTGGAGTCCGTGATTCCGCATGCCCCGGCCGCGTGTGTCGAGTCCGAGACGAAGGACAGCATGACCAGAGACATATCCCGAGGCGCTCGGCTGCGCCGGGCCACCGCGGTGGCCCTGACGGCGGTGACCGGCCTCGCGGCGGCGGGCCTCGCCGCCCCGGCGGCCTCGGCCGACGCGGGCCCGGTCCACAGCGTGATCTCCACCGGTGCGGTGTGGACCGCCGACACCCGCGTCTACCTCCAGCCCGACGGCGGGGACCGGACGTTCTGGTTCTTCGTCAAGGGGACGGGGATGACCGGCGGGAACAGCGTCACCTTCACCTCCTCGACGGACCCCTCGCAGACCGTGAAGGCGAGCTTCGGCGGCGACGGGCAGGGCGCGCCCTGCTGGACGCCCCAGGGGTCGCCGAACAGCAACTGCCGGGTGACGGTGCACTTCCCGGGCGGCAGCGCGCTCGGCCACTGGGAGATGACCCAGGTGGAGCTGGCCCAGCCCGACGGCTCGGTGTACCGGCAGCCGGTGACGTCCGCCATCGGGACCCAGCTGAAGGTGCCGTCGGTGGAGCTGACGGCCGGCGCCAACCCGATCCAGGCCTCCGGGTTCACGCTGGGCGCCACCACGGCGGACAACCGGGTCCAGGCCCAGACCGTGACGATGTCGATGAAGGCCACCGACACCGCCGGCCGGATCACCCAGGTCGGCCCCGAGCTGACCGGGGACTGCTGGGGCAACGTCGGCGACCTCTCCTGGTCGGGCGACACGGTCACCATGAAGATCACGGTGCCGACCAGCGCCACGACCCCGTGCGTGGTCACCTCCGTCCGGGTGACCGACGACAGCCAGCGGAACTTCGAGGCCAAGGCCCCGGCCGGGCTGGTCATCACCCCGCTGCAAACCCCGGCCACCGCCCTGACGATCGGTGACGTGTCCTTCCAGCGCCGGCTGTCGCCGGACGGGGGCACCGTGCCGGTCTCCTTCCCGGTGTCCGACACGGTCCCGATCTCCCAGGTCGCGGTGACGGCCCACGGCCCGGTCGCCCCGGGCTGCGCGCCGACCGCCTCGACCACCGTCCCGCCCGGCACCCTCACGACGAACGTCTCGCTGTACCTGCCGTTCGCCGCGGCCGGGACGACCCCGGACGGCTCGAAGCCGACGGGCTGCCAGCCCGGCCTGTACGCGCTGGAGATCGCCGTCACCGACGCGAACGGCACCCACAGCTACGGCGCGGTCGGCACCCCGCTGGCCAAGCCGCTGGACATCTCGGTGGGCAGCGCGGGCACCTACGTGGCGATGGCGCCGCAGCGCCTGCTGGACACCCGGACCACCGGGACGCTCCGAGGCCGCGGCGTCACCCCGCTGAAGGTCGCGGGCACCGCGGGCATCCCGGCCGACGCCGTCGCCGTGGTCATGAACGTCACCGCGACCAACGCCAAGGACACCGGGTTCGTCACCGTCTACCCGGCCGGCGGGTCCGCCCCCGTCACCTCCAACCTGAACCACACCGCGGGGCAGACCGTCCCCAACGCGGTGACGGTCCAGCTCGGGGCCGGCGGCGCCGTCGAGCTGCTCAACGGCTCGGACGGTGACCTCGACCTGATCGCCGACGTCACCGGCTACTACGTCCCGGACACCACGGGCGCCGTCTACACCGGCTTCACCCCCAAGCGGGTGCTGGACACCCGGCCCACCCACGTGCCGTCCCGCGGCACGGTCACGGTCAACCTGTGCAACCAGGCCCGGATCCCGTACAACGCGACGGCGGCCGCGCTCAACGTGACCGTCACCGACCCCAAGGACGTCGGCTTCCTGACGGTCTACCCGCACGGCCAGGCGCTGCCGAACGCGTCGACCCTCAACTTCACGCCCGGGCAGACGATCTCCAACATGGCGGTCGCCCGGCTCGGCGACGGCTGCCTGGTGGACGTCTTCAGCTCGGCCTTCGCGCCGGTCGACATCGTGGTCGACACCTCGGGCTACTTCGTCCCGGACGACAGCGGCCAGACCACCGACGGCGTGCTGGTCACCGGCACCCCCGTGCGGCAGTACGACAGCCGCCAGGGCGGTGGCCCGGTCCCCGGCGGCAGCTCCCTGCTCGGCTGGGGCCTGAAGCCGCGCGACTGGGGCATCGGCTCGCTGCTGCTGAACGTGACGGTCACCAACCCGACCGCGGACAGCTTCGTCACCGTCTACCCGGACGGCGGGCCGGCGGACTCGGCCCCGACCGGTGCCGGGCTGCCGGACGCCTCGAACCTGAACTTCACCGCAGGCCAGACCATCCCCAACATGGTCAACGCCTCGGTCGGGGCCAACGGGTACGTGGACTTCTTCAACCACGTCGGCAGCACCGACCTGGTGGTCGACATGTTCGGGTACTACACCACGGGCGTCGGCGCGAAGTCGGCCGCGGCCACCGCCAGGTCGGCCGCCGTCGCGCCGTCCGCCGCGGCACCCGGGACGGTCGCGCTGCCGGAGGCGAACCCGCTGCGGCTGCCGGTCGCGGCCGCGCGGACGGCGGCGGGCCGCCCCTGATCCACCGCCCGACCCGGGCGACCTGACGGACCGACGGGTGCCGCTCCTCGAAGGAGCGGCACCCGTCGCCGTCGCGGCGGCCGAAGGGGGCCCGGCGCCGGGCGGCTCACACCACGTCGAGCCGCTCGGCGCCGCCCGCGCAGCCGAGCTGCTGCCCGGCGGCGCGCTCGGCGAAGCCGCGGGCGGCCTCGCCCATCCGCTTGCGGCCGGGCCCGTCCGGGAGGAGCTTCCCGTCCTTGCCGGTGAGCCTGAGGACGGCGCGGTAGCCGGTGCGCCGGCCGTCCACGGTGCACTCGAAGCCCACCGCGCCGAGGCTGTCGCCGCCGGAGAGCACGCCGCCGAACGACGCCTCGGCGGTCAGCAGCCGTCCGTCCCCGCCGTTGACCGAGCAGCGTACGGAGGCCGGGGCGTCGGGGGTCGCCGCCCGGTAGGCCGTCTCCACGAAGACCCGGGGGGCGCCGCCGAGCAGCCCGGTGACGGCCGGGTCGTCGAGCAGGCCGCGGCACTCGCCGTGCGACAGGGCGACGGCCGGCGGCCGGTAGGCGGTGTGGTCGAGGTAGAGGTGCCAGCCGAGCAGGCCGCCGCCGAGCAGCAGCGCGGAACCGCCCGCGATCAGGGCCCGGGGGTGCTTCATCGGCAGAGCTCCTTCGTCTTCGCCGCCAGCGCGGCGCGGGTGACCTCTTCGAGCGCCTGTCGGCCGTCCGCCCCGTCGGCGCGGGCCGCCTCCCCGGCGGTGACCCGCACCTCGATGTAGCCGCTGGGCCCGGTCACGCAGTACTGGGCCGCGGCGGCGCCGCCCGGCCAGGCCGCGGCCAGGCCGGGCAGGTCGAGCGGGTGGGCGTCCGGGCGGGTGGCCTCCGCGGCGGCCAGGGCGAGTTCCCCCTCGCGCCGGACGGCGGTGAGGGTGAGCACGGCGCGGCCGTCGATCCGGACGGCGCAGCTCTGCTGGTCGGTGTCGCGGACGCCGGAGCTGGTCCGCTCCTCGGAGTCCTGGTCACCGGGCGGCAGCAGCCGTCCGAGCGGGGTGTCGGCGCCGGTGGGCAGGCGGCAGAGGTGGGCGGACCGGCCGGGGGGCTCGGACGGGCGGTGGCCCTGCCAGTCCCGGTAGCCGACGAACCCGGCGGCGGCCACCGCCACGACCAGCACGGCGGGCAGCAGCAGCGGGTCGTGCAGCCGCCCGGCCCAGCGGCCCGCGAGGAGCCGGGCCCAGCGGGCCGCGGGCCCGGCGCCGGACCCGCTCACGCGTCGCCCTTCGCGTTGGTGGACGAGTTGTTCGCCGTCCCGCGCGACATGCCCTGGAGCGCGCTGTCGCGGGCGCTGTTGGCGAGCCGGTCGATGTCCTGGCGGGCGATCCCGGTGCCGCTGCCGGCGTCCCGGACCGCCTGGTCGGCCCCCCGCGCGACCCGGCCCTCGGCCTCGGCGGTGTGGTTGCGGCTCTCCTGGCGCCCGTCCTCGGTGGTGTCCTTCTTGTTGGCCTCGATGACGCTGTCGGCGATCGAGTCGACGATCTGGTCCGCGATCTCGCCGCCGAGCGGGATCTTCTCGGTCACGCTGCCGATGACGGCGTTGAAGGCGTCCTTGCCGTAGCCGACGTTCTTCTCCAGCGCGTCGTTGAACTCCTTGTCGGAGGCGGCGTGTTCGTTGTGCACCTCGTCGATGCGGGCCTGGTTGAGGTAGCCGCTGACGACGCCGCCGGACTCGGCGTTGTGCTTGATGTCCGACTCCAGCCGGGCGAAGTCGGTCTGCCCGCTGTCCAGGTGGCCGCGGATGAGGGCGGTGGTGTACGCCTGGTTGGCGTTGGTCACCGCGCCGTAGGCGTCCGGGTCGCGGCCGAGGGCGTCGAGCAGCCCGGCCACGGAGGAGGCGTCGAGGGAGGCCGGGGAGCCGTTGACCGGCAGGTCGGTGCCGTGGGAGAGCGAGTTCTGCACGTCGCCGATGTACTCGGCGGTCATGTGCCCGAGGCTGCCCCGCATGGCGGCGAGCTTGCCGTCGCCCTTGATGTCGTCCAGTGCCCCGTCGTCGCCGTGCCGGCCGAAGGTGTCCACGACCCGCTTCATCAGGTCGGCCTGCTCGGTGGTGTGCCGGTCCGGGGGGACGGGGCCCGGCTCGTCGTACGGGTGGCCGGTGGTGGCGGCCTCCAGGGCGCGGCCGAAGGCGGCCGGACCGGCCTGCTTGCTCGCGTCCCACACCTTGGAGTCCCGGGAGGTGGTGTCCGGGATCCAGTCCTTGTCGTGGGAGTAGTAGGAGAAGTAGTCCGAGGGCTTCGGCTTGCCGCCCTGGTTGACCGTGCCGTCCTGGTTGTAGGCGGTCGGCTGCTCGGTGAAGAACCTGTTGGCCGCGTCCGGGCTGTGCGCGAGCGCCTCCAGGATCGCCGTGGTGGGGCGGAAGCCGGCGCCCGCCTCGTCGCCGCCGGTCAGGTTGAAGCCCTGGATCCTGGAGCCGGGCATCGGGGCCGGCCAGTACCGGTCCTGGGTGTCGAGCTGGGTGACGTGCTCGGCGATCGGGTTGATGAAGTGGGCGTCGTAGTTCCCGTTCATCAGGATGCCGGAGAGCACCTGGTAGCCGTACGGCACGTAGTCCAGGCCGGAGGCCCGGTACGGCTTGTCCCAGACCGGCTGGGAGCCGGCCTTGCGCAGCGCGGCGGCCCACTCGTCGGACAGGTGCGGCTCGTTGGTGCTGCGGGTGGCGGTGGCCAGGCCGAGTCCGAGGTTCTTCTGGAGGTCCTGGTAGGCCTTCCAGCGCGGGTCCTTGTCGTCACGGGGGTGCGCCGGGTCGCCGACCATGCTGTTCCAGGACTTGATCAGGCCGTCCGGGCCGAGGTCCTGGTAGAACGTGGTGGCGAACTTCGGGTCGTTGCCGTGCGAGGCCAACAGCGAGTTCAGCTCGGTCAGTTCGGGCTCGGTGATGCCCCCGCCCCGGGCCGCGAGCTGGGCGGCGCGCCGGCCGTCGGCCTCCGGGCCGCCGCCGATGGCCTTGCCGTTGAAGGACTTCTGACCGTCCGTCATGCTGTCGGCGCGCAGCGCCCAGGCGATCCGCTCGTCGGCGGCGGTGGCCTCGGCGACGGCGGAGTCGATCGCCTTGCGGGCGGCCTCCGCCTTGTCGCCCCACTCCTTCTGGTAGTCCCGGAGGGCCTCGTAGTCGTGCCGGGTGGCGTTGTCGGCCGGGGGCCAGCTCACGGTGCCGTTCTCGGTGACGGTCAGCCCGGCCGTCCGGGCGTCGGCGACCGCCTTGTCCAGCTTGGTCTTCGCGGCCTTGAACTCGGTGGACGCCTCGGTGAAGATCGAGGCGAAGGCGTTGGCCTCGGTGACGGCGGCGGTCAGCTGCTCGTTGGTGCGCTGGAGGCCGGGGCGGGCCTGGTCGGCGGCGGGGCCGCTCCAGCAGGCGGAGTCGACCTGGGCGATCACCGTGGTGTCCCAGTCGCCGTCCATCGCGTGGAGCTTCTGGGCGACGGTGGTCCAGGCGGTGGCGGCGGTGTCCAGGACGCCGAAGTCGGCGGTGCTGAGCTCGTGGAAGTCGACCATCTCGGTGGTCCTCTCAGTTGCCGAGGTCGTGCTGGACGGCCGACTCGTTCTGCCGGTAGTTGGCGGCGGTGGCGCGCAGCGCCTGGGTGGTCTGCCCGATGGTGCCGCCGAGGGCGGCGACGCACTGGTCCCAGGTGCCGGCGGCGCCCGCCGCGGCCTTGCCGGTGCTCCAATTGGCGAGCGAGGTGGACACCTTGGCGGTGGCTTCGTCGGCGCCCCGGCCCTCGGTGTTGAGGCGGGCGTGGATCTGGTCGGAGTTGTTCCCCGCGGTGGTGAGCGCGTTGGTGTCGGCGCTGAAGCCGCCCCCGCCTCCGCCTCCGCCGCCGGACGCCGAGGCCGAGTTGAGCTGAGTGCGGGCCGCTTCCCGGGCGCGGGCCGAGTCGGTCAGGTTCCCGTCCGCGTCGTAGGCCCAAGGGTTCATCATCCGGTCGAACGCGGTCGCCCGATCAGACATGTCGATCGTCCCCCTCCGTGCCGGGGCGCTGCTCCGGCACCCCCGTTGGCAAAGAGTCAGGCAAGTGTGTAAAGAGATTCGACAAAGGGTACAGGTGGATTCCGCTTTTTCTAACCCCTAGGGGTGAGGGGCTCCGACGTCATACCGCAGCAGCAGACGGCCTCGTCATTCCAGCTCATGACCCGTACCGCACAAGGCCGTTACGTTTGGTCCCGTGTCCACAGCTGTCATCAAGACGGACGGCCTCACCAAGAGGTATCCCCGTGTCACCGCGCTCGACCAGCTCACCGTCGAGGTGCGGCCGGGTGTGGTCGGTCTGGTCGGGGCCAACGGCGCGGGCAAGTCCACTCTCATCAAGATCCTGCTCGGGCTCGCCCCGGCGACCTCCGGCCGCGGCGAGGTCCTCGGCCTGGACGTCGCCACCCAGGGCTCCGAGATCCGCGCGCAGGTCGGCTACATGCCCGAGCACGACTGCCTGCCACCGGACGTCTCCGCGACGGAGTTCGTGGTGCACATGGCGCGGATGGCGGGCCTGCCCGCCACCGCCGCCCGTGAGCGCACCGCGGACACCCTGCGGCACGTCGGCCTGTACGAGGAGCGGTACCGCCCGATGGGCGGCTACTCGACCGGCATGAAGCAGCGGGTCAAGCTCGCCCAGGCGCTGGTGCACGACCCGAAACTGGTGCTGCTGGACGAGCCGACCAACGGCCTCGATCCGGCCGGCCGGGACGAGATGCTGGCGCTGATCCGCCGGGTGCACACCGACTTCGGCATCTCGGTGCTGGTCACCACCCACCTGCTCGGCGAGCTGGAGCGGACCTGCGACCACCTGGTCGTGATCGACGGCGGCAAGCTGCTGCGCTCCTCCTCCACCGCCTCCTTCACCGAGGCGACGGCCGTGCTCGCGGTCGAGGTCGGCGACTTCCCGGAGGACCACGGCCGCGAGCCGGGTCCGGCGGTCCGCGAGCGGCTCGCCGCGGCCGGACTGTCCGTCCAGCCCGAGGGCTCGCACCTGCTGCTGGTCCGGCTGGCCGACGAGTCGACGTACGACACCATCCGCGACGCCGTCGCCGGACTCGGCCTCGGCCTGGTCCGGCTGGAGCAGCGCCGGCACCGGGTCGCCGAGCTCTTCACCGACGCCCAGGACACCGAGCAGAGCAAGGGAGGGACGAACGATGCCGCTGCCTCCTGAGACCAGGTCCGCCGACACCGGCGTCATCCACGACATCGGCTACCGCGGCTACACCGGCCCCCGGCTCGGCCGCACCTACGCCACCCGCGCGCTCTTCACCCAGAGCCTGCGCGCCGCGTACGGCCTCGGCCGCTCCGGCAAGTCCAAGGTGCTGCCGATGCTGGTGCTGGGCGTGATCACCGTGCCCGCGCTGATCTTCGTGGCGGTCTCGGTCGTGATGAAGCGCGACGAGCTGCCGGTCGAGTACGCGGGCTACCTCTCCATCTTCAGCCTGGTGATCTCGGTCTTCCTCGCCTCCCAGGCGCCGGTCCTGCTCTCCCGGGACCTGCGCTACCAGACCGTCCCGCTGTACTTCTCCCGCCCGATCACCCGCACCGACTACGTCCGGGCCAAGTTCGGCGCCATGGTCTGCGCCCAACTGCTGCTGATGGCATCCCCGTTGCTGGTGCTGTACATCGGCGCGCTGCTCGCCGGGATGGACTTCGGGCACAACACCGCGCACTTCCTGTACGGCCTGGTCGCGGCCGTGCTGTACGCCCTGGTGCCGACCTCGGTGGCCGTGGTGATCGCGGCCGCCACCCCGCGCCGCGGCTTCGGCGTGGCCGCCATCATGGGCTACCTGGCGGTCAGCGCCGCGCTGGGAGCGGCCGCGGTCGGGATCAGCAACCGCAGCACGACCGGCTCCGACGCCCCGCAGTGGATGTCGCTGATCTCGCCCACCGACCTGGTGGAGTCCCTGGTCAACGAGCTGTTCGGGCTCGGCGACGGCTTCGACCGCCGGCACGCCCCGGGCGGCCTCGGTCTGGCGGTGTTCGCGCTCGTCGCGGTGGCCATGGTGGTCGGCTCGTACCGGCTGCTGCTGCGCCGCTACCGGAACGTCTGAGAGGGCGGCATGGCCACCATCAGCATCGACAAGGTCTCCCGCTGGTTCGGGAACGTGGTCGCGGTCAACGACATCACCATGACCATCGGCCCCGGCATCACCGGCCTGCTCGGTCCCAACGGGGCGGGCAAGTCCACCCTCATCCACATGATGAGCGGCTTCCTGGCCCCCTCCAGCGGCTCCGTCACCCTGGACGGCGCGCCGATCTGGCGCAACCAGCAGGTGTACAAGCAGATCGGCCTGGTGCCCGAGCGGGAGTCGATGTACGACTACCTGACCGGCTGGGAGTTCGTCCTCGCCAACGCCGAACTGCACGGCCTGCCCCAGCCGGGCGCCGCCGCCCGCCGGGCGCTGGACCTGGTGGAGATGGACTACGCCAAGGACCGCCGCACCGGCACCTACTCCAAGGGCATGAAGCAGCGGGTCAAGATGGCCTCGGCGCTGGTCCACGACCCGTCCGTCCTGCTGCTCGACGAGCCCTTCAACGGCATGGACCCGCGCCAGCGGCTCCAGCTGATGGACCTGCTGCGCCGCTTCGGCGCCGACGGCCGGACGGTGCTGTTCTCCTCCCACATCCTGGAGGAGGTCGAGCAGCTGGCCCGGCACATCGAGGTGGTGGTCGCCGGACGGCACGCCGCCTCGGGCGACTTCCGCAAGATCCGCCGGCTGATGACCGACCGCCCGCACCGCTACCTGGTCCGCTCCAGCGACGACCGCCGGCTCGCCGCCGCGCTGATCGCCGACGGCTCGACCAGCGGCATCGAGGTGGACGAGCGGGAGCGGGCGCTGCGGATCGAAGCGGTGAACTTCCAGGGCTTCACCACCCTGCTGCCCAGGGTCGCCCGGGAGGCCGGCATCCGGCTGTACACCGTCTCCCCGGCGGACGAATCGCTGGAGAGCGTCTTCTCCTACCTGGTCTCCGCGTGAGCGCCGTCGGCAGGACCACTGTCGGCGGGACCGCTGCCGCCAGGACCGTTGTTGCCCAGGAAGGGGCCGACCGACCATGAACCCCACCGTCGCCAGGCTGACCCTGCGCGGGCTGCTGGGGCGCCGCCGCGGCCTGCTGCTGCTGGTGGCCCCCGCCCTGCTGCTGGTCGTCGCGGCCGTCGCGAGCGTGTCCAGCGCCGACCCGCACGACATGGCCAACAACATCCTCGGCGCCCTCGGCCTCGGCACCCTGATCCCGATCCTCGGACTGGTGGTCGGCACCGGGGTGATCGCCAACGAGATCGACGACGGCTCGATCGTCTACCTGCTCGCCAAGCCGCTGCCCCGGTGGCGGATCGTGACCACCAAGCTGGTCGTCGCGATCGGCGTCACCTGGCTGTTCTCGGTCGTCCCGACGCTGCTGGCCGGGCTGCTGCTGGTCGGCACCCAGGACGGTGTGGCGCTCGGCTACACCGTGGCTGTGCTGGTCGCCGGGGCCGCGTACAGCGCGCTGTTCCTGCTGCTCGGCGTGGTCACCCGGCACGCGGTCGTGGCCGGTCTGGCGTACGCCCTGATCTGGGAGTCGACGGTCGGCAACTTCGTCGAGGGCGCCCGGACGCTGAGCATCCAGCAGTGGGGTCGCTCGGTGGCCGAGGCGGTCGCGGGACAGAACGCGATCAGCTCGGACGTCTCGCTCGGGGCGGCCGTGCCGCTGCTGCTGGTGGTCACCGTCGCGGCGACGGTGCTCGCCTCGGTGAAGCTGGCCGGGATGACCCTCGCCGGCGAGGAGTGAGCCCCGTACGGCACAAGCGGTGAGCCCCGGACACCTGTGAGGGTGTCCGGGGCTCACCGCCGTCCGGAGCTGTAGTGCGCGCGCTCGGCTCAGAGGGTGCGGTTGCGGCCCGCGCCCCAGCCGGCCGCGCCGACCACCAGGACCAGCACCAGCATCAGCACCAGGGGGGTCTCCCAGCCGCCGGTCAGCTGGCGCAGCGCACCCGCGCCGACCGGGCCGGCCGCCGCGACCAGATAGCCGATCGCCTGCGACATCCCGCCCAGCTGGGCGGCACCGGCCGCGGTGTCGGTGCGCAGCACGATGAACGCCAGGCCCAGGCCCAGCGAACCGCCCTGGGCCACACCCAGGATCGTCGCCGACACCCACGCGGCGGAGACCGGCGCGACCAGCAGCATCGCGATGCCCAGCCCGTTCAGGGCGACCATGACCACCGCCAGCGCGCGCTGGCTGGTCATCCGGCCGGCCATCAGCGGCACCAGGAAGGCGCCCGCCACCTGCACCAGGTTGGAGAAGGCGAAGACCAGACCGGCCTGGCCGCGGTCCATGCCGTGCTCGGCCAGGATCGTCGGCATCCAGGCGACCAGGGTGTAGACCAGCAGCGACGAGATGCCCATGAAGAGGCTGATCTGCCAGGCCAGCGCGGACTTCCAGATGCCCTCGATCGGCTTGGCCGGCGCGGCGGCCGCGGCCACCGCCCCCTGCCGCTCCTGGCGGGAGCGCAGCACCTGCGGCAGCCAGGCCACCGCCGCGACCAGCGCGAGCAGCGACCAGGCGCCGAGCGAGGCCCGCCAGCCGCCGCCGAGCGCGTGCTCCAGCGGGACGGAGGTGCCGGCCGCGAGCGTGGCGCCGACCAGCATGGTGGTCGAGTAGACGCCGGTCATGGTGGCCGCGCGGTCCGGGAACTCGCGCTTGACCAGGCCCGGCATCGACACGTTCAACACCGCGATCGCCACGCCGATCACCACGCAGCCCGCGTACAGGGCCGCCACCGAGGGCAGCACCCGCAGCAGCACGCCCGCACCCAGCACCAGCACCGCGCCGAGCACCACCCGCTCGGCGCCGAAACGGCGGGTCAGCCGGGGGGTGAGCGGGGCGCCGACGCCCTGGAACAGCACCGGGACGGTGGTGATCAGACCGCTCGCGGTGGCGGAGAGGCCGAAGGTCCGCTGGATCTCGCCGACCATCGGGGAGACCGCGGCCAGACAGGCGCGCATGTTCAGCGCGACCAGCACGATGCCGGTCAGCAGCAGCAGCGGATGGGCCAGCCGGACGCGGCCGGGGAGCGGGGCAGGAGCGGTGACAACCGGCTGCTGGGCACGGGTGACGGCCATGGGTGTGCTGTTCTTTCGTGAATGTGCGGGGGAAGCGGACGGCGGAAGGGAGGCTCGCGCCGTCCTACTTCCGGGCCGCGATGGCCGCGAGCAGCTGCTCGACGGCCGCGGTCGGGCCGGCGAGCAGCGCACGACACGCCGCCTCGGCCCGGTCCGGGTCACCGCTCTCGATCGCGTCGACCAGCGCCTCGTGGGTGGCCACGACCGCCTCGGGCATGTCGTGGTCGCCGAAGGCGGAGGTCATCGCCTCGCGGACGGAGGCACCGAAGTAGCGGTACACCTCGGCCAGCGCGGGGTTGTGCGCGGCCTCGACGACGGCGGTGTGGAACTCCAGGTCGTGCTCGACGGTGGCCTCGCGGCTCGCCCGCTCGGGGTGCGCCGCGAACACCTCGGCCTCACGGGCCAGGGCGGCGCGCATCCGCCGGACGTCCTCGGGGGTGTGCCGCAGCGCGGCCAGCCGGGCGCCCTCGGTCTCCAGCGCCGCACGGACCTCCAGGACGTCCCGGATGCCGGAGCGCTGGACGCCGCGCAGCACGGACGCCGGGTCGCTGGTGGAGCGGACGAACGTCCCCTCGCCCTGCCGGGAGACCAGCATCCCGGCGTGCACCAGCACCCGGATCGCCTCCCGCACGGTGTTCCGCCCGACGCGCAGCTGCTCGGCCAGCTCGTGCTCGGTGGGAATCCGCGACCCCACCGGCCACGCCCCACCCGCCAGCTGCTCCCGCAACTGCTCGATCGCGGTGTCCACCAGGGAACGCCGCCCGGCCGCCTGCAAACCGCCGCTCATGCCGGACCTCCCTTGCCACCGCACACGCCGAAACCAGTCGTCGGTCATCCTACAACCGCTTGCCCGGTCATCCTACAACCAACCCCTGACCAGCCCCTGAACCCCCAGATCGGCCTCACCCCACCCGCCGCCGACAGCCCCTCCGGCCCCGAACCCGGGCCCAGGTCCCAGGGGCGGGTTCCTCCCCGCGCCCCACCCGGCATGCCCACCTCGGACCCCACCTCGGACCCCCGGGCGCGTCTCCTCCGCAGACACCAAATCCCCGCGCCCCAGCAGGGGCGCGGGGAACTGCGCGGGGCGGAAGGCCGCAGCGGATGGCCCGAGCGCCGGCGGTTCTCCGGCTTCGGGCGGGGTTACGGGGTGTGCGAGCCCGGAGCACGGCGCACAAGGGCCGCGCCGGAGGCGTCAGCGCTGCGGGTAGAGGTGCTCCAGGACCGCGGCGACGCCGTCCTCGTCGTTGCTGGTGGTGACGGTGTCGGCGACGGCGAGGAGTTCCTCGTGGGCGTTGGCCATGGCGACGCCGTGGGCGGCCCAGCCGAACATCGGGACGTCGTTGGGCATGTCGCCGAAGGCGATGGTGTCGGCGGCGCGGACGCCCAGGCGGCGGGCGGCGACGGCCAGGCCGGTGGCCTTGGACAGGCCGAGCGGGAGCAGCTCGACCACGCCGGCGCCGGCCATCACCACGCCGACCAGGTCGCCGGCGGCGCGGCGGGCGGCCTCGGCGAGGGCGTCGTCGGTGAGGGCGTGGTGCTGGATGTACAGCTTGCTGAGCGGGGAGTCGTACAGCCCGCCGCGGTCGACCCGGACGACCGGCAGGTCGGAGCCGATCAGCAGCTCGTAGCCGGGGCCGGCCAGCACCTGGCCGTCGAGGCCGTCCTGGTTGGCGGCGATGGCCAGCGGGCCGGTCTCGGCCTCGATCTTCTCGATCGCGAGCGCGGCGAGCCGCCGGTCCAGGGTGAGCGAGGTGAGCAGCTTGTGCGCGCCGGCGTCGTACACCTGGGCGCCCTGGCCGCAGACCGCTATCCCGGTGTAGCCGATCTCGTCGAAGACCGGGCGGGCCCAGACCGCGGAGCGCCCGGTGACGATGATGTGCAGCGCGCCCGCGCCGGTGGCCGCGGCCAGGGCGGCGCGGGTGCGCTCGGAGACGGTCTCCCCGCTGGTGAGCAGGGTGCCGTCGAGGTCGGTGGCGACCAGCCGGTAGGGCAGGTCGCCACCGTCGGGGGAGACGGGGCTGGGGCTGGTGGTGCTCATGGGCCGTACGTCTCCCGGGAGTGTCGCAGGTGGTGCTGGGCGGGCCGGCTTACTTGACCGGCTCGAGGACGGTCCGTCCGCCGAGGTACGGCCGCAGCGCCTCGGGCACGACGACCGAGCCGTCGGCCTGCTGGTGGTTCTCCAGGATCGCCACGATGGTGCGCGGGACGGCGACCAGGGTGCCGTTCAGGGTGGCGAGCGGGCGAGTCTTGCCCTCCTCGCGCATCCGGATCGACAGCCGGCGGGCCTGGTACTCGGTGGTGTTGGAGGTCGAGGTGACCTCGCGGTACTTGCCCTGGGTGGGGATCCACGCCTCGATGTCGAACTTGCGCGCGGCCGAGGCGCCGAGGTCGCCGGAGGCGACGTCGATCACCCGGTACGGCAGCTCCAGCGCGTTGAGGAAGTCCTTCTCCCACTGGAGCAGGCGCCGGTGCTCGTTCTCCGCGTCCTCGGGAGTGGTGTAGACGAACATCTCCACCTTCTCGAACTGGTGGACGCGGATGATGCCGCGGGTGTCCTTGCCGTAGGTGCCGGCCTCGCGGCGGAAGCAGGACGAGTAGCCGGCGTAGCGCAGCGGCAGCTTGTCGGCGTCGAGGATCTCGTCCATGTGGTACGCCGCGAGCGGGACCTCGCTGGTGCCGACCAGGTACCGGTCGTCCTCGGCGAGGTGGTACACGTTCTCGGCGGCCTGGCCGAGGAAGCCGGTGCCGTCCATGGCGGCCGGGCGGACCAGGGTCGGGGTGATCATCGGGATGAAGCCGGCCGCGGTGGCCTGGGCGATCGCCATGTTGACCAGGGCGAGCTCCAGCAGCGCGCCGACGCCGGTCAGGTAGTAGGAGCGGGCACCGGCGACCTTGGCGCCGCGCTCGGTGTCGATCGCGCCGAGGATCTGGCCGAGCTCGACGTGGTCGCGGGGCTCGAAGCCCTCGGCGGCGAAGTCGCGCGGGGTGCCGATCTCCTCGAGGGTGACGAAGTCCTCCTCGCCGCCGACCGGGGCGGCCGGGTCGATGAGGTTCGCCAGGGAGCGGAGCAGGCGGTCGGCCTCCTCCTTGGCCGCTCCCTGCTCGGCGTCGGCGGCCTTGACCTCGGCGGCCAGGTCCTTGGTGCGCTGGAGCAGGGCGGCCTTCTCGTCGCCCTTGGCCTGGGCGACCTGCTTGCCGAGCACCCGCTGCTCGCTGCGCAGTTCGTCGAAGCGGCTGCCCGAGGACCGGCGCCGCTCATCGGCGGAGAGGAGGGCGTCGACCAGGTCGACGTCCTCGCCACGGACGCGCTGCGAGGCGCGCACTCGGTCAGGGTCCTCACGGAGCAGGCGAAGGTCAATCACAGGCCCAAGCGTACCGGGAGACCGTTCCTCCACCGGTACGGCTTTTTCCCTGGGGATAACTCGTCCGCGCCTGTGGATAACTCCTGTGGGGAACTTCCCGTCGCCGGGTTATCCACAGGCCGGGCCCCGGACCTGTGGATCAAAGGGGAGGATTGCCTTCCGCGTGAACGAACCAGGGAATTGAGGTTTCAAACCTCAATCAACCTTCTCGGGTGAGGGAATTGAAGCACTCGGACGGGTGATTTGCTGGCAACCGGGTGACTCTGGTCCGATTGGTCATCTCTGCGACGCAAACCGATGGTCCGACCGGGTCTGGGCAATGGCTATACCGGTTTGTCGACTCGTCCCCAGGCCTGTGGATAACTCCGGGCTGTGGACAGCGGGGAGCCCTGTGGACAGTGGTCTCCGGCCCCGACGGCCCCTGTGGACGACGGTGCGGTCACCCGCCCGGGCCGCCCGGGCCGGGCGAAAACAGTCGGAAAAGTCCGGAAGGACTCGAGGAGAAGCTCAGATGTCCCCGCGGCCGTCGAGCGCGCGGGAGAGCCAGTCCGCCGCCGAGGTGAAATCCCCGTCCGAGGTCCCCGGCCGGCGGTGGGTGGACTCCTGCCGGTCGGCGCGCGGATAGGAGCCGAGGTACCGCACCTGCGGGCAGATCCGCTTGAGCCCCATCATCGCCTCGCCGACCCGGCGCTCGGACAGGTGCCCCTCGCAGTCGATCAGGAAGCAGTAGCTGCCCATGCCCTCGCCGGTCGGGCGGGACTCGATCCGCATCAGGTTGACCCCGCGCACCGCGAACTCCTGGAGCAGTTCCAGCAGCGCGCCCGGGTGGTCGTCCGGCAGCCAGACCACCATCGAGGTCTTGTCCGCGCCGGTCGGCGAGGAGACCCGCCCCGGGCGGCCGACCAGGACGAACCGGGTGGCCGCGCTCTTCGCGTCCGCGATCTCCTTGACCAGCGGCTCCAGCCCGTAGATCGGCGCCGCGAACTCGCCCGCGAACGCGCCGTCGTAGCGGCCCTCGGCGACCAGCCGGGCGCCGTCCGCGTTGGAGGCCGCCGACTCCCAGTCCGCCTCCGGCAGATTGGCCGCCAGCCAGCGCCGCACCTGCGGCTGGGCCACCGGGTGGCTGGTCACCGTCTTGATCCCGGACAGCTCGGTGCCCGGCCGCACCAGCAGCGCGAAGGTGATCGGCAGCAGCACCTCACGGTAGATCATCAGCGGTGTGCCGGAGGCGAGTTCGTCGTTGGTCGCGGTGACCGCGCCCTCCACCGAGTTCTCGATCGGGACGAACGCCCCGGCCGCCTCCCCGCCGCGCACCGCGTCCAGCGCCAGCGCCACCGAGGACAGCGGCACCAGCTCCCGGGTCGCCGCCTCGGGCAGGGTGTGCAGGGCCGCCTCGGTGAACGTGCCGGCCGGTCCGAGGTAGGTGTAGCGGGTGGCCGACATGACGCCTCCGTGGGGTTCCGGGGTACTGCGCGGGCAGGGTGTGCCGAAGCAGTCACCCTAACGATTCAACGGCCCCGGCGGCCAAGCGTTCCAGTGGCCGGGACCGCGGCGGTGGATCCCGGGGGTCCGCCGTCGGACCCCCGGGGAACCGTCCGGGGAACTACCCCTCCAGCAGCTGCCGGCCGAGGTAGCCGCCGGGCGGCGCGCCCGGCGGCAGCGCGTACAGGCCGCTCGCCTCGTGCCGCAGGAAGCGGGAGAGGCCGTCGCCCCGGGAGAGCTTGCGCTGCACCGGGGTGAAGCCCTTGCCCGGGTCGTTCTGGAAGGCGAGGAAGAGCAGCCCGGCGTCCGGTGATCCGTCCGGCAGCAGCCCGTCGTGGTACGAGAAGCCGCGCCGCAGCATCGCCGCCCCGCCGTTGGCCGCCGGGGCGGCGACCCGGATGTGCGCGTCGGCGGGGATCGCCAGGGTGCCGTCCGGGCCCTGCGCTGCGAGGTCGACCGGGGAGCGCTCGCCGGCCCCGGCGGGCGCGCCGAGCGGGGCGCCGTCCGACTTGCGCCGCCCGATCACCCGTTCCTGCCGGTCGACCGGCAGCGCCTCCCAGTTGTCCAGCAGCATCCGGATCCGCCGGAACACCAGGTACGAGCCGCCGGCCAGCCAGGCCGGCTGGTCGCCACCGGCGGCGCAGAACACCTTGGCGGCGAAGCCGTCCTCGTCCGGCCGGGGGTTGTTGGTGCCGTCGATCTGGCCCATCAGGTTGCGCCCGGTCACCGGCTGGGCGGCGGCGCCGGGGGTGCGGGCGAAGCCGGCCGACTGCCAGCGCAGCGCCGCCGTACCGGCCGCCAGCCGCTGGAGCACCCGCAGGGCGTGCACCGCGACCAGGGCGTCGTCCGCGCCGATCTGGACGAACAGGTCGCCGTCGCCGCGGGCCGGGTCGAGCGCGTCGCCGGGGAAGGCGGGCAGCGGTGCGAGCCCGGGCGGGCGGCGGTCGGCCAGCCCGGCCTTGTCGAACAGCGCGGCGCCGAAGCCGACCGTGACGGTGAGCGAGCAGGGTCCGGCGTCCAGCGCGACCTGGTTGTCGAACTCCTCGGACGGCTCCCCGGCGGTCAGCCGGTCGGCCGCCTTGGTCCAGCGCTGGAGCAGGGTGCGCAGCCCGTCCCGGCCGACGCCCTCGGCCAGGTCGAAGGCGGCCAGCTGGACCCTGGCCTGCGGCGGGTCGGTGATCCCGGCCTGGTGCTCGCCGCGGAACGGCACCCGGGCCGCGCCCAGCGCGCCGCCCGGGCCGGCCTCGGCCCGGCCGCTCCGGTCGGGACGGTCGTAGGCGACCGCCCCGGCGACGCCCGCGCCGGCCCCGACCAGCAGCCCGGCCCCGGCGGTGCCGAGCAGCGCCCGCCGGGTGAAGCCCGCGGGCCCCGCCGAAGCGTGGTCCGCCGGGCCGTGGCCCGCCGGGGTGCGGCCCGTCGAAGCGTGGTCCGTCGACATGTCGGTCACCCCGCTCACCCGATCTTGAACTGCTGGGTCGGGGTGGTCTGGTCGATGTCGGAGGAGCGGATCTGCACCGACACCACCCAGGTGCCCGCCAGCGGCAGCTGCGCGGTGCCGCTCCAGCGGCCGGTGCCCTCCGGGGTGAGCGCGACCGGCAGCGGGCCGAGGTCGCGGTCCGGCAGGGTGAAGGCGAGCTCCACCTCGGGGACGTCCACCGGCTGCCCGTCCGCGCCGTCCAGCGCGAGCTTCACCTCGTTCGGCCCGGTCCGGGCCGGGTTGAGGGTGACGGTCGCGGTGCCCTTGGCGTTCGGCGTCCGGCCCTTGGTGTCGTACGGGAGCTTGAGGTCGACGGTGCGGCCCGGCTCGGTCTGCGGCGCCGCGGCGGCCCCGCCGGCGGCCGGAGCGGCGGCCGCCCCGGCCTTGACCTCGCCCGCCACCCGCCCGGGCGGGGAGTTGGTGAGCATCGTGGTGACCACCAGCACCGCCACCGCGACCAGCGCCTCGACCAGCACCGAGCGGCGCAGCCCGGCCCGGGTCGGGGTCAGCCCGCGGTCGCGTCCGGCGCTCCGCAGCGCGGCCCGCTGGCGCTCCAGCTGCGCCTGCCGGGCCGGGTCCTCGCTGTGCGCCGCCACGGCGACCGGCTCCGGCAGCTCGGCCGGTGCGACCTCGACCGCCTCGGCCGGGGCCGAGCGCAGCCTGGCCAGCCAGGAGCGGGAGATCCAGGCGACGCCCAGCATCGCGGCCACGCAGCCGCTCTTCACCAGCAGCAGCCGCCCGTACTCGGTGCCGGTCAGCGCGCCCCAGCTGCCCAGGCCCCGCCAGGACTGGTAGATCCCGGTCCCGGCCAGGACGGCCACCGAGCCGAAGGCGATCTTCGAGAAGCGGTCCACCACCTCGGCGCCGACGCCCTCGCGGAGCGCGACCAGCAGCGCGGCCAGCCCGCCCAGCCAGAGCGCCATCGCGATCAGGTGCAGGATGCCGAGCGGCAGCGCCAGCCAGACCTGGATGCCCACCGAGGCGTGGTCGGCGCCGACCCAGGTCGCCGAGAGGGCGACGGCCAGCACCAGTCCGGCCACGCCGAGGCCGAGCCGGGCCTCGCGCTGCGGCCGTTCGGCGACCCGCCGCTCCAGCGCGCGCAGCTCGGCGGCCTCGGCGTCGTCCTCCGAGGGCGCAGCGCCCGCGAGGCCGTCGGTGCCGGCCTCCTCCTCGTCCCGCGGCTTCGGCACGACCGGCCGCGGCGGCTGCCCCAGCTGCCCGACCAGCAGCGACAGGAACACCCCGCCCGCCGCGAGCAGCAGAAGCCGGGCGGCCAGCGCGGTGCCGATCCGCTCGTCCAGCGTGGCGCGCACCAGCGACAGGTCGAAGGCCTGCCCGATCCCGGAGCCGCGCTCGTACGGGCCGCGCAGCATCAGTACCGCGACGGTGGAGACCAGCAGCGCCGTCCAGCCGGTCATCAGCAGCCGCTGCACCCGGCGCCGGGCGGTGCCGGCCGGCCAGCAGAGCAGCACGAAGGCGGCGACGCCGACCAGCAGCGCGAAGGCGGCGTACGCGACGGTGCGCCCGGTGCCGTACAGGGCGGCGACCAGGCCGTCGGCCTCGGCGCCCTGGAGCGCGGTGGCCGACACCGAGGTGTCCGAGGGCGCGCCGATGGAGAAGGTGAACGCCCCTCCGACCGGGTGGGAGTCGTCCGAGACGGCCCGCCAGGCCACCGTGTAGGTGCCGTTGGCGAGTCCGTCGCGCAGCCCGACCCGGGCGGTGTTGCCCTTGCCGTCGGCGTGCGCCGGGTTGCCGGTGTCCACGGCCTTGCCGGCCGGGTCGAGCACCCGGACGGAGTCGCCGGAGAGCGAGACGGACTCGCTGAAGGTCAGCGTCACCGCCTGCGGGGCGGTGGCGACCACCGAGTTCTGCCGGGGGTCGGTGGAATCCAGGGTGGCGTGCGCGGAGGCCGGCCCGGCGCCCGCGAGCATCAGCGCGAGCAACGCGCCGAGCACTCCGAGCACCCCGGCGATCCGGCGGTGGGTGGCCTTCTCCAGGCCGGCCGACTGCATGGTGGCGGTCCCCTTAACTCTGGCCGGGGCGGTAGGTGAGCTCCTTGACCGGCACCTTGACCGAGATGGTGCCGGACTTGGCGAAGGTGAGGTCCAGCTCCAGCTCGTCGCCGAGGACCGGGGCCTTCTGCCATCCCATGATCATGAGGTGGTTGCCGCCCCGGGCGAGCTGCAGCGCGCCGTGCGCGGGGACGTCGAGGCTGTCCACCTGCTCCATGGTCGACGCGCTCGAGCGGTGCATGGTGACCGACTCGGCGGCCGGGCTGCTCACCTTGAGCAGCTGGTCCTGCCCGCCGTCGTTGCGGACGGTCAGGTAGCCGGCCGCCATGCCGCCGGCCGGGGGGAGCGGGATGTAGGAGTCGGCGACGCTGAGCCGGGCCGGTCCGGCGGCGGCACCGTCCTGGCCGCCCGCGCCGCCGCCCGTCCCGCAGGCGGCCAGGATGGCGCCGCCGCCCAGGGCCGTGGCGACGACGGCGCCGAGCAGGGCGCTGCGGCGGAAGCGGCCGGTCCCGGTCTGCGCCGGGGTCACGCCGCGACCCCCTTGGCGAGCAGCGGCAGGTCGTGCTCGTAGGTCTTCTCCTCGGTGCCGCTCATGTAGAGCACGTGCGCCTTGTCGTCCGAGGGGAGGAAGGCCAGCACCTGCGCGCCGTGGGTGGAGGTGACCGTGCCGTCCGCGTTGACGACCGGGTCCTCGATCATGATGCCGAGCGACCTGGCGGCGGTCTTCACCTTGGCCAGGTCCCCGGTGAGGCCTATGAAGTCGCTGCCCATCGAGTCCAGCCAGGTGCGCAGCACCTGGGGGGTGTCGCGCTGCGGGTCGGTGGAGACGAAGACGACGTTGACCTTCTGCCGCTCCTCCGCGGGGAGCGCCTTCATCGCGACACCGATGTCGCCCATGGTGGTCGGGCAGACGTCCGGGCAGCTGGTGTACCCGAAGAACAGCAGGGTGGCCTTGCCGTTGGTCTGCTGGCGCAGGTCGAAGGGCTGGCCGGCGGTGTCGGTCAGCTGGAGGTCCGGCTTCTCGAAGTTCTTGGCGAGCTTGGTGCCCTGGTACGGGGTGTCCTCCTTCTGCCGGGTGACCTTGGCGGCGGTGGAGCCGCCGCCGGAGGAGCCGCAGGCGGAGAGGGTCAGGGCGGCGGCCAGCGCGAGGGCGGCCGCGCCGGCCAGGCGGGTGGTGCGGGGCATGGGAGTTCCGATCGTGCGGGGTGGGCCACCGGTGGGGCCCGTACCCGTGGTCCGGGTACGGGCCCCACCGGCGTGGGGTCAGGAGGCGGTGTTGCCGCTCTTGCGGCGCAGGCCGAGCACACCGACGGCGGTGCCGATCACACCGACGACGATGCCGACCACGCCCAGGGTGCGGGCGGTGGAGTCGCTGGACTTGGCGTCGCCGGCGGCGGCGGCCTGGTCGGAGCTGCCCCCGTGGGCGCCCGCGGCCGGGGAGGCGGTGACGCCGTGGCCGTCACCCTCGGCGGCCTTGGTGAGCTTCAGGACGGGCGCGGGCTTGGCCGGCTCGGGCTGGCCGTCCTTGGTCTCGTCGATCCAGCGGGCGATGTCGCCGTTGTCGTAGGTCTGGAGGGTCTTGAAGACCAGGTTGTCGGTGTCGGTCGGCAGCGGGCCGAGCGAGACCCGGAACTCCTGGAACTGGCCGGGGGCGATCTTGGTGCCGGCGTCGGCGGTCCAGGTGATCTTGGAGACGGCCTCGGTGACGTCGTTGCCGTGCACCTTGATCGGCTTGTCGAGCTTGGCCTTCTCGACCGCGGCGGTCCAGCCCGGCAGCGGCAGGGTCCGGACCGAGGCCAGCGGGTGGTCCAGCGGGAGGTTGACCTCCAGCTTCACCGTGCCCGCCGTGTCGCTCTCGTTCGGCACCCGGAAGTCGACGGCCGTGTAGCCGCCCTGGGCGGCCGCACCCGGGTTCACGGTGACGTGCGCGAAGGCGGGGCCGGCCAGCGCCACCACGGACGCGGCGGCGGTGAGGGCGACGGCGGCGAGACGGCGGGCGGGAAGGGAACGCATGATGCGGGTCTCCGATCGGAGCTCGGCGGCAGCCGGAACCGGCGACGGACGGGAGCCGTGCCGCGGGGGCCGCGGGGGTGGGGACGCGGGGGTGGAGCCTCGGGCCGCCCCGGTGGTCGGGGGAACGGCCGGACGGTACGCACGCCGGGCACCCGGGACGGCCGAGGGCCGCCAGGAAACGCCGGTCAGTACGCGAGGGCCCCGCACGGCGGGCCGCGCCGCACCACGCTGTGCCGCAGCACGGCACCCGCCGGGAGCGGGCTCTCCCCGCCCCGGGCACCGAACCGGCGGGCCGGGCCGGCCGTCCCGAACAGACCGCGCAGCAACGCGGCCACCAGCGCGAACGCCGTACGCAGCGGCGCCGCCCAGTGCTCCCGGGCGGCCGTGGCGGCCACCCGCAGCAGCTGCCACAGGGCCGCCTCGCCGCGCCGCAGCCACCAGCCCGCGACCAGCGCGGCGCCGAGGTGCCCGGCCAGCATCGACGGCGTCATGCCGAAGACCCCGGCCTGCCACCAGGGAGCGGCGGCGAACGCGTGCGGGTCCAGGCCAGCGGAGGAGACCAGCTGCTCCGGGGACGGGCTGCCCGGCAGGCCGAGCAGCGTGCCGGGGCGGGCCTCGTTGCAGATCAGCCGGCCGGCCACCTGCGGCACCGTCAGCGGACCGGAGCCCCCGTGGTGCATGCCGGCCATGGAGCCGCCGAAACCGTTGAAACCGTGGAAGAGGCAGTGCAGTCCGAGCTGCCCGGCGCCGAGCGCCCCGGCGATGGCCGCCAGCGAACGCTCCCGCCCGCCGCAGACCACCGCGAACGCCAGCACCGCGGCGAAGCCCAGCGCCAGCGCGGTCGGCGGCACGTTCCCGCCACCCGCCAGGGCGTGCCCGGCGGCGGCTATCAGGGTGCACACCAGCGCGAACGGGACCGCCCGGGCAAGCCGCAGGTCCCAGGCGGCGGACCCCACCGGCTGGGCCGGTCCGGGGGCGCCCGGGAGCGGGGCGGCGGCGAGGGCAGTCATGGCCGGGCCATCCTCTCATTGCGTACGCCGCCGACACGGGCAGGGTGGGAAATCCCTACGAATGCCCCTTTCGGCGGCGCGTGCGAGGGGGCGTACGCGTCGCCCGGCACAGACCCCGGCCCCCGGTCCATCCGCCGAACGGGCGGTAGCGGCCCCCGGGCACGGTTCGCCGGGGAATCGCCCGGAGATACCTAGTTGTATGTGGAGCCGCAGCCAGGAGGGACCTCCCGTGGACATCTGGTGGACTCTGCACCTCAAGCGCGACCCGGCCAGCGTTCCGCTGGCCCGGCGCATCCTGCTCGGTGCGATGGCGACCGCGGGCGTCGACCCGCAGATCGCGGACGACCTCGGCGTCGCCCTCACCGAGGCCTGCGCCAACGCCGTCGAGCACGGCGCCACCGGGCGGCCCGACGACGGCTTCCAGGTCACCGCCTCGATCTGCGGCGACCGGCTGCGGATCGAGGTCACCGACTCGGGCCCCGGCCTGCCGGCTCCCGCCCCCGCCGGGGCCGCTGCCGCCGTCCGCCGCACCCCCGCCCTGGACCAGGCCCGTCCGGCGGCGGCCGGCCGGGCGCCCCGCCGCACCCGCCGCGGCCGCGCCACCGTCCCGGCCCGCGTCCTCGCTGCCTACGGCCCCCGCCGTGACGGCCACCCGTACGACACCCACGTCCTGCCCTGTCGCCCCAGCGTCCCCACCCTGCGCCCGGTCGACCTGGACACCCTCCCCGACCTCACCGCCGAGTCCGGCCGCGGCCTCTTCCTCATCCACGCCCTCACCGACCACGTCCAGCTGCGCAACCACCCGCTGCGCGGGGCGATCGTCAGCTTCGACAAGATCCTCAAGTGGCAGGACGGGGCCCTGCTCCAGGCGGCCTCGTAACGCTACTGTGGCCCTGAACTGCGAAAACGGCACGAGCCTGACCTCACCCGCGCCTACTTCGACGAGCACTTCACTGCACCGGAGCGCGAGTGGGAGAGCTTCGACGCGGCAATGCTGAGCTTGGGCTTCGACTGGCTTCTTATGGGTTCGACATGGGACTGGTCCCAGTGGGCCTCGGGCCGTTGCTGCCCAGCAACGGCCCGAGGCCAGGTCAGTTCTCGCTCGTTCCCTGGGGAGGTGCCGCCAGCCCCTGGTTTGCGGGCTCTCGGCGTGCACGGTAGGCAGCCTGTCGGCAGGCGTCGGAGCAGTACTTCCTGGGCCTGCCGCCGACTGGACCAGCGGGGGGCAGCACGTTGCGTTGGCAGGTGGCGCATTCGCGTAGAAGGGCACGTTCGAGCTTTTCGAGCTGGCTCACCAGGGCGGGCGGTACGCCGTCTGCCAGCTCGGCTACGAGCTGGTAGCCGGCGGGGTGCCGGAGGATCGAGATTCGCTTGTGGATCTCCCGTTCCATGTCCCGCCAGGCCCTGCCGCCAGTGGCCCGGGCGATCTCGGCGTCGGACCAGAGGGCGGACGCGAAGGCGAGCAGCGCTTGTTCGACGTGCTGGCTCACGCCGCTGTCCAGAGCGGTGGTGAACGCTTCGACCTGGTCCTGAACGGGGTCGCGATGGGGGCGGCGCCTCACTGAGCGTCCGTGGCGGAAGTGGATCGAGTCAGCTCCCCGGCGATGATGGCGGCTTGTACAGGTGTAGGGGTCTCGGTCCGTTGGATCGGGATGGCCGGGGTAGGGCTGATGGGGCGGTTCCGGGGCACCAAGTCCTGGAATGCCCTGACGACGGACGCGAGTGCGGTGAGGACCTTCGGGACGTCGGTCGGTGGGGCTTTCCTGATCGCCACGCAGCCGAGGATACCGATCACAGCAACGGCGAGGGCCAGGCCGATCGGGGTGGCCGCGAGTGCGATCCACATGCCGGTTTCGAAGGTCACGCTTTCCTCCTGGAAACGCGTGAAGGCCCCTGGGGGACCAGGGGCCTTCATGGTGATTGCGACGGTGCGCGGGAAGCAAAAAAGCCCCGCCGGGGCGGGGCCGATCCAACGGCAGTATGCCGTCTGGGCACAGTTGTACCGCTGGCATCAGCGTGGCAGAAAGGGTGACTGATCGTCAAGTCGCGGCTTCTCGCTGGTCAGAGGCCGATTTCTCGATGCATTCTTCATGGTAGCGGTTTCGTAACGCAGGGTTGAGGGCTTCTGGCCGGAACGATCTGAAAGCCCTTCACCGGTCCTGCGGGAGGGTGGCGTCAGGCTGATCACGTCAGGAAAGAGGCTGCCCGTTCGTCGAGTTCCTGAGCTGCCGAGACGCCGCGGCTCTTGAACTGGGCGAGGCTCTTGCGCATCTCCATCACCGAACGTCGGGTGCGGACGGACTGCACGCCGGCCATGGCGTCGAGCGCCCTGTTCCAGGTCCCGCATGCCTGCTCGATACCGCCGTCAGCGAGTTCCATCTTGGCCTGGTCCACCAGGTCGAGCGCGAGGATCCTCGCGTACGTCGAAGCCGGGCGGTTGGCCGCTGCCGCCGCGTAGTTCTCTGCGGCGCCCTTCCGGTCGCCGAGCCGGGAGAAGACCTTGGCACTGCGGGAGTTGACCGTGGCGCGAGCCGGGCCCCAGGAGAGCGCCCAGTATGGCATCGCGTCGCCGCCTGCGGCCTCCAGCAGGTCCCGGGCCCGCTGGACGGCTTGGACAGCGGGGCGACGCTGGTTGGTGGCCGCCAGGCCGTGGGCGTGGGTGATGGTGAACAGGGCCTCCGTCGAGGCGTCCACGCGGCCGACGACGCGCGACAGAGCCGTCTCCGACAGCGCGAAGGTCTTGGAGGGGTGGCGGAGCTTCATGCCCTGCTGGGCGAGGGTGCGCAGGACGAAGGCGTCGTGGCCGACGATCCCGGACTCGACGGCGAGGGCGTAGGACTGGTGGTAGTAGCGCTGGGCGAGGCCCTGCTCGCCGGCGTCGTACGCCTTCCATCCGGCCAGGTGCACGCCGACCGCTGCGGCGGAGAGCATCTGCTGACGGTCCTCGTGGGTGCGGAAGGTGCCCCGGCACAGGGCCGCAACGTCGGATCGAAGGTACTGGATCAGGGCGGAGCGGCCGTGCTGGCCGCCGTGGCGCTCGTCGATCTCGGTGAACATGCTGATCATGTCGCGGACCGCAGCGACCTCGGCGGCTCCGGCGACGGCGCCGCCTCGGACGGCCGCGGTGCGTTCCGCGCTCTCACGGACGTAGTCCAGCGGCAGGTGCATCGCGGCGACGGAGTACGCCGAGGCGGCCAGGAACTTGCGTCGGTCCAAGTCAGCTCTCCACACCCGTGCGAGGACGCCCACCGGGTCGGGGCCGATGGACAGCCCGAGGCCCGGATCGGATTCTTCCACCGACCGTAGCCCGAGTTCGGCTGGGGTGTAGAGCCGTCCCGTCTTGCGGAACAGCGCCTCACAGATGAAAGCGGGAGTGTCGCCCTCCGGATCGGCGCCACGCAGCCACTTGTGGACCGTGGACGGGTTCGTCCGCAGGTGGACACCGACCTCGGCCGCCACTCGGACGACGCCCCGGGCGAGGGCGTCGAAGGTCATGTCAGCGTCGTTGATGGCCGCTTCGAGCTGGTGATTCGTCACAGGCTGTGCCATGACCACTCCCTTCCTCGGCGCCGGGTGGCAGTAAACACGGTAAAGACAACCGGCCCTCCGAGGCAGGGACTTGGATGAAGGAACGCCGGTTGACTTGGTGTCAGCCGCTTGGGTCGAGAGTCGATACCGGCTCCGGGGAAGCACCGGGCGGCTGACTCCGACCGCTGCCGCCCGGACAGCCCCCGCTGTCCGGAGCAGACAGCCCTGGCGACCAGGAGCGGACCGTGACTACTGAGATCCTGACCAGAACGGGACCACTCGCACGGCCCACGACGGTCGAGCTGCCGTACGCGCCGCAGTCTGCCTCCGCGGCACGTCGGCTGGTCCGCGACGCGCTCGCGGACTGGGCACTGGGCTACGTGGCCGCCGACGCCGAGTTGGTCGTCACGGAGCTGGTCTCCAACGCGGCCAAGACCGGCTGCCTGACCGCTATGCAGGTCGGCGTCGCCCTGGTGGTCAACCGCGCCGGCCAGGCCGTGCGGATCTCCGTACGGGACGGGTCCTGTGTCCTGCCGGTCCTGATCGGCGCCGCCCACGACGCGGAGTCCGGACGCGGCCTGGCCCTGGTCGATTGCTTGGCCGTTGTCTGGGGCGTCGACCTGGAGCCGCACGGCAAGACGACGTGGGCGGACATCGACGTGGAGCGGGCGTGAGCGGCCGACACCGCAGCGCGGACCGCGGCCCGGTAAGCCACGTACTCGCCGGGCTGTGGGTGCTCGGCCACGCCGTCGTCCTCGGGCTGCTGTCCATTCCGATCCAGCATGCCGTCGAGGCGGACGCCATGGACCGCGCTGGTTCCTCGGCGTCGGTGCCGGACACGCCGCCGCCCGCCTGACCCCAAGACCCCCGCCTCGGCATCCGCCGCACACCGGCCCGAGGCGGGACCGGCGGCTCCGGGTGAACCCCCGCAGTCGGAGCCGCCCACCTTCGCCGGCCTCGGCGACCTGCCAGGCCGGAAACCCTCACACCGAAGGGAGATTCGCCGTGCCGCAAACCGCCGCTCCGATCTTGGAGGCCCCCCAGCCTCCGCCGCCCCAGCCTCCGCCGCCCCCGCCGCCTCCGCCCCCGGCCCCGCCGACCCCGCAACCGCCGTACCCGGGCCGGTAGCCCGATCCGGCCCTCGGCCGGGCGCCCCTGCGGCGTCCGGCCGAGAGCCGCCCACCGCCCCACAGACATTGCGCAGCCCAGCCCTCGGAGGAAATCGTGTCCATCTCCCCTGAGCAGGACCCCACGCCTTCCCGGCCCGTGACGATCGCGATCAGCGGTCCCGACAACGTCGGCAAGACCAAGCAGATCGGCATTCTGGCTCGCCGCCTCGGCTCCGCCGCCCACGCCACCGGACGGCTGGACGACTACGACACGCGCTGGGACGGCATCAAGGCCACGGGCATGGGCGCCTGGTGGTTCGAGCGCGGCCCGATCGAGGAGGTCGCCGACGTCCTCGTCAGCTCCTACCTGGAGCGCTCCCGCAGGCCCGCCGCCGCGCCCGTCCGCCTGATGGACCGGGGCATCCCGATGCTGGAAGCCTCGCTGGCCGCCACCGTCGCGGTGCGCGAGCGTCTCCGCCCCGATGGGGCCGCCGACCGGGCCCGCAAGCTGCTCGACGCCTACGCCGCCGACGTGCGAGCCGCCGAAGCCGCCGAGCACGGCATCGTGCTCCTGCACGATGACGACCCGGTGATCGGTACCTCCCGCAGCCTCTCCCACGAGCGTCACGTCACCCCGACCTACGCGGACTACCAGCGGCACCTCCACCTGCAGATGCACCGGCTCATCGCCGAGGGCAGGTGGGCGGAGACCACCGTGGTCGGCGAGCACCGGGTCATGGCCGTCCAGGACGAGATCCGCCAGCGCTTACACCCGATCACCCCGCTCGTGCCGCCCCGCGCCCTGCCCGGGGTGCGGGTGATCGCGCTCGGTGGCATGTCGGAGAGTGGCAAGAGCACGGCGGGCGAGTACCTGCGGGTCAGGCACGGGTACGCCCGCCTCAAGATCGGCTACCTGATCGAGGACGCCGCCCAGCGCGCCGGCACCGCCGACCCGTATGAGCTCCCGGCTGTGGTGCGGGCCGAGCTGCTGGTCGACGGCCTCGACCGCTACTGCGCGGCCCATCACTTCCTCGACCACGTCACCATCGAGTCGCTGCACGACCAGGACGCGACCGCCGAGCTGCGGCGGATGCTCGGCGAGCAGCTGACCGTCGTGTACGTCGACGCGATGCCGGAGGTCCGTGCCGAACGCGGCACCGCTGGGCCTGAGGACGTGGTCGAGCGCGACGCCGTCAAGGCCCGCCGTGGCGCAGCCGGGATTGCCTCGCTCGCGCAGGAGGTCATCGACAACAACCACACCCGTCTGCACCTGGAGCGCCGCCTCGACGGGATCGCCCTGGCCCGCCGGTGGCCGCTGCGCAGGCCGGCCACCACGCCGGTGAACATGCTGGGCCTGCCCGTCCACCTGGAGTCCTACCTGTCCGAGCTGCTCGACCGCACCACCGTCCAGGTGCCGCCCGTCATCGACCTCCTCGCCGTGACCGGCAGCGGCGCCCGAGGCAAGTACCAGCACGGGTGGTCCGACCTGGACGTCTTCGTCGTCGCCGAGCAGGACAGCCTCCCCAGGCTCCGGCAGGCCCTCGCCGAACTCGAAGCCGAACTCGCTGGCGTCAAGCTCGGCCTGACCGTGCTGACCCAGGACGAGTGCCGCACCGGGGCGGTCACCTCCCGCCTGCTGCACGTCCTCATGCTGATCGGCTCCGGCTCCCTCGTGCCGCTGTGGTGCCGTCCCGGCCTGGCCCTGCCCGCCCCGGACGCAGCCGGCGATGTGGCGGCCAGCGTCGAGGCCGGTGTGCAGGCCGCCATCGAGATCCGCCGCCAGATTCTCAAGGGAGCCCCCGACCTCCGCGCCCTGTTCAAGATCACCGCTCTGCTGGCCAAGGTGATGCTGCGCTTCGAGGGCACCGAGCGTGCCTCGGACGACGATGCGCTGGGCGTCTTCCTCGACCGCGAGCCCGCCACCGACGCCGATCTGCGTCGCCAGGCCCGCGAGGACCGCGAGAAGGCGGTGGAGCTGGCCAACACCGTCCTGGGCCACTGGCTGGCCACCATCGCGCTGCCGACGAGCCGCGCATGAACGACCCCACCACCACCTCGGTCCCGGCCTTCCGCAAGATCCTCGCCCCCGCCGCAGCGGAGGCCGAGGTCCAGGGCTGGCAGGCCACCGCCCGCACACTGCCGGTGCCCCAACTACTGAGCCACAGCTGGGCAGGCGGCAAGAACGTAGTGGCTTACGAGGACGTGTTCGCCACCGGTCGCTGCACCATGCTGCTCGGCGACGTCATCGCCACCGCCGACCGGCACCCGAGTGCCTTGCCTCGGGTCACCGCGCTGATCGACGCCGTCTGCGACAGCCTGCTCGCCGCCGTCGCCGACAGCGGAAGTACCGCGCCGCTCTCGGACTGCGTGCCCGGCCTCTACCTGGACCGCATCCGCCCCGGCGGGCGGATCGACACCTGGTACCTGTCCGGCCGCCTCACGGTCCCCGCCCCACGCACCGACCAGCGGCTGCCTGTGCACGCCCTCACCGGCCACATCCTCGTCGTCAACGGCGTCCCGATGCGGCTCGACCTGCCCGCCATCGTCTGGGAAGCCCGCGAAACGCTCTGCTCCGCCCGTACCTGGGCCACCGCGCTCACCCAGGGCGACCCGACCGAACCGAACATCGCCGACCCGCTGTGCTGGCTCGACTTCCAGTACGCCGGCCGCAACACGCTCGCCGGGGAAATCGCCATCCTCCTCTGGTACTTGCTCGGCATGGGCGGCTGGCTCGTACCGACCTATCAGCCCGAGGTGTACGCCCGCACCCTCCCGCTGCACCTGCCGCCGGTCACCACTCCGCACCTCGAACACGTCGACCACGACGAGCGCCACCGCCGCCTGGAAGTCCGCTACACCTGGGCGGTCGGCGCCGGACGCCAGGCCGCAATCGACCGCCTGCTGAAGCGTGTTCGCGCCGACCTCGCGCCCGCCGCCGGACTGGCCCCGGACCGCTTCCTCGCCCAGATCCGCCACTTCCTCACCCTGCGGATCCTTGGCGTCATCCCGCCCGGCCGCCTCACCGGCCACGACCTCCTCCTGCTCCTGGCCAAGCTCGCCGAGACCCAGCAGCCCGAGAGCGTCGACGAGACCTTCACCCGCACCCAGCCTGCTCCGGCCACCGGCCTCGACGATCGGACCGACGATGACCACACCCACGCCGCTTGAACTGCCCATCGCCGCCCTGCCGCTCCAAGGTCGGGTCGCGCTGGTCACCGGCGGAGCCACCGGTATCGGCGCCGCCATCGGACGAGCCCTGGCCGCCGCCGGAGCTGCCGTCGCCGTCAACCACCTCGCGCAGATCAACCAGGCCCGCACTGTGCTCGCCGACGTACGGCGAGAGGGCCGCAGCGGCATCGAGGTCAACGCCGACCTCACCGACCCGAACGCCGTCGCCGCGCTGGCCAGCCAGGTCGAGTCCGAACTCGGGCCGGTCGACATCCTCGTCAACAACGCGGGCACCTACCCTCGCATCCCGTGGGACGAGCTCGGCGAGGACGACTGGGCGCGCGCCATCGAGTCCAACCTGACGATCCACTACCGCACTTGCCGGGCCATCGGCCCCGGTATGGCTGAGCGCCGATGGGGCAGGATCGTCAACATCGGCAGCGTCAACGCCCGCGCCGGCCGCCCCGGACTCACCGCCTACAGCACTGCCAAGGCCGGACTCCTCGGCCTCACCAGGTCGCTGGCCAGGGAACTTGGACCGGCCGGGATCTGCGTGAACACTGTCGTACCCGGGGCCATTCAGGTCGAGGCGGAGAACGACCTGCCCGCCCACCACCGAGCCCGCCCCGAGGACCAGATCCGCCGTCAGTGCGTTCAGCGCCGGGGTCGCCCCGAGGACGTCGCCGCCGCCGTCGCCTTCCTCGCCGGCCCCAGCGCGTCCTTCATCACTGGCCAGTCGTTGCACGTCGACGGCGGCTGGCTCCTCCACTGACCCGCCCCACACCACCGAGACCACCGAGACAGGAAGAGACCACCATGCAGCACCGCGTCCGCGCCGTCCTCCTCACCCCGAACGACACCATGCTGCTGATCAAGCGCATCCGCCCTGGCATCAACCCGTACTGGGTGATCGTCGGCGGCAAGATCGAACCGACCGACACCAGCCCCGAAGAGGCCCTTCTGCGCGAGGTCCGCGAGGAGATCGCAGGCGAGGCCCAGGTCATCAGCCTCCTCCACACCATCGAGACCGACGACGAGCGTCAGGACTTCTACCTCGCCACCGTCGAGAAGTGGAGCTTCGAAGAGCGCACCGGGCCGGAGTTCAGCCAGGAGGGCCGAGGCGAGTACCTCCTGGAGGAGATCCCCCTGACCGCCGAGGCCCTCGACGCGGTCAACCTCCTGCCCCAGGACTTCACCGCCGTCCTGCGCGACGCCGTCGAACGCGGAGAACTCCTCACAGCTCGCTGATCGCAAAGGCGGATGGGGCGGCTCAGCCACCCGACATTCGCGCGCAACCCGCGACGGCGACCGCACACAGCTCCGCCAAGAAACGACAGCCCTTGATGTGATCAAGACCGCTGCGGCAAAAGGACCTTGGCGTGGCGGGTGACGTGGTACGTTCCGTGATCCAACTAAAAATAGGTGACCCCGGCAGCGCGCCAACGCTCCGGGGTCCGGCAACAGGAGTACGACCTCCCGATGCGCGTCCATCGTACCGAACACGTACGTAGCTTCACCGTGCTACCCAACGGCCTGCTGCAGGATCGGCGGCTGTCCTACACGGCCCGCGGCCTGCTCGCGGACCTCCTCTCCCGCTCGGACGGCTGGCGGGAGGACGGCCGGCACATGGCCGACACCAGCCCGCAGGGGCGTGGCGCGATCCGCAAGGCCCTGAAGGAACTGACCGAGGCCGGGTACTACCGGGTCGAGAAGATCCGTATGTCGGACGGCACGATCCGCACCGAGACCCACGTCTACGACACCCCGCAGCTCACGGTGCTGCCGGGTGTCACCCGTCCGGTCTCCGGTGAGGCGAGCACCGGCCGTACTGGCGTCCCTCTTGTAAAGAACCAGTACCAAGAACCCTCCCACCCCGCCGAGCAGGCCGACCAGCAGTCGGCCACCAGCGGGGAGGCCGCCGACCGGCCCGAAGGGCGGGAGGAGGGCCACACCATCGACAAGGAGACTCCGGTCGTACCGGACGAGCAGGTCTGCGAGGCGGTGGCGACGCTGTTCCGGGTCCTCCGTACTGAGCCGCGCCTACGGCTGGGCGAGGCCGAGGCCACCGAACTGGCGCCGCTCGTCGCCCAGTGGCTGGAGCGCGGCAGCACGGTCCAGGAACTGGCCCAGGCCCTGCTGCCTGGCCTGCCCGTGCCCCTGCACTCCCCGGTCGGCGTGCTCCGCAGCCGCCTGCAGCGCAAGCTGCCACCCGTCCAGGCCCCACAGCAGCCCTCCACGCCCCGGTATGCCGAGTGCGCCAAGTGCCACGACCCCGTGCCGCAGCCGGGCATCTGTCGCTCCTGCGCTGGCCTTGTCGCTCGAAAGGCCGGGACTGGCGATGGCGTCGCTGTGGCCGCTGCCGGTGCCGCCCGTGTCCGTGCTGCGATGTACTCCGCCCGTACGAGAGTGGTCGTTGCCGGCAGTGCCACTGCCTTGATCGCTAAGTGATTAGTAGGTGCCAAGTTCAGTCTTCGTCTACGTGTTGCGGCGACGAAACGCGCAGGAGAATGCCTAACGCGTGTTCGACCTCAGCTGCCTGCTCGGGGCCCAGTTTCTCCAGTAGCTTGCGGGCGATGCCTTGAGGGTCTTGTAGGGGGATCGTCGTTTGTGCCTTCCTCCATCCGGCCTGTACGGCTGCGGAATGTGGCCGGATCTCTCCGGCGCTCACCAAGGCATGGAGGTCGGGCCGTTCACGTTCCAACCTTCTCACGAGGGCCTCGACGTTGTTTGCCGTTTTCTTCTTCCCCGCTGGCGGGCAGTCGCCCTCGCCGTTGTCGCGTGTGACAGTGGCGAGGGCGGGCTCACCGCATTTATTCGACATTAGCTCGTAGAAGCGTGAGAGAAGGTCGATCCTTCCGTTGATCAATCGCTCGATAAGGTTAAGGTCAGCTCCTAGCCCTTTGAGTGGAAGTGTGTGAACAAAGTCTTCGAACTGGTCCTCGGTATAGGTGACATGGTCGCCGAGTTGCGTGGTGAAGTCTCGCCAACCTCCGCTGACCAAGAGCTCCTCCAGGAGTTTGGGCACGGTACCGAGCGAGACGGCTCCCGATCGGAGGGACGACCCGAGCGAGGCGACAAGTTGGCCGTTCTCCCGCCGGTCATTTGACACAGACGGTCCTCCTGCGGTCGGCTGCGGCTTCCTGCTCGATGGACGAGGTGAGGAAGGCGATGATCGTCTTCAGAGTGGAGCTGGAGCACTGTGCGCGGTACTCGAAGCGCTTAGCAAGTTCGGCGTTGATAACCCTTTGGCGCTTCCCGCGATACTCTTTGGTGTCCATACCGGTAGCGCGTGCCTGCATCCGCGCAAGCCTATAGACGAGCCTCTTCACCTCATCGCGGAGCATCTGCTTCATCCGGTACTTCGGCGGTTCCGGTGGTGCGGCTGGGACCGCCACACCCAACACTTGGGCGAGGACACCCTTGGACTCCAGGACCGACAGCAGGTGCCTTGTCCAGGTCGTGGGCATCCCACTGTCGCGGCACAATTGCTCACCCGGAAGGTAGACCGCTGACGACACGCCGACCCCTCGCCGATCGGACTGATAGAACTCGGCGGAGCCCACCTCGACGGTCTGTTCGAATGGCAGGGTCGCCTGGCCGCTGCCGGCATCCCCGTGCTCGCACAGGGCATCGCGGGCTTCGGGATCAGCATGCGGATCAGCGGCACCCGCCTGTGCGGGCACCGTCGCCTCTTGGTCCTTCATGGCTTCATTAGCTGGACAGCTTTCGTGCTTCCACTCGTCGCTGTCATCATCATTTCCGTCGAGCGCCATGGAGAAGTCTCGAAGCTGTTGCTCGATGTCAGCGGCGTGTTCCATGAGAACCGAAACCGCCGGGATGATCACGTGTGCGTCGAACCCCGGACCGCACTCTGGTCGGACCCTCACGAATCGTCCGACGAACTGGCGGAAGTACAGCGGTGTTTTCCAGCGGCTCAGGTAGCAGCCAACCATCAGGCGCGGGACGTCGACGCCTTCGGATACCATTCGGATTGCCACAAGCCACATCCGTGATCCGTCCTTGCGAAACGCGTCGAGCTGGTCGACAGCGTCATCCTTCTCGCTGGTCACTATCGTCGGCGGCTGACCACTGATGCGCTCTAGGATTTTACCGATGGCCTCAGCCGTCTCAAGCGAGTCGGTAACAACCAGACCCCCGGCGTCGTGTACGTCGCGCCGCCGTTCCATCAGCAGTTCGTGGGCGCGGGCGAGTAGCCCAGGTGTCCAAGGCTGATTTGGATCGAAGACGGCGTCGAACATTTTACCCAGTTCTCTTCCTTTTCCGCTGTCCTTGAGGCTGACCGTGACTTCCGTCATGACGTCACGGTAGCGTAGCTCGGCGTCGTAGGAATGGAATTCGACTGCGCGGCAAATCCCATCGGCGACCGCATAGCCGTACTCGTAGGCAAAGTCGACGTCGACCTCGCCGGTATCTGAGTCATAGGTGCACCAGGGGATGCGGGCGTCGTCCGAGCGCCATGGTGTGCCAGTTAGCATCAAGATGCGTTCGGCCCCCTCCGATGCTCGGATCGTGCCTACGCCCCACGCGCGCTTTTCCCCCAGGTGGTGCACCTCGTCGTGGATGACGATGGTTCGGTTCGTGCTGATGGCCTTGTGCGCGCGCTCTGCTCCCTCTCCTGCGGCCATCTGCGAGTACGTGGCGACGAATCCATCGAATTCCCAATCCTCGTAGTCGGCGGATTCTCTTACCGGAATCAGGTCGAGGCCGAAGCCGGCTGCGACTGCAGCCCACTGCTGTCGCAGGTTATCGCTCGGCACGAAAACTGCGACTTTATTGGTGACGCCCATCTCTTTCAGCTTAGCTGCCACGGCCAAGGCGAACATTGTTTTTCCAGCGCCAGGGGTGAGCATGGCTAGCCATGTCTTTTTGCGGTCAGCCATATACTGGTCGAACGCTTCGCGCTGGCAATTCCTCAGCTCTGGAAGTGGCAAAGTACCGCGTTCCCTTCAGCGGATCGCAACAAAGGTGCTTCAGCTGCTCGTTGAAAAGAGTCGATCATCCGTCCGGCTGGATATGGCCATGTGATCCGTTCGCGGCCTGTGGTCATGCCGTGCTATGCGTCCAGCGCACGACGCTCAACGTGAACTGAGTCAAGGGGCGACCTGACGTTTTCCCGCGTTCGCGTCTCAGTGCCGATCTGCAGCCATCAGCCGTACCGCCCAATCGTCGTCGAGAATGGCCTTGTGCTTCCACGCCGCGCCGACGAATCCACACTTTTGAGCGAGTGGGATGTCAACAAGTTCACGTCCGTTCCTGAGGGCGAACCGACGCAGTAGGCGTATGGGCGATACGGCTGTGTCCTGGCTACGGGATAGGTCTGGCGGCAGCCCGTCAGACAGCCGTCGAGGGGCACATGTGGGGCACATGAGGGCCCAAAGTGCCGCTGACCAGTGCGAACTACTGAAGGCAGTTTCGCCTGGTCAGCGGCACTTGTATGGTCGAATCCGCAGGTCAGGGGCTTGCGTGGGTCAATAGGTCCTCAAATGGCAGGACGATGCGCTGCTGCGGGCGGCTTCGTAGGGCGGGGGCGTTGTAGGGGATGGCGGGGGAGCCGGGGTCGGTCAGTGGCGCAGGGCTTCGGCCGGTTCGACGGCGGCGGCCCGGAGGGCCGGGTAGAGGCCGGCCAGCAGGCCCACCAGGCTGCCGGCCAGGGGTGCGGGCAGGACCGTCCAGGGCTGGAGCAGGGCGGTCCAGTCGCGGGCCAGCGCGACCAGCACCACGACGGCCACGCCGATCGCGGTGCCGATCAGCCCGCCGAGGGTGCCGAGCACGGTGGACTCGGTGAGGAACTGGGCCGCGATGTGCCGGGGCCGGGCGCCGAGGGCGCGTCGCAGGCCGATCTCGCCGGTGCGCTCCAGGACGGCGACCAGCGTGGTGTTGGCGATGCCGACCGCGCCGATCACCAGGCAGATGGCGGCCAGCAGCAGGAACAGCCCGGTGAGGTCGGTGGAGACGGAGTCCCGCAGGGTGTGCGGGTCGGGCGGGGCGAGGGCCTCGAAGTCCTTGGGGGCTTCCGGGCGCAGGGCGGTCGGGGCCTGGGAGGCGACCAGGGCGGCCGCGCCGGTCCGGGTGCGGACCACCATCCGGGCCCGGCCGTTCTCCCCGGGCGGCGGGTTGCCCCAGAGCGTCCGCGCGGTGGTGCTGGGCACCATGACGTCGAGCGCGGTCTCGGGCAGCCGGGCGCTGCCGTCGATGATGCCGATGACGGTGAAGCCGACGCCGTTGACGAACACCGCGGGGTGGGCGTCGAGGCGGCTGATGCCGAGCCGTCCGGCGGCGGCCGAGCCCAGGACCGCGACGCGCAGGCCGCGTTCGCTGTGGAAGGCGTTGTAGACGGTGCCGGCGGAGACCCGGGCCTCGATCGCGTCGAAGCCGCCGGGGGAGAGCGCCAGGACGTTGAGCCCGGCGCCGGAGCCGGTGCCGGGCACCGGGGAGGTGGAGATCTTCGGCTCGGTCAGCGGCGCGCTCCAGTAGACCCCGGCCGCGACCGCGCCGTTGAGCCGGCCCACCCGGCGGTCGGCGTCCTCGGGGAAGTCCATGGCGGCCCGGTGCTGGCCGTTGCCGAGGACCACCTCCGCTCCGCTGCCGACCAGGGTGACCGTGGTGTTCTGCAGGGCCGAGAAGCGCTTGCCGATCTGGCCGGTGGCGCTGGAGGTGAGCCCGAGGACGGCGACGAAGGCGCCGACGCCGAGGACGGTGCCCAGCAGGGTGAGCACCGACCGGCCGGGCCGCTGCACCATGCCGGCCAGCGCCTCGCTCAGCAGGTCGGTCAACCCGAGCCGGGAGAGCGGGACTTCGGTGGACGTGGCGCGCCTCCTCACCGTTCGACCGCCGCCCCGGTCGCGCTCAGCCGGCCGTCCCGGATGGTGATGGTCCGCCGGGCCCGTTCGGCGACCTCGCGGTCATGGGTGATGACCAGCAGGGTCAGGCCGCTCCCGTGCAGTTCCTCGAACAGCTCCATGACCCGCAGGGCCGTCGCCGAGTCGAGGTTCCCGGTCGGTTCGTCGCACAGCAGGAGCGACGGTCGGTTCACCAACGCCCGTGCCACTGCGACGCGTTGGCGTTCACCGCCGGACATCCTGGAGGGCAGGGCCTCGGCCCGGTGGCCGAGGCCGACCTGGTCCAGGACCCGTCGGGCGGCGTCGGCCCGGCCCGCCCTGGCCGATCCGTTGTAGACCTGGGCGAGCATCACGTTCTCCAGTGCGGTCCGGTACGGCAGCAGGTGGAAGGACTGGAAGACGAAGCCGATCCGGCGGCCGCGGAGCGCGGTGCGGCGGGCCTCGGAGAGCGCGCCGGTGTCGATGCCGTCGAGTTCGTACGTGCCGCCGCTGGGCCGGTCGAGCAGGCCGAGCAGGTTGAGGAAGGTCGACTTGCCGGAGCCCGAGGGGCCGATCACGGCGGCGTACTCGCCGCGGGCGACCTCCAGGTCGAGGGGGTGCAGGGCGGTGACCGGCGGTGGGCCGGGGAAGGTGCGGAACGCCCCGCGCAGCCGGATCACCGGGGTGTCGCGGTCGGCTCCGGCGCGGTCTGTCCCGGCCCCGCTCACCGGCCGACCACGACCTGCTCGCCGGGCTTGAGCTCGGCTCCGGCGGCGGGCTTGACCTCGACGAAGCCGTCCGCGGCGACGCCCGCCGTCACCTCCACGGTGCGCCGGGTGCCGTCGGTGCCCGCGACGGACACCGAGGTCCGGCCGTCGACGCCCGAGCTGATGGCCGAGGAGGGCACGGCGAGCACCTCGCCCTGGGTGGAGGCGGCGACCACGGTGATCCGGACGTCCTGGCCCTCCAGGGCCGGGTCCCAGGGGGCGTCGGGGGTGACGACGAGCGGGACGTAGGGGTCGGTGCCGGCGCCCGGGGCCGCCGGTGCCGCGCTGGCGGCGCCGCCCCCACCCCCGCCGCCACCGGGGCTTCCCGGGGTGACGAGCGCGCCCACCGAGCCGACCTTGGCGGCGAGTTGGACGCCCGTGGTCTCGGACAGCACGGTGACGTCCATGCCGGGCTTGACCAGCGGGGCGTCGCCGGGGAGCAGGTGGCCGGTCAGGTTGAGGCCGCCGGCGGTGAGGGTGAGGACCGGGGCCGTCACCTTGTCGCCGACCCTGGCGCCGACGGCGCCCACCCGGGCCGGCAGTGCGGGCAGGAAGACCACCTCGGCGGCGGGCAGTTGGGGGCCGTCCTTGGCCTGGGCGCGGGCCAGGTCCTGCTGCTTGGCGGTGAGATCGGCGCGGGCCCGGGCGAGCGCGGCGGCACCTCCGGAACCGGCGCCACCGGAACCGGCGCCACCGGAACCGGCACCTCCGGCGGGTGCGCCGGTCCCGGTGGTTCCCGGGGCCGGTGCGCCGTTCTTGCCGGCCGCCGGGGCCGTGGTGGCCGCTGTGGCCGCCGCGTTCGGCTCGCCGCCGCCGTCGCGGGCGGGCTGGCTCTCCAGGTCCCGGACGGCCTGTTTGGCCTGGTCCACGGCCTGCTGGGCGGTCCGGACGGCGGTGGCGGTCTGGTCGCCGGTGGTGGCCGCCGGGTAGCCGAGCTTCTGGTAGAGCCTGGCCACGGCGGCCTTGGTGGCGGCCCCGAAGTACCCCTTGTCGTCGCCGCCCGGGTAGTACCCCATGTCCCGGAGCACGTCCTGCAGTTGGCCGATGTCGCCGCCGGACTCGCCCGGTGCCATGTCGCGGTAGGCGGGTGTCGAGCCGGGCAGGGCGATCACCGGCCGTCCGGACACCTCGGCCAGCACCTGTCCGGAGTCCACCGCGTCCCCGCTGTTGACCTTCAGCGCCGTCACGATCGGGGTGCCGCCGCCCGGGCCGCCGGCGCTGGCCGAGACCGCGCCCGGCTGCACCGGGAAGGACTGGCCGGCCGTGAACACCCCGCGCAGGACGGTGGTGTTGGACAGCACCCGCTGCACCACCGGTGCCGTGAGCACCGAGGCGGGCGGCGCCTTGGCGTCGGCGGCGGCCTGCTCCGGCGAGCGGATCAGGGTGGTGGCCCACATCCCGCCCCCGGCGGTGACCGCCGCGACCAGGGCGATCACGACGATCAGCCGCCGCCGTCGACGCGGGGTGGACCCGGCCGGGGTGGCGGGTTCCGCTGCGGTGGCCTCGGGCTCGGGTGTTTCCACGGCTTCCATTTCCGGTACGTCTTCCGGTGCTTCGCGCTCGGACGGGGGTCAGCTGCTGCGGGACGGGGCGGCGGTGCCCCCGGGGCACGGCAGCGGGTTCTGAATGTCGGTGACCTTCCACACCCCGTCGATCCGACGCATCGTCATGATGCTGAGCTGCTCGGGTCTTTGGCCGACCTGGCTGATCTCGTGGCCGGTGCCCGCGTCCACGATCCGCCAGGCGTTCAGGTCGACGCAGTCGTACAGCCGGCGGGCCTCCCCGTCGGTCCGCACGCCGAGCAGCCGGTGCTTCACCTCGCCGCTCATGTGCTGCCCCTCCTGGCGCAGTTGGTCCACCGAGGCGCGCAGGATGGAGAGGTTGGGCTCGTCGGCGTGGGCGTCCAGCGGCGCGGCGGCGACGTCGCCGGCCCGGGCGACCTTCGTCCACTCGTCCCAGTAGGCGAGGTACGGCTGCCGCAGGTCGTCCCCGACCGCGGTCAGCCGCTCGCCGTTCGGGCCGGTGGCGGTGGTGCGGTCCGGGGCGGCCGAGGAGGTGCCGGAGCAGCCCGCGGCGGCCAGGACGGCGGCGCAGGCCAGGGCGGCGGCGGCCGTCCGCGCCGGGCGGCCGGGCCGGGCGCGGCTCACTGGCCGTGCTCCCGCAGCACCGTCGCCGCCTGGTCGAGCTGGGACTGGATGGCGGCGCGGTAGGCCTTCAGCTCGTTGTCGTGCTGCTCGATCAGCTGCTTCTGGATGGCGCTCTGGACGCCGAAGGCGATGCCGGAGAGGTTGGTCTGCCGGGTGCAGGCGACGTCGGCCTTGGCGGTGTCGATCTCCCGCTGGGTCACCGTGGGGCCCCAGGACTCGGTGCTGAGGCTCTCGGGGTTGCCGTAGGCGTAGCCCCGCTGCTTCATGCAGGACGCCCACTCGGTGGTGGCGGCGACCACCCGGGCGTCCGCCTTGGTGCGGTTCATCGACTGGCCGGTGAGGTCCCCGTAGACGTCGGCGGCGGGCGGCTTGTCGCCCTTGAGCTTGCGGTCGGCCTCGCCGGTGCAGCCGCCGGGCGGGGTGCCGCCGCCGGCCGGTTCGCCGCCGGTGGGGGACTTCAGCCCGGACAGCGCGGTGAACTCGGCGGGGTTCATCGGACTGCCGCTGCCGACCTTGGCTCCTCCGGCGGTGCCGGGCTGGTGGAACCCGTACTGGGCGGCCTGCGCCTCGTTGAGGAACCCGTACGGCGTGGGCATGTCGTCCTTGCCGGCCTTGGTGAGGTCGGCGTTGTTCGGCTGCCAGGAGGCGAAGCCGAGCCGCTTCATGCAGTCCTGGGTGAGCAGGCCCTGCGCCTTCGCGATGCCGGTCAGCTCCTGGGGGCTCGCCGCGAAGGCCCGTAGCGGGAGCTGCTGGGTGTCGGCCACGGTCGTCGGGGTGGGCGTCGCGGTCAGGGCGGGCGCGGCGGCCTGGCCGCCGGTTCCGCCGGTGGTCGGGGCGGCGCTCCCGCCGGAGGAGCAGCCGGTGAGCAGGGCGAGCCCGGTGGCGGCGACGACCAGGGCGGTGCGGCGGTGGGACCTCACGAGTGGACCTCATCGGGTGGGCGGGCCGGTAGTCTCGGGCGGAGCCCTCTTCGCCCCATTAGCGGTGGGGCGAAGAGGGCCGTGGTGCGGTGGGGCGGATCAGCAGCGAGTCGTCTGGCCCGTGCGGGCTCCGGAGATGTAGTCCTCGTGGGTGTAGCCCCAGACGCCGGTGTTCCGGTCGGTGTTGCTGTCCCAGTAGGACCAGCCGTTGACGGTCGAGCCGTTGGTGTAGCACCAGTCGTTGGTGCCGTGGCCCGGGTAGCCGATGCCGTTGATGGAGGAGTTGGTGTACGGGCCGCTGCGGATGTTGGCGGCGGTGGTGTAGTCGCTGACGTAGAGGGCGTTGGCGGCCCCGGTGCCGAGGGTCAGCGCGGCGACGGCGGCGGCCGCCACGGTGGCCACGCGGCCCATGCGGTTCTTGAGCATGGTGAGTCCCATCTCTCTTGGTGCGGAGGGTAGTTGCCGATGCCCCGAGTGGGGCCAGGACATCTCAGCACCGGGCCGGACGGTCCACCAGTGTCCTCAGGTACAGTCCTCCAGCCGGAACAGCAGGGCCGCCTGGGCCAGTTGGATGCGCGAGCACACGCCGAGCTGCTCGAACAGGGCGGCGGTGTGCGCCTTGACGGTCCGCTCCTCGATCCGCAGTTCGGCGGCGATCTCCTGGTTGGACAGGTCGGTTCCGATGAGTTCGAGGACTTGGGCGCGGCGCTGGGAGAGCCCCCTGACCCGGTCGGCCGCCGCGCGCATTCTCGAAAGATGATCGATCGTCAAAAGCTGTGCATCGCCCATCGGTTCCCCCCGTAGCCGAGTGTGGAGCGTACGCACGACAAGTCTCGGCCGGGCGGTAGGCCCAGTCAACGTGGATGTTACGGAGAGAGACGCTCCGGATGTCCGCGGTGATCCGGCCGGGGGTGGGCCGTACGGGCCGCCGACCGGCGGTTCCGCTCCGGTTGCCGGGTGCGCGCGGCGGTCGGACGATGGGGGGCATGATGCACCAGATGCGGGCCGAGTACGGCGCCGGCGGCGAGGCCGGCGGGGTGCGGCTGTGGCACATGGTCCGGGGCGAGGAGAGTGTGGCGATGTGCGGCCGCGAGCTCGACCCGGCCGCGCGGGTGCGGGAGGCGGTGGACTGGGGGAAGACCCCGGAGCTGTGCTGCCACACCTGCGGGGCGTACTTCCTGCGCGAGGCGCCGTACCTGGCGGCCGAGCACCCGTAAACGGCGCTACCGTGCTCGGCATGGAGGAATCCCTCGTCCGGCCGTCGCCGTTGACCGATGAGGCCGCCGGGCTGCGTGCCGGTGTGCCGGAACTTCCCGAGTACGTGGACCGGTTGTGCGCGCTGGTCGAGCGGGTGGACCCGCTGATCCACGCGTTCGTGCCGGAGCCCGGGCGGTACGACCGGCTGCGGTCGCGGGCGCGCGAGCTGGCCGTGCGGTACCCGGAGCCCGACCGGCGGCCGCCGCTGTACGGGGTGGCGGTGGGCGTCAAGGACATCGTGCACGTGGACGGGCTGCCCACGCACGGCGGTTCGGCGCTGCCGCCCGGGGTGCTGGCCGGGCCGCAGGCCGTGGTGGTGGACCGGCTGCTGGCGGCGGGGGCGATGGTCGCGGGCAAGACGGTGACCGCCGAGTTCGCCGCGAGCGCCCCCGGTCCGACCCGCAATCCGCACCGTCCGGGGCACACCCCGGGCGGCTCCAGCAGCGGTTCGGCGGCGGCGGTCGCGGCCGGGCTGGTGCCGCTGGCGATCGGCACCCAGACGGTCGGCTCGGTGATCCGCCCGGCCGCGTACTGCGGGGTGGTGGGCTTCCGGCCGACGTACGGGCGGATCCCGATCGCGGGGGTGATCCCGAACGCGCCGAGCCTCGACACCCTGGGGACCTTCACCGCCGACCTGGCGGGCGCGGCCCTGGCGGCCCCGCTGCTCTGCGACGACTGGCGGGGCGACGGCCGGCTTCCCTCCCCGGACCGGATCGGCGCCGGGGAGGTCCGGCCGCCCGTGCTCGGGGTGCCGGACGGGACGTACCTGGAGTGCGCCGAGCCGGCCGCGCTGCGCGCCTTCGAGGAGCAGCTGGCCCGGCTGGCGCGGGCCGGGCTCAGGGTGCGCCGGGTCGAGCTGTTCCCGGACTTCGCCGAGGTCGTCCGGCAGCTGCAGATGGTCAACCGCTTCGAGCTGGCCCGTAGCCACGCCGACTGGTTCGCCCGCTTCGGCGGGCTCTACCGGCCGGAGACGGCGGCGGGCATCCGGGTCGGCCGGGGCGTCGCGGCCGAGGACCGGGAGGCCGCCCTGCGGTTCCGGGAGCGGCTGCGCGAGCGGGTGGCCGCGGCGGGCGCGGCGGCCGGGGTGGACCTGTGGCTGGCGCCCTCGGCGACCGGCGGGGCGCCGGAGGGCCTGCACAGCACGGGGGACGCGGTGATGTCGCTGCCGTGGAGCTTCCTCGGGCGCCCGGCGCTGAGCCTGCCGGCCGGGCGGACCGGGGACGGGCTGCCGCTGGGCCTTCAGGTGGTCGGCGCGCCCGGCGGGGACGAGCTTCTGCTGGCCCAAGCGGCGTTCGTTGAAAGGGTTCTGACGGAGCGTTAGGCGAGCGCCGGGTCGGCCGGGTCGGTCGCCTCGGCGCGCAGCAGGCGCAGCAGCAGGCGGCCGGCCCGCTCGTACGGGGTGTCCTCGTCGTGCAGCACGGCCTGGGAGTTGGCCGTCTCCAGGACGGCGATCAGGGCGAAGGCGAGGTCCCCGAGGTCGGTGTCGGGGCGCAGGGCGCCGGCCGCCCGGGCGGCGGCGAGGGTCTCGACGACGGTGTCGGACCACTCCCGGGCGCAGCCGGCCAGGGCGTCCCGGACGGCGCCGGGGCGGGCGTCGAACTCGGCGGTGACCTCGTAGAAGAAGCAGCCGCCGGGGAACACCCGGGCGCGGGAGTAGGCCAGCCAGCTCTCGCAGAGGGCACGGGCCCTGGCGAGGCCGGGCGGGGTGTCGGCGACCGGGGCGACGACGGCGTCGGCGAAGATCCGGCGGGCGGCGCGGATGGTGGCCAGCTGCAGCTCCTCCTTGGAGCCGAAGCCGGCGAAGACGCCGCTCTTGCTGAGCCCGAGGTCGGTGGCGAGGCGGCCGATGGAGAGCGCGTCCAGGCCCTCGACGGAGGCGATCCCGACGGCGCGGCGCAGCACCGCGCGGCGGGTCTCCTCGCCGCGCAGGACCCGTCCGTCCGTGGTCGTTCCGGCCATCGTCCGCGCCCCTGTTCCGCTCGTCTGTTCCGCTCGCCCTGCGTGCCGCCCAGGGTAGTGGGTGCATCGGGGTGGCCCCGGAGAACCCTAAAACTGCACGAACGGTCGTGCTAATATCTCGCCGCGAACGAGGCAGGACAAGGAGCGCGAGAGCAGGGAGACCCGATGGACCCGACCCGCGGACTGATCCGTACGACCCTCAACCCCACCGCCCGGATCGCCCCCGGCCTGGCCGGGCGGGCCGCCTTCGAGCTGTTCACGCACCCGGTCCGGCGCAGCCGGGTGCGCGCGTCGGAGCGGGAGGTGCACGGACGGGCGGCCACCGAGCGGCTCGCCGTGAACGGCAAGGCGGTGGTCGGCTACCGCTGGGGCAGCGGCGAGCGGCCGGTCCTGCTGCTGCACGGCTGGCGCTCCCGGGCCTCCCGGTTCGCCCCGTATGTGCCCCGGCTGCGGGCGCTCGGGCTGAGCGTCGTCGCCTTCGACGCGCCGGGCCACGGCGACTCCGGCGGCCGGACCACCGGCGTGCCGGAGTACCGCGAGCTCGCGCTGAGCCTCCAGGAGCGGTACGGGCCGTTCGAGGCCGTGCTGGCGCACTCGCTGGGCGTCTGCGCGGCCTTCGGGGCGCTGGCCGACGGCCTGCGGGCGGGCCGGCTGGCGGCCGTCTCCGGGGTGTCCCGGGTGGGCTTCTTCCCGGCCGCGTTCTGCGCCGGGCTCGGGTTGGACGCCGAGGTCGAGCGGGCGCTGCGGGAGCGGATCGAGCGGGAGCTGTTCGGCGGGGACGCCGGGGGCTGGGAGCGCTTCGACGCCGCCCGCCGGGTCGAGGCGGTCGGCGGGCCGGTCCTGGTCGTGCACGACGAGGGCGACACCGTCGTCCCGCCGAGCGAGGCGTACCGGCTGCGCGAGGCGTACGGGGAGCGGCTGGAGCTGACCATCACTCAGGGCCTGGGCCACAGCAGGATTATCGCGGAGCCGACCGTTGTTGATCAGGTGATCGGATTCATCTCTGCCGGCCGGGAGGTCGCTGTCGTATGAGGATCGTCGAACTGCACGCACAGGCCATGGAGTTGGCCGTTCAGGTGGTGGACGGCCTACGGCCGGACCAGCTCGACCTGCCCACCCCCTGCGCGGGGTGGACACTGCGCAAGCTGCTGGAGCACTGCGTCGGCCAGCACCAGGGCTTCGCCGCGGCCGCCCGCGGCGCCGGGCCGGACCTGGCGCTGTTCGCGGACGCCCCGCTCGGCGCCGACCCGGCGGGCGCCTTCCGGCGCACCGGGACCGACCTCACCGAGGCCTTCCGGGAGGCGGCCACCGCGGACCGGCCGATCTGGCTGGCCGAGATCCGCGACGGCGGCCCCTTCCCGCTCACCCAGGCGGTGGGCTTCCACCTGCTGGACACCCTGGTGCACGGCTGGGACGTCGCCGCCGCGCTCGGCACCCAGGACGCGCTGGTCGCGGCGGTGGACGGCGACGACGCGCTGGCCACCGCGCTGCTGACGGTGACCGAGGCCGTCCCGAACACCGAGGAACACCGGGCGCCCGGCCGGGCCTTCGCCCCGGGGCTCGAACCCGGCGGCGGCACCGGCCGGTTCGACCGCGCCCTGGCACTGCTCGGCCGCGACCCGGCCTGGAAGCCGTAACGGCCCTGTCGGCCCCGGGGTTTCCGGAACACAGGGGATTCCGGAAACCCCGGGGCCTGCCTTCGACCCGCGTCCGCGGTCGGGCAGGCCCTACGGGCGGCGGGCGGCCCCGGCGCCCCGGCTCTCGGGGCCGCGCTGCTCGTCGGGGAAGCGCGGGCCGCCGATCAGGAAGAGCAGTGCGGCGGTCGGGAAGCCGAGCGAGGCGGCCAGCAACACGATGAACTCCCAGAACATCTTCCGCTCCTCGTCAGTCGCGGGCCGCCCGGACACCCGAAGGTGATCCCAAACCCGACCCGCTCCGATTGGCCGAATCGTCCGGTCACTGTCCGACGGTATGGCCGAATCACCCCGGCTGCCACCGGGCGCCGGCCCCCGGCCCGCGCCACACCGGCGCACGGGTCTGGGCGCGGGCCGGGGGCGGCGGCCACACTGTCGGGATGCAGCTACAGCTCGCAGGGGAAGCACGGCGGCCCGACCGCGAGAGCGAGGACTTCGCGGTGGCCTCGCCGGAGGCGCTGGTCCTGCTGGACGGCGCGAGCTCGCCGGTCGGCCTGGAGTCCGGGTGCCGGCACGGGACGGCCTGGTACGTGCGCCGGCTGGGCGTGCACCTGCTCGCCCGGCTCACCGACCGGGCGGACCGCTCGATCGCCGACTGTCTGGCCGACGCCATCGTGGAGACGGCCGCGCTGCACGGGGGCCGCTGCGACCTGGCCCACCCGAACACCCCCGCCGCGATGGTCGTCGCGGCCCGGCGGCACGGCGAGGCGCTGGAGTACCTGGTGCTCGGCGACTCCCTGCTGGTGCTGGAGTTCAAGGACGGCCCGCCGAAGGTGATCGGGGACAACCAGCGCTTCCCCGGCGGCGAGGAGCTGCGCCGGCAGGTCTGGGAGACCGTCCCCGGCTCGGCCGAGCGGGCCGCGCTGCACCTGGAGTACGTGCTGGCCGTGCGCGCCGCCCGCAACCGGGGCAACGGCCCGTGGATCGCCGCCGCCAGCCCGCGGGCGGCCGAGCACGCCGAGACCGGCTCCGTCCGGCTGGACCGGCTGCACGCGCTGGCCGCCCTCACCGACGGCGCCTCGCGCTACACCGAGCGCTTCGGGCTGGGTAGTTGGGGCGACGTGCTGCGGCTGCTCGCCGAGTCCGGGCCGGGCGAGCTGATCGCCCAGGTCCGGGCGGTGGAGCGGGCGGACGCCGGCTGCGAGCGCTGGCCGCGCGGCAAGACGCACGACGACGCCTCGGCCCTGTACGCGCTGCTGTAGGCGGTGGACGCGTGAGGGCCCGGACCGGGTGCGGTCCGGGCCCTCACGAGCGGGCGGGCTCAGTGGCCGTCGGCGGGGATGGTGCCGAGGCGGCCGGCCTGGAAGTCCTCCATGGCCTGCTGGAGCTCGCGGTGGCTGTTCATCACGAACGGGCCGTAGTGGGCGACGGGTTCGCGGATCGGGAGGCCGCCGAGGAGGACGACCTCGAAGTTGTTGTCGCGGGAGTCCTGCTTCTCGTCGGCGCGCAGGGTGATCGAGTCGCCGTCGCCGAAGACGACGGCCTGGCCCCGGTGGAAGGGGCGGTGCTCGGTGCCGGCCGAGCCGTTGCCGGCGAGGCCGTAGGCGAGGGCGTTGAAGTCGGCGCGCCAGGGCAGGGTGATCTGGGCGCCGGGGTTGATCGAGGCGTGGATCATGGTGATCGGGGTGAAGGTGGTGCCCGGGCCCTGGTGGCCGTCCAGCTCGCCGGCGATGACGCGCAGGAGCGCGCCGCCGTCCTCGGTGCTGAGCAGCTTGACGCTGCCGCCGCGGATGTCCTGGTACTTCGGGGTGATCATCTTGTCCGAGGCGGGCAGGTTGACCCACAGCTGGAGGCCGTGGAAGAGGCCGCCGGACTGCACCAGGGACTCCGGCGGGGTCTCGATGTGCAGCAGCCCGGAGCCGGCGGTCATCCACTGGGTGTCGCCGTCGGTGATGGTGCCGCCACCGCCGTGCGAGTCCCGGTGGATGAACGTTCCGTCGATGATGTACGTGACGGTCTCGAAGCCGCGGTGCGGGTGCCAGGGGGTGCCCTTGGGCTCGCCGGCCGCGTAGTCCACCTCGCCCATCTGGTCCATCATGATGAACGGGTCGAGGTACTTCTGGTTGATCCTGGCGAAGGCGCGGCGGACGGGGAAGCCCTCGCCCTCGTAGCCCTCGGGGGCGGTCGCCACGGTGAGGACCGGCCGTGCGCTCGTGACGGCGGGGTCCGGCGTGGTGACGCGCGGGAGGGTCAGCGGGTTGTCGACGGTCACGGCGGGCATGTCGGCCTCCTTCGGGGGTGTCTGGCCTACATCCATGAGGTTAGTTCAATCCTCAACAACAAGCAAGTTGAAAGTTGAACTATGTAGTGACGAAGGAGCGCGGGGCTCCTCGTCCAGCATGGGTCAGCCGTACATCCGGCGCATCGTGAAGTCGACCATCTGCTCGACGGCCTTGGCGTCGAACACCATCCGGTGCTCGCCCTCCATGTCCAGCGCGAAGCCGTAGCCGGTCGGCAGCAGGTCCAGGACCTCGGCGCCGGTGACGGTGAAGTGCTTGGAGTCCTTGCCGGCGTAGCGGCGCAGCTCCTTCAGCGAGCTGAACATCGGGATCACCGGCGTCGGGGTGTTGTGCAGCGCCAGGAAGCCGGGGCGGTCGCCGCGGGGGCAGTGCACCTTCGAGGTGATGAAGATCGCCTGGAAGTCCTCGACCGCCATCGAGCCGGTGGTGAAGGCCCGGACGGCGTCCGCGAGTGAGGGCGGCGAGGGTTCGGGGTACAGGGACTGCTGGGGGGCCTGCGACTGCCCGCCGTAGGCGTCGGGTCCGGGCATGCCGTTCATGCCCTGCTGCGGTCCCGCCTGCTGCTGGTAGGGGTCGCCCGGGTATGTGTTCTGGTCATATCCGTACACACGGACAGGCTAGCGGGAGCGCACCCCTCTCCGCTGGCACCGATCCTGACAAGGAGTGGCCGCGTCGGCTGTGGGACGTGACCACGTTCATAGCGGATTCGCCGGCGGGGGCTTGCCCAAGTTACCGCTGGGTAGCATCATGATGCCTACTGGTGGGTACGGGACGCCGGAACGCGGCGGTCTCCCGGAAGCGACGAACCGGAGATAACGGCCATGGGTCACTACAAGTCCAACCTGCGGGACGTGGAGTTCAACCTCTTCGAGGTGTTCGGCCGCGAGCAGGTGTACGGCACCGGACCGTTCGCGGACATGGACGTCGAGACCGCGAAGAACATCCTCAGCGAGATCGCGCGCCTCGCCGAGAACGACCTCGCGGCGTCCTACGCCGACACCGACCGCAACCCGCCGGTCTTCGACCCGGAGACCAGCACCGCGCCGATCCCGGCCACCTTCAAGAAGAGCTACCAGACCTTCATGGACGCCGAGTGGTGGCGCCTGGGCATCCCGGAGTCGATCGGCGGCCAGGTCACCCCGAACTCGCTGATCTGGGCCTTCGCCGAGCAGATCCTGGGCTCCAACCCGGCCATCTGGATGTACTCCTCCGGCCCGGCCTTCGCCGGCGTCATCGCCGAGGAGGGCACCGAGGAGCAGCTCGAGGTCGCCAAGCGGATGACCGACCGCCTGTGGGGCTCCACCATGGTCCTCACCGAGCCCGACGCGGGCTCCGACGTGGGCGCCGGCCGCACCAAGGCGATCCAGCAGGAGGACGGCTCCTGGCACATCGAGGGCGTCAAGCGCTTCATCACCTCGGGCGAGCACGACATGTCCGAGAACATCATCCACATGGTGCTGGCCCGCCCCGAGGGCGGCAAGCCGGGCACCAAGGGCCTGGGCCTGTTCATCGTCCCCAAGTTCGACTTCGACTGGGAGACCGGCGAGCTGGGCGAGCGCAACGGCGTCTACGCCACCAACGTCGAGCACAAGATGGGCCTCAAGGCCTCGAACACCTGCGAGATGACCTTCGGCGCCAAGCACCCGGCCAAGGGCTGGCTGCTCGGCGACAAGGTCGACGGCATCCGCCAGATGTTCAAGATCATCGAGTTCGCCCGGATGATGGTCGGCACGAAGGCCATCGCCACCCTCTCCACCGGCTACCTGAACGCCCTGGAGTACGCCAAGGAGCGCGTGCAGGGCGCCGACATCTCGCAGTTCCTGGACAAGACCGCCCCGCGCGTCACCATCACCCACCACCCGGACGTGCGCCGCTCGCTGCTGACCCAGAAGGCCTACGCCGAGGGCATGCGCGCGCTGGTGCTGTTCACCGCGTCCACCCAGGACGACATGATGGCCGCCAAGCTGCGCGGCGAGCACGACGAGGCCGCCGAGCGCCTCAACGACCTGCTGCTGCCGATCGTCAAGGGCTACGGCTCGGAGAAGTCCTACGAGCAGCTCGCCCAGTCGCTGCAGACCTTCGGCGGCTCCGGGTACCTCCAGGAGTACCCGATCGAGCAGTACATCCGGGACGCCAAGATCGACACCCTGTACGAGGGCACCACGGCGATCCAGGGCCAGGACTTCTTCTTCCGCAAGATCGTCAAGGACGGCGGCCAGGCGCTGACCGCGCTGTCCGAGCAGATCCAGAAGTTCGTCGACTCGGCCGCCGGCGGCGACGCCCTGGCCGCCGAGCGCAAGCTGCTCGGCAAGGCCGCCGAGGACCTGGCGGCCATCGTCGGCAAGCTGATCGCCGACCTGACCTCGGTCGAGCAGGACGTCAAGAACATGTACAAGGTGGGCCTGAACACCACCCGCCTGCTGATGGTCTCCGGCGACGTCGTGGTCGGCTGGCTGCTGCTGCGCCAGGCCGTGGTGGCCCTGGCCAAGCTGGAGGCCGGCGCCTCCGAGAAGGACGTCCCGTTCTACCAGGGCAAGGTCGCGGCTGCCCGCTTCTTCGCCAAGAACGTCCTGCCGACCGTTGCCCCGCAGCGCCTGATCGCCGAGGGCATCGACAACGAGATCATGGACCTGGCGGAGGAGGCCTTCTAGGCCCGTCCGGGACCGCCGGGCCCGTCCGGGCCCGCGCACCCCTCGAACCGCCTGACACACCCTCGCACCGAAGGGCCCGGCTGCCACCGGGCCCTTCGGTGCGTCCGGGGCCGTGGCCGGGGCGTGCGTCCGGCGCCGTGGTCCGGGCGTGCGTCCGGGCGTGCGTCCGGCGGCGGAAAGCTCCGACCGTGCGCGGCGGTTCACGGTCGTGTCCGGGTCGTGCACCGAACCAGGTGTTCCGAATGCCCTGTCCGTGTACGGGCATATGCTCAGGTGCGAAGCCGACTCCCCATCCGGCTTCGGCCCTCACTCGACCCAGGAGCAGCATGTCGACCGCCGCCCGCCAGGCATTCTTCGACCGGACGCACAGCGACGACCTGATCGCGTTCCTCGGCACCTCACCCTCCCCGTACCACGCGGTGGCGAGCGCCGCGGAACGGCTGGAGAAGGCGGGCTTCCGGCAGGTCGCCGAGACGGACGCGTGGGACGACGCGGCCGGCGGGCGCTACCTGATCCGCGGGGGCGCGCTGATCGCCTGGTACCTGCCGGAGGGAGCGGGCCCCGAGACGCCGTTCCGGATCGTCGGCACCCACACCGACTCGCCCAACCTGCGGGTCAAGCCCGTGCCGGACACCGGCTCGGAGGGCTGGCGGCAGGTCGCCGTGGAGATCTACGGCGGCGTCCCGCTGAACACCTGGCTGGACCGCGACCTCGGCCTCTCCGGCCGGCTCGCGCTCAAGGACGGCACCGCCCGGCTGGTCCAGCTGGACGAGCCGCTGCTGCGCGTGCCGCAGCTCGCCATCCACCTGGACCGCCAGGTCAACGAGGGCATGAAGCTCGACAAGCAGCGCCACCTCACCCCGATCTGGGGCCTCGGCCCGGTCGACGAGGGCGCGCTGATCTCCTACGTCGCCCAGCGGGCCGGTCTGGACGCCGCCGACGTGGCCGGCTGGGACCTCATGACCCACGACGTCCAGCCCGCCTCCTACCTGGGCCGCGACCGCGAACTGCTGGCCGCCCCGCGCCTGGACAACCTGCTCTCGGTGCACGCGGCCACCGCCGCGCTCGCCGCCGTCGCCACCGCCGAGGGCGCCGCCAGCCTGCCGTACATCCCGGTGCTGGCCGCCTTCGACCACGAGGAGACCGGCAGCGAGTCCGACACCGGCGCGCAGAGCCCGCTGCTCGGCACCGTGCTGGACCGGACGGTCCACGCGCGCGGCGGCACCACCGAGGACCGGGCCCGGGCCCTCGCCGGCACCGTCTGCCTCTCCTCGGACATGGGCCACGCCGTCCACCCGAACTACAGCGAGCGGCACGAGCCGGGCCACCACCCGATGCCGAACGGCGGGCCGATCCTCAAGGTCAACGTCAACAACCGCTACGCGACCGACGGCGTCGGGCGGGCGGTGTTCGCGGCCGCCTGCGAGAAGGCGGGCGTGCCGTGGCAGACCTTCGTCTCCAACAACGCCATGCCCTGCGGTACGACGATCGGCCCGATCACGGCGGCGCGGCTGGGCATCAAGACGGTGGACTGCGGCATCGCGGCGCTCTCCATGCACTCGGCGCGCGAGCTGTGCGGCGCGGAGGACCCGTACCTGCTGGCGAGCGCGCTCAAGGCCTTCCTGGAGGGCTGACGGCGGACGCGGAAGGGCCCGGCGGTCGTCCGCCGGGCCCTTCCGCGCTGTTCGGGTGCGGGTCGTTCCGGGTTACTCCATCCCGGCCAGGACCAGCGGGAGGCGGCGGGCGCCGTCGGCGACCAGCTTCACCGGCACGCCCCAGTCCTGCTGGTGCACGTGGCAGGCCGGGTACTCGATCTCCGGGTCGTCGTCGCAGGAGGCGGCCATCGCCGAGACGTGCAGCACGCCCTCGGCGACCTCGGCGGAGAGCACCAGCTCACGGGAGAGGTCGGTGTCCGCGCCCGCGCCGGAGACCAGCAGCTCGGGCGGGGTCGAGCTGACCAGCAGCCGGGTGGACGGGCCGTAGCGCTCGTCCAGCTTCTGGCCGTTCGGCGCCTCGAAGACCACGTCCAGCCGGAAGGCGCCCGGGGCGACCTCGGTGGCCGCGCGGCGGGTGCGGTGCGCCACCGACTCGACCCGCACCGCCTCCTCCGGCAGCCGCAGCCTGGTCAGCCGGTGCCGGGCCGACTCGACCACCACGATGTCGCCGTCCACCAGCACCGCCCCGGAGGGCTCGCGCAGGTCGGTGGCCAGCGTGCTGACCTCACCGCTGGCCGGGTCGTAACGGCGCAGCGCGTGGTTGTAGGTGTCGGCGACGGCCACCGAGCCGTCCGGCAGCACGGTGACGCCCAGCGGGTGCTGGAACAGCGCCTGGTCGGCCGCGCCGTCGCGGTGGCCGAAGTCGAACAGGCCGGTGCCGACGGCGGTCCGGACCGCCCCTGTTTCACGTGAAACCCAGCGCAGCGCGGAGGTCTCGGAGTCGGCGACCCAGAGCCGCTCGCCGTCCGCGGAGACCGCGAGGCCAGACGGCTGGGCGAACCAGGCCTCGGCGGCGGGCCCGTCCACCAGGCCCTCGTTGGTGGTGCCGGCCGCGACCGTGACCGTGTCGGCGGCCGGGTCGAACGACCACAGCTGGTGCACGCCGGCCATCGCGATCCACACCCGGCCGTCGAACCAGGCGACGTCCCACGGCGAGGAGAGGTCCACCTCGCGGGCCGGGCCCTCGGTGGCCGAGCCCTGCCACCACTGGCGGCCGGTGCCGGCCAGGGTGGTCACCAGGCCGTCGGCGAGGCGGACGCCGCGCAGGGCGTGGTTGACGGTGTCGGCGACGACCACGTCGTACGCCGAGCCCTCCGGCAGCAGCGCGAGGCCCTGCGGCTCGCTGAACCGCGGGCCCTCGCCGTCCGTGCCGTCGCCGTCCACCAGTCCGCGCTGCCCGTCGCCGATCCGGCGCACCACCGTCTCGCCGTCCTCGGCCAGCTCGACCAGCGAGTGGTGGCCGGAGTCGGCGACCAGGAAGTGGCCGTTCGGCAGCCGGACCGCCTTGCCGGGGAACTTCAGGCTCCCCGCGGTCGGCTCCGGCGCCACGTACGGGCCGTCGCCGCGGCGCAGCGTGCCCTTCGCGGCGTGCTCGGCCTCCAGCTCCTCGACCAGCCGGGCCAGCGCGTGGGCATGCCCCTCACCGGCGTGCTGGGCGACCACGTAGCCCTCCGGGTCGATCACCACCAGCGTCGGCCAGGCCCGGACGGCGTACTGCTTCCAGGTGGCCAGCGCCGGGTCGTCCAGCACCGGGTGGTGCACCTCGTAGCGGGCGACGGCGTCGACCACGGCCTGGTGGTCGGCCTCGTGCACGAACTTCGGCGAGTGCACCCCGACGATCACCACGGTGTCGCGGTGCGCCTCCTCCAGCTCCCGCAGCTCGTCCAGGACGTGCAGGCAGTTGATGCAGCAGAAGGTCCAGAAGTCCAGGATGGTGATCTTGCCCCGGAAGTCGGCGAGCGTGAGCTCCTTGCCGCCGGTGTTCAGCCAACCGCCTGCCCCGACCAGTTCGGGGGCGCGTACACGTGCACGAGATGCCATGCGTCAATCAAACCGCACGCCCGCTGCCCGCATTCCGGTGCGGGGCCGCGAGCGGTTACGGCCGGGTGAGGTCGGCCTGCCAGCGGGTCTCGCCGTCCTGGGTGTGGGCGGTGCGGCGCAGGCCGAGGGCGGTGGCGATCCTGGCGGAGGCGTGGTGGTCGGGGTGGATGTGGGCGACGGCGGTGGTGGCGCCGGCGGCGGTGAGGTGGGCGAGCAGGGTGCGGGCGGCCTCGGTGGCCAGGCCGCGGCGCTGCCAGGGGGTGCCGACCACCCAGGCGAGTTCGGCCCCGTCAGGGCGGACGGTGGTCTGCACGTAGCCGGTGAGGGCGCCGTCGGCGCGCAGCCGCAGCACCCAGTTGCCCCAGGCCTCGGCCGGGTCGGGGGAACCGGCGGCGAGCCGGGCGCAGCGGGCGCGCAGCTCCTCGACGGTGGCCGGGCGGCCGCCGGTGAAGGAGTGCAGGGCCGGGTCGGCGAGCGCGGCCGCCAGCTCCTCGGCGTGCCCGGGGGCGATCGGCAGCAGGTCGAGGCGCTCGCTGCGCAGCTCGGCGGTGGTGAGGTCAGGGTGCATGGCCGTATTGAAGGGGATCGGGGGCCGTTGTGCGACGGGGTTTCCGGTCGGCCGTCCCGTGGCGGTGCTTTCCCGTGGCCGGGGGTCCGGGGTCGAATGGGGCGGACGTCAACACGAGGAGGTCGCAGGTGCGGTACCTGGTCAGGGAGAAGCTGTTCGCGGTCGGCGACGACTACTGGATCGAGGACGACCGGGGCCGCAAGGCGTACCTGGTGGACGGCAAGGTGCTGCGGCTGCGGGACACCTTCGAGCTGAAGGACGCGCACGGGCGGGTGGTCGCGGTGGTGAAGAAGAAGATGCTCACCGTCCGCGACGCGATGAAGATCGAGGACGCCGACGGCGAGGTGGTCGCCACCGTCCGGGAGAAGCTGTTCACCCCGTTCCGGGACAAGTACCTGGTGGAGCTGGCCTCCGGCGGCGAGCTGAAGATCCACGGCAACCTGATCGACAAGGACTACCGGATCGAGAACCAGCACGGCGACGACCTGGCCCGGATCAGCCGCAAGTGGTTCCGGATCCGCGACACCTACGGGGTGGAGATCGCCGACGGCGCCGACACCGGCCTGCTGCTGGCCGTCGCGGCCTGCGTCGACCACCTGGTGCACGAGGACGACTGACCCGTCCCCGGTTTCCGGATCCCGGTCCGCCCCTCACCCGGGTGGGGTATCTTTTGCCAACCCTTGACCAAGGCGGTCGGGGGCCCTGACCAGCCGGTCGGGGGCTGGCGTGAGCGGACCGGGGGCTGGAACCACGATGAACGACATCCTGCACGGGCTCGGTGCGGCGGCGGCCTACGGCGCCCTCGGCGTGGTGCTGCTGCTCCTCGGCATCGGCCTGGTCGACCTGCTGACGCCCGGCAGGCTCGGCCACCAGATCTGGGTCGAGCGCAACCGCAACGCCGCCGTCCTGCTCAGCTCCGCGCTGCTCGGCATCGGCGGCATCGTCTTCACCGCGATCATGTACACCTACGCCGACTTCGCCAAGGGCCTGCTGTCGACGGCCTGTTACGGCCTGCTCGGGCTGGTGCTGATGGCCGTCGCGTTCTGGCTGGTGGACCTGCTGACGCCGGGAAAGCTCGGCGCGATCCTGGTCGAGCCGGAGCCGCACCCGGCGGTGTGGGTGTCCGCCTCCTGCAACATCGCGGTGGCGGCGGTGGTGTCGGCCGCGATCGCGTAGGGCCCGCGCCATGCCGGGTACGGCGCACCGGGTGGTGGCGCTACGCCGGGTACGGCGCCCCGCCCAGGAGGTGCTCCCGGCCCCAGGCGCCCAGCGGCCCCAGCGCCGTGTTGAGGCGGCGTCCCGCCTCGGTCAGCGCGTACTCGACCCGCGGCGGCACCTCCTCGTACGCCTCCCGGTGCACGATGCCGTGCGCCTCCATCTCGCGCAGGTGCGCGGCCAGCACCTTCTCGGTGATCCCCGGCAGCAGCCGGCGCAGCTCGCCGAAGCGGCAGCGCGGGCGCTCGCCCAGGGCCCAGAGGATCGACACCTTCCACTTGCCGCCGATCACGTCCATCGCGGCGTCCGTCCCGCAGATGTACGCCCCCGGCCTCGGCACGGTCGCCATGCCCACCCCTTCCGAACCTCCGACCTGGATACTGACCCCAGGGTAACCACCCACTCCGAAGTGCGTACTTGATCGTTTCCGGGGGCAGCGCGGAGGCTGACTGCCATGGCAACCAACCCCGTTGAGAACGCGTCCGAGACCACGCCCGCCCTGAACACCCCGTCCACCCCGCTCACCCTGCTCGGCCTCGGCGCGATGGGTACCGCGCTGGCCGGGGCCTGGCTCGCCGCCGGGCACCCGCTGACCGTCTGGAACCGCACCGCCGCCCGCGCCGAGGGGCTCGCCGCCCGCGGTGCCGCCGTCGCCGCCACCGCCGCGGAGGCGGTCGCCGCGAACCGGCTGGTCGTCGTCTGCCTGCTCGACGACGCCTCCGTGCCGGAGGCGCTGGACGGCGTCGACCTGACCGGCAAGGACCTGGTCAACCTGGTCACCAGCACCCCCGCGCAGGCCCGCGCCCGCGCCTCCTGGGCCGAGGAGCGCGGCGCCCGCTACCTGGACGGCGGGATCATGGCCGTCCCGCCGATGATCGGTGTCCCGGCGACCGGGGCGTACGTGTTCTACAGCGGCTCGTCCGAGCTGTTCGAGGAGCACGGGGCCACCCTCGCCGTCCCGGCCGGCACCCGGTACGTGGGCGCGGACGCCGGGTACGCGGCGCTGCACGACGTGGCGCTGCTCAGCGGGATGTACGGGATGCTCGCCGGGATCGCGCACGCCTTCGCGCTGGTCCGCGGCGAGGACGTGGCGCCGAGCGAGCTGGCGCCGCTGCTGGGCGGCTGGCTCGCCGCGATGTCCGGCTCGGTGGCCAGGACCGCGGAGCAGCTGGAGAGCGGCGACTACACCCAGGGCGTGGTGTCCAACCTGGCGATGCAGGTGGCCGGCCGGCAGACGCTGCTGAGCACCGCCGAGGAGCAGGGGGTGAGCGCCGAACTGCTGGAGCCGTACTTCCGGTTGATGGAGCGCAGGCTGGAGATCGGCGGCGGCGAGGAGGACCTGACCGGGGTCGTCGACCTGCTGCGACGGTGAGGCCCGGCCGGTAACGTACCGGCATGGCAGACCTCGAAGAACGCGCCACCGTCGTCGCGTCCCACTCACGGCAGGCCGGAGCGGGGGTGCTGGTCCGACCGCGCCGCGCCGACGACCTCGCCGACTGCGTCCGGGTGCTCGGCGACGTCCACGCGGCCGACGGCTATCCCGCCGACTGGCCCGACCGCCCCGCCGCCTGGCTGACCCCGGACGGCCAGCTCGCCGCCTGGATCGCCGAGTCGGACGGCCGGCTCGCCGGACACGTCGGCCTCGCCCGCAGCACCCCGGACGACCTCGCCCCCGCCCTGTGGGGCCACCGCACCGGCGGCCGCCCGGAGCTCACCAGCGTGATCGGCCGCCTCTACGTCGCCCCCACGGCGCGCGGCCACCTCATCGGCGCCCGGCTGCTGGCCTGCGCCGTGGCGCACGCGCGGGCGCTCGGCCTGCACCCCGTGCTCGACGTCCTCGCCACCGACACCGCCGCCGTGGCCCTCTACCGCCGCCTCGGCTGGACCCACCTCGGCAGCGGCGACCAGCGGTGGGCCTCCGGTCGCACCGTCACCGTCCACTGCTTCGCCGCCCCGAGGGGATGAGCCCCGGCCCGCCCGGCCCCGCCCAGCCCCGACAGCCGGGCGGGGCTGGGCGGCTATACCGCGATGACCTCGATCCCCTGCTCCAGGCCGATGAAGTCGTCCGCGTTCCGGGTGTAGAGCGGTAGGCCGTGGGCGGCGGCGGTGGCAGCGATCATCAGGCCCATGCGGCGAGGGCGGGGGTCGCGCTTGGCCTGGATCGTGAGTGCGATCAGTGTTCCGAATCGCCGGGCGGCCTCACGGTCAAACGGGAGGGCGGTGAACTCCGCCTCCACGTCGGCCAGCCGTTGGGCCCTGGCCAGCATCTGCACTGGGTCCTTGGCCATGGCGACACCCTGGGAGAGCTCGGCCAGCACCACCGAGGGCACGGCTACCTCGAACGGCAGGAGTTCCGGATCGATCTGCGGCAGATCGATCACCACACAGGTGTCGAGCAGGCCGCACTGGCGTCGTTCGCTCACGCGCGCTCCCACGGGGCGCCGCCGCCCTCGACCCGGTCCTCGTCGCCGTAGAAGGTGTCGGCCTCGGCCCGCAGCTGTGCGGCGTCGACGGCGGGTGCGCTCCGCCACTTGCGCTGGAGTTCTTCCACGGGGACGAACCGTCGGCGGTTGCTGATCGGTCGGACTTCGGCGATCTCCGTGCCGTTGCGGGTGACGTGGTAGATCTCGCCGGCTTCGACGTCGTCGAGTACGGCCTTGGACCGCGCCGCGAGTTCGCGCTGCGTGATGGTCTTCATGGTGCCAGTGTATCGCGCCGTAATACGCTGTGCCACGCTTTCCCGTCCCGGCTGGTCGTCGAGGCCAGGCAGGACGATGGTGGCGCCGTGGTCCACGGTGCGCAGGCCGGTGACCGCCGGGCTGGCCGTCGAGCGGGTCGCTGGGGAGGCTCGCGGCACCGGTGGTCCGGGCACGGTCGTCGTGGTCGAGGCTGCCGATGAAGCCTCGCATGGGGTTGTTCCCCTGGTGCTGGCTCAGTTGTGCGTCGGGGACTGCGAGTTGGAGTGATATCCGCCGCGCGTGGTGCGGGGTCCCCCGGGTGGGGGAGGGGGATCACCGTGCCGGGGGAGGGGCGGGGCGGGTGGCGCGGGTGAGCCTGGCGGCATGGTGAGAAGCGGGTGGGCGGTGGCCGGCTGGGGGCTCGGGTACGCCGGGTTCGGGGCGGGGTGCGGGCTGAGCGGGACGGCGCTGTTCGGCGCGCACTGGCCGGGGTGGGTCGTGGCCGGCGTGGGGCTGCTCTCGGCCGTCGCCGGAGCGTTGGTGGCGCGCCGGAAACCGGTGCGGCCGCAGCGGCTGCTGTGGCTGCTCTGCGGGGCGGCCGCGGTGGGGGCCTGGAGCCTGCTGATGGACCTGGTGACGCTGGTGTTCGGCCAGCGGGTGGACAGCGTCCCCGACACGGTGGGGCGCGCCCTGGCGGCGCTGGGGGCGGTACTGCTGGCCAGGGTCGCCCTGGGACTGCGGCCCGGTGCCCGTGCCGGCCGGGGCGGGCAGGCCGCGCCGGCTCCCACGGCGGCCCCGCCGCTCGTCCAACTCGCCGCCTGGACAGGGACTCTGGCGTTCGTGCCGTACGTGCTGATGAAGCTGGTCTGGGCGCTCGGCGGCAGTTTCGCGGGGATCAGCGGTGACCGGATGTACGCGAGCTATGTGCGCAACGGCTCCTCCGGGCTCTGGCTCGCCCTGGAGCGTTGGGGACTGGACGGCACGATGCTGCTGGCGCTGCTCGGGGTGTTCCTGCTCTGGGGGCTGGTCCGTCCGTGGGGGCAGGTCTTCCCGCGCTGGACCCTGCCGCTGCGCGGCCGCCGGGTGCCGCGCTGGCTGCCGCTCACCCCGGCCCTGCTGGGTGCGGCCACGCTGGCGCCGTACGGGGTGGTCGGGGTCGGCTACCTGGGGCTGTGCACCGCCGGGGTGACGCGGATCAGGCTGGGCGAGTTCGCCGGTGAGCAGAGCGCGCTGGAGGTCGCCTGGGTGGGGATGTGCGGGTTCGCCGGGTACGGGGTCGCGCTGGCGGTAGCCGCCCGGTCGTACTGGCGGCGGACGGGGGCGCGGGCCGCCGAGGTGCGCTGAGGGCGGGGTCGGCTCGGGGCCGGGGTTTGCTGAGGTGGCAACATTGCTTGCCGATCCGGTGGGGTGGGCCGCAGCCTGGCGGTGGAGGTGAGCGCCATGGGCGAGACGACCGGGACGACCAGGACAGCCGGGGTGACCGGGATCAGGGGGAGCGAGCGCTACGACGTGGTGGTGGTCGGCGCCGGTGCGGCGGGGCTGAACGCCGCGCTGGTGCTGGGCCGGGCCCGGCGCCGGGTCGCGGTGGTGGACGCCGGCGAGCCGCGCAACGCGCCCGCCGCCCACATGCACGGCTACCTGAGCCGGGACGGCATGCCCCCGGCGGCGCTGCTGGCGGTCGGGCGGGAGGAGGTCGCCCGGTACGGGGCGGACCTGATCGACGCCCGGGTCGAGCACATCGAGCCCGCCGGTGCCGATGCCGATGCCGGTGCCGGTCCGGCCGGGTCCGCGGCGCCGGGCTTCGTGGTCCACCTGGCCGGCGGGCCGGTGCTGCACGCGCGCCGGGTGGTCGTCGCCACCGGGCTGCGGGACGGCCTGCCGGAGCTGCCCGGCCTGGTCGAGCGGTGGGGCCAGGATGTGCTGCACTGCCCGTACTGCCACGGCTGGGAGGTCCGCGACCGCCCGCTCGGTGTGCTCGGCACCGGCCCGGGGGCGGTCGACCAGGCGCTGCTGCTGCGGCAGTGGTCGGCGGACGTGGTGCTGCTCGCGCACACCCTCGCACTGACCGACGACGAGCGGGAACGGCTCGCCGCCCGGGACGTCCGGGTGGTCGAGGGCCGGATCGTCCGCCTGGTCTCCGACGACGGGCGGCTGCGCGGCGTCGAGCTCGCCAACGGGCAGGTGGTGCCGCGCGAGGCGGTGTTCGTCTTCCCGCAGCCGGTGCCCCGGGACGCGCTGCTCTTCGGCCTCGACTGTGCCCGGGACGACAACGGCTGGGTCACCACCGACCGGACCGGCCGCACCAGCCTCCCCGGCGTCTGGGCGGTCGGCAACGTCGCCGACCCGCGCGCCCAGGTGGTCACCGCCGCCGGGATGGGCGCGGCGGCCGCCTTCGCGCTCGACCACGACCTCGCGGCGGAGGAGGTCGAGCGGGCCGTCGTGCGGTACCGCGCGTCCGGCGCCGCCGTGCCCGCCTGAGCGGGGAAGCTTTCGTCAACCCACGATCGGAGAAACCCTGATGTCAGCGCACCAGCACGACCACTCCCACTCCCACGGCCCGTCCCACGGGCACTCCCACGGGCACTCCCACGGGCACGTCCCCGCCGCCGACTTCGACTGGGACGCGCTCGCCGCGCACCTGGAGCTGGAGGGCGACCTGCGGGCCGGCGCCGTCACCGAGGCCGGACGGTGGCTGCTCGGCCTGCACGGCGAGGGCGCGGTTCGGCGGGTCCTCGACGTCGGCAGCGGGCCCGGGGTGATCGCCGGACTGCTGGCGGAGGTCTTCCCGGCGGCCGAGGTGGTGGCCGTCGACCAGTCGGCCGCCCTGCTGGAGCGCGCCCGGGTCCGCTCCGGTGGCCGGCTCGGCACCCGACAGGCCGACCTGCCCGCCGAGTTCGACAAGCTCGGCGAGGCCGACCTGATCTGGTCCGGCAACGCCATCCACCACCTCGGCGACCAGCAGGCCGCGCTCACCTCGCTCGCCGGGGCGCTGCGGCCCGGCGGCCTGCTCGCCGTCGCCGAACGCGGCCTGCCCGCGCGCTACCTGCCGCGCGACTTCGGCCTCGGCCGGCCCGGCCTCCAGGCCCGGATGGACGCCGCCCACGAGGACGGCTTCACCACCATGCGGGCCGAACTGCCCGACAGCACCGAGGAGATCGAGGACTGGCCGGCCATGCTCGGGCGGGCCGGGCTGACCCCGACCGGCACCCGCACCTTCCTGGTCGACCACCCCGCCCCGCTCGCCGGCCCGGTCCGCGCTTACCTGCACGTCCAGCTGACCCGGCTGCGCGACCGGCTCGCCGAACAGCTCGACACCGAGGACCGGGCCACCCTGGACGCCCTGCTCGCCGAGGACGCCCCCACCGGGATCCTGCACCGCCCGGACGCCTTCTACCTCTCCGCGATGACCGTCCACACGGCCCGCCGGGACTGACCCGGCGGCCTCGCGGGTTGGCGGGGGCGGGTGTGGGACGTGCGGCCCGTCGCTTCAGGGTGCGAGGAAAGCGGCCACCGTACGGCTGAAGGCGGCCGGGTCGTCGAGCCACGGGTAGTGGCCGGCGGCGGGCTGGACGGCGGTACGGGCGTGGCGGAACAGCGCGGCCGTGGCGCGGACCGCCCCGGGCCTCGGGTCGGGGTCGTACTCGCCGGCCAACAGGAGTGCCGGGGAGGCGAGTTCGGCCACGGCGGCGCGGACGTCGGCGGGTTGGAAGCCGCCGCCGTGGTAGGCCGCGGCGGCCTCCGGGTGGCTCTGGGCGGTGCGGTCGGCCTCGTGGGCGCGGGCGGCGGCGTCCCAGGTGCCGTGGAAGAGCGGTGCCACGGCGTCGGGGTCGGCGGCGCCGCCAGCGAAGGCGGTGCGGACGGCGGCCCGGGCGGCCGGGTACCACTCCTCCTCGGCGAGGCCGCGGGCCTCGGCCGCCTCGCGGTAGTCGTCCTCGGAGGAGGTGCCGCCGAAGATCCGGAGGCTGGGCGTGACCAGCACCAGCCGACCGGTGCGTTCCGGGTGCCGCAGCGCGTACAGGGTGGCGAGCGAGCAGCCGGCGGAGTGGGCGAGGAGGTCCACCCGGTCGAGCCCGAGGTGGGTCCGGAAGGCCTCGACGTCCGCCACCTGCCGGTCGACCCGGTGGTCCGCCGGATCGGCCGGGCGCTCCGAGCGGCCCGTGCCGCGCAGGTCGAGGACGTGCAGGGAGCGGTGCGCGGAGAGGCAGCCGAGGTCGCCGAGGTACGCGGCGTCGCGCATCGGGCCGCCGGCGAGGACGAGCAGCGGCTCGCCCCGGCCGAGCACGCGGTAGCCGAGCCGGGTGCCGTCGGGGCCGGTGAAGGTGGTCATCGGCCGATCGTGGCAACCGCCGTCCGGCCGGGGCAACGGGAATTCGGCCGACCCGTTCCGGGGTACCGTCGGCGCATGACAGCGAGTGAGCGGCGCTTCGTCGTGGTGACCACGACCCACGAGAGCGAGGAGCGGGCCCTGGCCCTGGCGTCCGCCGTGGTGCGGGAGCGGCTGGCGGCCTGCGCCCAGGTGTACCCCGTACGGTCGGTGTACTGGTGGGACGGCGAGGTGCAGGACGCCGAGGAGTGGCGGATCGACCTCAAGACCAGGGCCGAACTCGTGGACCGGCTGGGCGCGTTCGTGGCCGGGCGGCACTCCTACGAGACGCCCGAGCTGGTCGCCGTACCGGTGACGGGCGGCAGCCGGGGCTACCTCGACTGGGTGGCCGCGGAGACCACGCCCGAGGGAACCACGCCAGAGGAAACCCAGGGCGCCGAGGACTGAGGACGGCTCAGGGCGCGACCTGGAGGAAGGCGAGCACGGCCAGCACCCGCCGGTGGTCCTCCTCCGAGGGCGGCAGGTCGAGCTTGAGGAAGATGTTGGCGGTGTGCTTCTTCACCGCCCGCTCGGTGATCACCATCCGTTCGGCGATCGCCGCGTTGGAGCGGCCCTCCGCCATCAGGCCCAGCACCTCGCGCTCACGCGGCGTCAGGCGGTCCAGCGGCTTGTTGCGTTCGTTGCTGCCGACCAGCATGGCGATCACCTGCGGGTCGAGCGCGGTGCCGCCGGCCGCCACCCGCTGGACCGTCTCCACGAACTCGTCGGGGTCGAAGACCCGGTCCTTCAGCAGGTAGCCGATCGCGCCGGTGCCGTCGGCGAGCAGCTCCTTGGCGTAGAGCTGCTCGACGTACTGGGAGAGCACCAGCACCGGCAGCCCGGGGATCCGCCGGCGGGCCTCCAGGGCGGCCTGGAGGCCCTCGTCGGTGAACGTCGGGGGCAGCCGTACGTCGACGACGGCCACGTCCGGGCGTTCGGTGAGCAGGGCCTCCAGGAGGGCCGGTCCGGTGTCCACCGCGGCCACGACCTCGAAGTCGTAGGCCTCCAGCATCCGGACCAGTCCGTCCCTCAGGAGGAAGAGGTCCTCGGCGAGGACAACTCGCACGGCAGCTCCATCGTCAGGGTCGTGGGGCCGCCGAGCGGGCTGCGGACGGCCAGGACGCCGTCGAAGGTAGCAAGCCGCCGTTCCAGGCCGCGCAGCCCGGTGCCGCGCGAGGGGTCGGCGCCGCCGGTGCCGTCGTCGGTGACCTGGGCCTTCAGGGTGCCGTCCTGGTACCAGAGTTGGACGTCGACCCGGCTCGCGCCCGCGTGCTTGGCGGCGTTCGTCAGGGCCTCGGAGACGGCGAAGTAGACGGCGGACTCGACCGGCGCCTCGGCGCGGCCGGGCAGGTCGGCGGTGACCGTGACGTTCAGCGGGCTGTCCATGCCCAGGGCCCGTACGGCGTCGGCCAGTCCGCGGTCGGCGAGGACCGGCGGGTGGATGCCGCGGACCAGGTCGCGCAGCTCGTTGAGGGCGGTGGCGGAGGCCTGGCGGGTCTCGGCGAGCAGCTGCTTCGCGGCCTGCGGGTCCCGTTCGACCAGCCGCTCGGCGACGCCCAGGTTCATCCCCATGGCCACCAGCCGGGCCTGCGCGCCGTCATGCAGGTCCCGTTCGATCCGGCGCAGTTCGGCGGCCTGGGCGGTGAGCGCGTCGCGCCGGGTCTCGGTCAGGTGGACGACCTTGCGCTGGGCGGCCAGCGCCTCGGCGCGGGCGGTCGGGCCGAGCAGGGCCCCGGCCAGCGCGGTGTGGCCGCGCAGCGCGCCGGGGGCGATCGCCGGACCGGCCAGGAGGGTCGGGACGGCGAGCAGGACGGCGATCCGGGCGCTGCCCGGGTCCGTCACGTGCACCCACCAGTACCAGGTGTTGCCGTCGGCCGAGGCGATCGGCTCCCAGAGCCAGGGCTGTAGCAGGCCGAAGAGGCCGAAGGCGACCAGGGCCGGCGGGAACAGCGCCACGGTGAAGCCGATCACCGGGTCGACCAGCAGCCAGAGCAGGTCCCGCCAGGTGGCCGGGTCGCCGAGCAGGGCCCGGCAGCGTTGCCAGGCGCCCTTGAGGCCCGGCTCGGCCGGCGGCAGCGGCCGGTACGGCTCGCGGACCGCGACGCCGGACCAGCGGGCGGCCAGCGTGCGGCGGCGGCCGGCCAGGGCCCGGACGGCGAGGACGGTGGCCGGCACCAGCAGGACGCCGAGGCCCACGCCCAGCAGGACGGCGGTGACCGTGGCGGCGACGAGCAGCAGCAGCTGCGGCACCGCGAACCCGGCCAGCGCCGTCGCGCGCAGCAGGTCCCGTACGGCCCGGCGCGCCCGGTCGAGCGGCGTGCCCGCGCTCACCCCGGCGGCCTCGGCGCCGTCCCCGACTTCCTTGCCCACGCTGCCCGTTGTCACTGTCCGTCCCCCTCCGTACCGGCCTCGCGGCCGCCGTCCCGACCCTGCGGACCACCAGACTGCCCTACCCCGCCGCCCTGTTCACGGGGCCTCGGCCCCCTCTCGGCGGTACCTGGGTACACCCTCCGATCGACGCCCAGGGGCCCTGCCCCGGCCCACCGTCCCCGGCCTAGCGTTCGAGGTGTCCGGAAGCGGCCCGTCAGCGGAGCGCCGGACCCCCGCCAACCACCGCAATGATCACGGGAGTTCGCCATGTCCAAGCGCTTCGCCGCCGGCCGTCCGCTGGTCCGTCTGGTCCTGGTGCTGGCCGCCCTCGGCCTCTTCCTCCACGGCCTCACCCCGGCCCACGCCGCCGGGCACGCGTCCGGAACAGGTGCGCCGACGGCCGGAAGCGGCGCGCCGACGACGCGAACAGGCGTGCCGACGGCCGGAACCGGCGCACCGCCCTCCCCGGCCGACCCCGTCCAGGTGAGAGCCCTGTTCGACGAGCTGCTTCCCCGGCTGCTCGCCGAGCACCGCATCCCCGGCGCCGCCGTGACGGTGGTGGCCGGCGGGCGGAAGGTCTTCTCGGGCGGCTACGGCGTCGCCGACACCCGGACGAACCGGCCCGTCGACCCGGCGCGGACCGCCTTCTTCATGGGCTCCGACGCCAAGGTGTTCACCGCCGTCGCCGTCCTCCAGCAGGTCGCGGCGGGAAAGCTGGACCTGGGCACCGACGTCAACCGCTACCTGACCGCCTTCAAGGTCAGGGACGGCTACCCGGGCCGCCCGGTCACCGTCGAGAACCTGCTCACCCACACCGCGGGCTTCGACGACAGCTTCATGGGCCTCGCTCAGGCCGGGCCCGAGCGGGTCGAGGGCCTCGGCGCCTCGCTCGCCGCCCACCAGCCGGACCGGGTCCGCGCCCCCGGCACCGCCGCCGCGTACGACAACTACGGTGTGGCGCTGGCCGGTTACCTGGTCGAGACGGTCTCCGGGCAGCCCTTCGACCAGTACGTCTCCCAGCACGTCCTCCAGCCCCTCGGGATGGACCGCACCACCTTCAGCCAGCCCCACCCCGCCGCGATCGACGCCGACCTCGCCCGCGGCCACCGCCCCGAGGGCGACGGCCAGACCGGGACCGCGGGCCTCTACGGCCCCTGGACGCCCACCGGCGCCGCCGCCGTCACCACCGCCGACGACATGGCGAAGCTGCTGCTCGCCCTGCTCCCGCAGGGCGGCCCGGACGCCCGGCGGATCCTCGACCCGGCGACGGCCGAGCGGCTGCTCGCCCGCCACTACGGCCCCGACCCGCGCCTGCCCGGCCTGGCCTACCTGCTGGAGCAGCGCACCCACGGCAGTGAGCAGCTGCTGGTCAAGGACGGCGACGTGCCCGGCTTCCACAGCAACCTCGCCCTGCTGCCCCAGCGCGGCCTCGGCCTCTACGTGACCCTCAACGGCGACGGCACCGACGCCAGCGGCGGCTGGGCCACCCAGCAGGTGCTCACCGCCTTCCTGGACCGCTTCCTGCCCGCGCCCCCGGCCGCCGCGACCGCGCCGCTCACCGGCGGCCTGGACGCCTACGCCGGCGACTACCGCTCCACCCGCACCAGCCACGCCGACCTCACCCGGGCCGCCGCCCTGATGGCCTCTCCGCACGTCACCGCCGAGCACGGCCGGCTCACCGTCACCGGCCCCGTCACCCGGGACCCGGAGGCGGCCGAGACGCACTGGGAGCAGCTCGAACCCGGCCTGTTCCGGCAGGTCGGCGGCACCGCGCGGATCGCCTTCCAGCGGGCCGCCGACGGCACCCTCACGCTGCTCACCGACGCCGACCCGACCATCGCCTACCAGCGGCTCGCCTGGTACCAGGCACCCGGCCCGCACCAGGCGGTCGCCGTCGGCAGCCTCGCCGTCCTCGCCCTCACCCTGCTCGGCTGGCCGGTGGCGGCGGCGGTCCGCCTGGCCCGCCGCCGGGGCCGGGCCGACCGGCCGGCCGTACGGCTGCTCGGCTGGACCGCCGGGGCGCTGCTGCTCGCCGCCACCGGCTGCTTCGCCCTGCTGACGGCGGACGCCAACGCGCTCAACCAGACGCTGTTCCTGGGCGATTCGCCGCTGCTGACGGTGGTCCCGGCCCTGGTCGTGACGGCCCTGGCGCTCTCCCCGGTGATGGCGCTCTGCACGGTGCTGGCCTGGCGCGGGCGCTGGTGGAACCTGTTCGGGCGGCTGCACTACACGGGGCTGACGCTGGCGGTGCTGCTCTTCCTGCTCCTCGCGGGGGCGTACGACCTCACCGGGACGGGCGCGCTGGACCTGCTCGGCTGAGGGCGGCGCGCCGGCAGGACGGTACGGCGGTACGAGAACGGCGGCGGGGCCCGGGAATCACCCCGGGCCCCGCCGCCGTCACGCAGCCGTCCAGCCGCTCAGCCGTCCCGCCGCTCAGCCCGCCGAGCCGCCGAAGCGCTCCGTCCAGGCCGCCAGGTCCTCGTCCGTGATCTTGGCGAACAGCACCGGCGGCACCGTGAACGCCGTCCCGGCCGGCACCAGGTCCAGCGCCCGCGCCTCCTCCGGGCCGATCCAGTCGCGGGTGGCGGCCGGCGAGTCCGCGGGCAGCGCGAAGGCGCCGCGCATGGCCGCCGCCGTGGTCGGGATGAACGGCTCGGAGACCACCGCGTACAGGTGGATCAGGTTCATCGCGGTGCGCAGGGTCAGCGCCGCCGCCTCCGGGTCGGTCTTCACCTGGAGCCAGGGCGCCTTCTCGTCCAGATACGCGTTGCCCGCGCTCCACAGCGCGCGCAGGGCCTGCGCCGCCTTGCGGAAGTTGAGCGCGTCCAGCTGGGCCTCGTACTCGGCGAGGAGCCCGGCGACCTGCTCGCCGAGGCGCTGCTCGGCCCCGCCCGGGGCGTGGCCGCCCGGGACGTCGTCGCCGAAGCGCTTGCGGCTGAAGGTGAGCACCCGGTTGACGAAGTTGCCGAGGGTGTCGGCGAGGTCCTTGTTGACGACCGAGGCGAACAGGTCCCAGGTGAAGCTGGAGTCGTCCGACTCGGGCGCGTGCGCCATCATGAAGTAGCGCCAGTAGTCGGCGGGCAGCAGGTCCAGCGCGTCGTTGCCGAAGACGCCGCGCCGCTGGCTGGTGGAGAACTTCCCGCCGTAGTACGTCAGCCAGTTGAAGGCCTTGACGTAGTCGACCTTCTTCCAGGGGCGGCGCGAGCCGAGCAGCGTGGCCGGGAACATCACGGTGTGGAACGGGACGTTGTCCTTGCCCATGAACTCGGTGTACCGGACGGTCTCGTCGGCCTCGTACCACCAGGACTTCCAGTCCCGCAGGTGCCCGGCCGGGGCCGCGTCCGCCCATTCCTTGGTGGCGCCGATGTACTCGATCGGGGCGTCGAACCAGACGTAGAACACCTTGCCCTCGGCGGCCAGTTCGGGCCACACGTCGGCCGGCACCGGGACGCCCCACTCCAGGTCGCGGGTGATCGAGCGGTCCTGGAGGCCCTCGGTCAGCCACTTGCGGGCGATCGAGGAGGCCAGCACCGGCCAGTCGTCGGCGTGGGCGTCGATCCAGTCCTCGACCTCCTCGGTGAGCTTGGACTGGAGCAGGAACAGGTGGCGGGTCTCCCGGACCTCCAGGTCGGCGCTGCCGCTGATCGCCGAGCGCGGCTCCAGCAGGTCGGTCGGGTCCAGCACCCGGGTGCAGTTCTCGCACTGGTCGCCGCGGGCCTTGTCGTAGCCGCAGTGCGGGCAGGTGCCGACGATGTAGCGGTCCGGCAGGAAGCGGCCGTCGGCGTTGGAGTACACCTGGCGGATCGCGCGCTCCTCGATGAAGCCGTTGCGCTGGAGCTCGCGGGCGATCTCCTGGGTGATCTCCCGGTTCTGCGGCGAGGAGCTGCGGCCGAAGTGGTCGAAGGAGAGCCCGAAGCCGTCGTACACCGCCCGCTGCGCGTCGTGCGCCCTGGCGCAGAACTCCGCGACCGGCAACCCGGCTTCCTGGGCGGCGAGTTCGGCGGGCGTTCCGTGCTCGTCGGTGGCGCAGATGAACAGCACCTCGTGCCCGCGTCGGCGCAGGTAGCGGGCGTAGACGTCCGCCGGGAGCATGGACCCGACCATGTTGCCCAGGTGCTTGATCCCGTTGATGTACGGAAGGGCGCTGGTGATCAGGTGCCGAGCCATCCTCGGATGCTCCGATTTCTCCCGCACGCGCACCCCACCCGGAGTGCCGTGTCGGGCGCAGGGTCCACTGTGGGCTGCCAGCCTAGGGCAAGGAGCGGGGGCCGGGGCGCAAGGAGCGGGGCCGGTCGGCGGCGCCGCCGCACGCGCCGGGCGGGGCCGGGAATCACGGCCGGGATCACGGCCGGACGTCAGGGTCGGGCATCAGGGCCGGGTGAAGTCCCCGTACCGGTCGAACTCCCCGGACTTCACCCCGCGGACGAAGGCGGCCCACTTGCGCGGGGTGGTCCGCACGACGACCTCGGGCCGGTCCGACTCGCGGATCTCCACCAGTTCGCCCGCGGCTCTGACCTCGACGCAGTCGGTGCTCTCACCGCTGGCCGAGGCCTTGCGCCAGGTACTCATGCGAAGTCTTTCAGCAAGCACCGGATGAACTCCCGGGACTCGTCCGGTCCGAGTGCGATCGCCGCGGTCTCCTCCTTGATCCGGCGGTAGGAGGCCAGTTCGACCTGGGTGTGCACGAATGTCGGCCCGTGGGAGAGATCGATCTGGACGGTGTCGAGCTCCGGGACGGGCCCGCGGGCGAGGTACAGGCTCTCCCCGGAGCCGGTGTAGGTGGGCACGCTGAACGGGATCACCCGGATCTCCACCCCGGGCCGTTCGGAATTCTCCAGCAGGCCCCGCAGCTGGTCGCGCAGCACGTCCGGGCCGCCGAACTGCATGCGCAGCGCGGATTCGTGGAGGAACGCGCTGTACGGCTTCGGGTGGTCGACGAAGATCTGCTGGCGCCGGATCCGGAACGCCTTCCGGATGTCCGCCTCCTGCCGGTACTGGGGGGGAAGCCGCTCGAACACCGCGGCGGCGTAGTCCGGGGTCTGCAGCAGGCCGGGGATGAAGGTGCTGTTCAGGATGGACAGGGAGGAGGCGTGGTGCTCCATCTCCGCGATGTCGATGATCGCGTTCGGCAGCCGGCCGCGGTAGCCGTCCCACCAGTACTTGCGCCGGTCCTGCGTCATCGCCAACAGGGCGTCCAGGTAAGGGCCGTCCTCGCAGCCGCAGGTGTGCGCCCAGATCCGGAGCCGCTCGGCGCTGATGCCCGACTTCCCGTTCTCCATCTGGGAGATCTTGGGCAGGTCGGTGCCGATGGTGGCGGCCAGGCTCTTGGGCGTGACGCCCACGAGCTCGCGCATCCTGCGCAACTCGATCCCGAGGCGCTGCTGGCGCACGGTCGGCGACAAGCGGGGTGGCATGACTCTCTTCTCCGGGTCGCGGCTCGCGTCGATGCTTCCGGTGAAGTGTGCCGCGCGTACCGGGCCCTAGCTACCAAAATGGGGGATACCCCACGATGGAGTGAACGTCTTCCCGCTCGGTAGCAACTCTGGCACCTTGACCCTATGGTCATCCGTGTCACTCACTGACTTGTTGCCGCCTAAACAGTCGTCAAACAGTCGTCTAACGGCCGACATTCGGCCGTAATGACACATCAGATGCATGGTCGCGGCGCCCGAAATCACCGACCGGAGACAGCCATGCCACTCCCCACGCCCCTCGGCCCTCCCCACCGGCCCCATCCACCCCGGCGCATTTCCGCATCCCGGTGAATGCGCTTCTCGTCGCCGGATTGTCGGCGCTCCTGCTCGCCGTCCTGTTCGTCGGCTGGCTGGTCTGGCTGGTGAACATCCAGGCCTGTGAACCCCGCGCGGCCAAGCGCGAGTTCGCGGCCGGCCATTCCGCCCGAGGCGAGCGGAAATAGCCTCCGTGCCCCCTCGAACTCCGCCGGTCCGGCGGCTCAGCCCCGTGAAAGCCGCTCGGCCAGAAGGGACTTGGCCGCCGGCCACTCCTCGGCGAGCATCGAGAAGTAGGCGCTGTCCCGCCAGGTGCCGTCGGGGCGCCGGCGGTGGCGGCGGAGGGTGCCCTCGTACTGGGCGCCGAGGCGCTGGATCGCGGTGCGGGAGCGCTCGTTGCGGGCATCGGTCTTCCAGAAGACGCGGCCCATGCCGAGGTCCTCGAACGCGTGGGAGAGGAGCAGCAGTTTGGCCTCGGTGTTGACCGCCGTGCGCCAGACCGAGCGGGCGTACCAGGTGCCGCCGATCTCGACGGACTCGTCCTGCGCGCTGAGGTCGTGGTAGCCGGTGACGCCGACGGCCCGGCCGCTCGCGAGGTCGACGGCGGCGAAGTTCACCGACTCGCCGGCCGCCGCCTCGGCGACGCGGATGTCGAGGACCGCGCCGAACTCCTGCTCCGAGACGGGCGGCAGGTGCATGGTCCAGCGCCAGACCTCGGGGTCGGAGCCGACGGCCGTCCAGAGGTCGGCGAGGTGGCGGCGCTCCAGCGGCTCCAGGCGGATGTGGCGGCCGGTGAGGACGACGGGTGAGGGCAGCTTCGCGGTCATGATCCGAACGTAGCGCCGCTCTGCACTAGAAGCAAGAGATGTTTGTACTAGTGCAAATCTTCCGCGCGAGGCAAACGAGGGCCCCGCGGGACGGATCCCGCGGGGCCCTCGAAGTGTCAGCCGAGGATCAGGCTCAGATGAACGAGTTGATCTGGATCGTCTCGTCGCGGCCCGGGCCGACGCCGATGGCCGAGATCGGCGCGCCCGACATCTCCTCCAGCGCCTTCACGTACGCCTGGGCGTTCTTCGGCAGCTCGGCGAAGGTCTTCGCCTTGCTGATGTCCTCGGTCCAGCCCGGCAGCGTCTCGTAGATCGGCTTGGCGTGGTGGAAGTCCGACTGGTTGTAGGGGAGCTCCTCGACGCGCTTGCCGTCGATCTCGTACGCGACGCAGACCGGGATCTGCTCCCAGCCGGTCAGCACGTCCAGCTTGGTGAGGAAGAAGTCGGTGAGGCCGTTGACCCGGGTCGCGTAGCGCGCGATGACGGCGTCGAACCAGCCGCAGCGGCGGTCGCGGCCGGTGGTGACACCGCGCTCGCCACCGATCCGGCGCAGCGCCTCGCCGTCCTCGTCGAGCAGCTCGGTCGGGAACGGGCCGGAGCCGACGCGGGTGGTGTAGGCCTTGAGGATGCCGATGACCCGGTCGATCTTGGTCGGGCCGATGCCGGCGCCGGTGCAGGCGCCGCCCGCGGTCGGGTTCGACGAGGTCACGAAGGGGTACGTGCCGTGGTCGACGTCGAGCAGGGTGCCCTGGCCGCCCTCCAGCAGGACGACCTTGTCGGCCTTCAGCGCCTCGTCCAGGACGAGGGTGGTGTCGGCGAGGAAGGGCTTGATCTTCTCCGCGTAGCCCAGGTACTCCTCGACCACCAGGTCGGCCGGGATGGTGCGGCGGTTGTACAGCTTGACCAGGATCTGGTTCTTGTCGTGCAGCGCCGCCTCGATCTTCTGGCGCAGGATCGACTCGTCGAACAGGTCCTGGACCCGGATGCCGACGCGGTTGATCTTGTCCGCGTAGGTCGGGCCGATGCCGCGGCCGGTGGTGCCGATCCGGCGCTTGCCGAGGAAGCGCTCGGTGACCTTGTCCAGGGTGCGGTGGTACGGCGTGATCAGGTGGGCGTTGCCCGAGATCAGCAGCTTGGAGGTGTCGATGCCGCGGTCGTTCAGGCCGGCCAGCTCGGAGAGCAGCACGGCCGGGTCGATCACGACGCCGTTGCCGATCACCGGCGTCACGTTCGGGCTGAGGATGCCGGAAGGGAGCAGGTGCAGGGCGTACTTCTGGTCACCGATGACCACCGTGTGACCGGCGTTGTTGCCGCCCTGGTAGCGGACCACGTAGTCCACGGAGCCACCGAGGAGGTCGGTGGCCTTCCCCTTGCCCTCGTCTCCCCACTGAGCGCCAACGAGCACGAGTGCCGGCACAGGCGTACACCCCTTCCGGTTGGGGCATCCTGCGTAGGCCGCAGTCTGCCCCGAGATAGACGAAGCCCCTGGCGCAATGGCGCAAGGGGCTCTTGCACCGAGAGATTACCTGAGGAAGGACCGGTCGTGTCGTCCCTGTCCACGCCTGCTACCGGCGGCCCGGAGCCGCTCCTGCTGCTCCTCGACCCGGTGGCCCGGCAGACCGACGGCGAGTCGGTGCGGATCGCGAAGGACGTGCTCTGCGGGGGAGCGGACGTCAAGGTGGTCTTTCCGGAGAGCCCTTCCGAGCTCGACCGGGTGCTTTCGCACCGGGGTCGGAGGCGACCGGTGGTGATCGGTTCCGACCTCGCTCTGCAGCGGGTGCTCCAGGCCCTGCACCGCCAGCGTGAGCTGGGCGACGAACCGGTGGGGATGGTTCCGGTCGGCCGCTCGGAGGAGCTGGCCGCGGCCCGCGCGCTCGGCGTGCCGGGGGAGCCGGTCCGGGCCGCGCGGGCGGTGCTCTCGGGCGCGCCGCGCCGGCTGGACCTGCTGGTCGACGACGGCGGCGGGGTGGCGCTGGGCGGGGTGCGGATCACCGGCGGGGCCGCGCGCCGTCCGGTGGGCCGTCCGGGGGGCTGGCGTTCGCTATGGGCGAAACTGGCTGCGGCCGAGCAGGCGAACGCACTCACCCCGGACGGCACCGACCACGGCTCCCGGGTCCGGGTCGAGGCCGACGGCCGACTGCTCGCGGACGTCCACCGGCCGGTCCGGCTGGTCCAGGTCTCGCTCCCGGCCGGCGCCTCGCACGGAACGGGCGAGATGGAGGTGGTGGTCGCCGCCTCCGGCGCCCTGGTGCGGGCCCGGGCGGCGAGCGTCTCGGTGGTCGGGCGCGGCTTCGGCTACGAGGCGGACGGCCACCCGGTCGGCCCGGTCCGGGCCCGGACCTGGACGGTGCACCCGGGGGCCTGGGGCCTGCTGCTGCCGGCGGCCTGACGGGAGAACGACCGGCGGCCTGACGAGGGAGCCACCGGCGGGCGGCCGGGGAACCACGGGCGGACGACCGCCGGGCGACCGGCGGGGGAACCCCGGGTGAGCAGGCTCACGTTCGTCCGCACCCCGACCCCCGCCGCCGCGCACACCGAACTCCCCAACAGGCGCGAACCGCAAGGCCAACCGCCACGCGCCGGAATTCCCCCCACCCGAAATGCCGGACCGGTAAGGGGTTTTGTCTACGCGCGTTAACTCGCGATCGCGGGACAAAGCCGCAGTCCCGGGGTCCGGAAGCCCGGGTCAACTGCCCTAGACTCGAAGGCGTGCCACGTGGTGACGGAAGACTCAACCACGATCTTCTTCCCGGTGAGAAAGGCCCCCAGGACGCTTGTGGCGTCTTCGGTGTCTGGGCTCCCGGCGAGGAGGTCGCCAAGCTCACGTTCTTCGGCCTTTACGCCCTGCAGCACCGCGGTCAGGAATCCGCGGGCATCGCAGTGAGCAACGGCTCCCAGATTCTCGTCTTCAAGGACATGGGGCTCGTCTCCCAGGTCTTCGACGAGGCATCGCTGGGGTCCTTGCACGGGCATATCGCCGTCGGACACGCCCGCTACTCGACCACCGGTTCCTCGGTCTGGGAGAACGCCCAGCCGACCTTCCGCGCGACCGTTCACGGTTCGCTGGCCCTCGGGCACAACGGAAACCTGGTGAACACCGCCGAACTGGCGGCCATGGTCGCCGAACTGCCCGGCGAGGAGCACGTCTCGCGCTCCGGCCGGAACGCCGCGACCAACGACACCGACCTGGTGACGGCGCTGCTCGCCGGCCACCCGGACCTCTCCATCGAGGAGACGGCCAAGGTCGTGCTGCCCAAGGTCAAGGGCGCGTTCTCGCTCGTCTTCATGGACGAGCACACCCTCTACGCCGCCCGTGACCCGCAGGGCATCCGCCCGCTGGTGCTCGGCCGGCTGGAGCGCGGCTGGGTGGTCGCCTCCGAGACGGCGGCGCTGGACATCTGCGGCGCCTCCTTCATCCGCGAGGTCGAGCCGGGCGAGCTCATCGCCATCGACGAGAACGGCATGCGCAGCTCGCGGTTCGCCGAGGCCAAGCCCAAGGGCTGCGTCTTCGAGTACGTCTACCTGGCCCGCCCCGACACCTCCATCGCCGGCCGCAACGTGCACCTCTCCCGCGTGGAGATGGGCCGCCGGCTGGCCAAGGAGGCGCCCGTCGAGGCCGACCTGGTGATAGCGACGCCCGAGTCCGGCACCCCCGCCGCGATCGGCTACGCCGAGGCCAGCGGCATCCCGTACGGCTCCGGCCTGGTGAAGAACGCCTACGTGGGCCGCACCTTCATCCAGCCCAGCCAGACCATCCGCCAGCTCGGCATCCGGCTCAAGCTCAACCCGCTGCGCGAGGTCATCGCCGGCAAGCGCCTGGTGGTCGTGGACGACTCGATCGTGCGCGGCAACACCCAGCGCGCGCTGGTGAAGATGCTGCGCGAGGCCGGCGCCGCCGAGGTGCACATCCGGATCTCCTCGCCGCCGGTGAAGTGGCCCTGCTTCTTCGGCATCGACTTCGCCACCCGCGCGGAGCTGATCGCCAACGGCATGACCATCGAGGAGATCGGCCGCACGCTCGGCGCGGACTCGCTCTCCTACATCTCGATCGACGGCATGATCGAGGCCACCAAGCAGCCCAAGGACCGGCTCTGCCGGGCCTGCTTCGACGGCGAGTACCCGATGGAGCTGCCGGACCCGGCGCTGCTCGGCAAGCTCCTGCTGGAGGCCGAGATCAAGGGCGGCCAGCAGCCGCCCGCCGTCCGCGGCAAGCCGACCAGCGGCAGCGACCTGGACGGCGTCCAGTCGCTGCTCGGCGGGGCGGGCGCGGCCGACGCGCTGCGCCGCCCGTAAGAACGCACGGTGGGGTCCCGCGAACCGGGGCCCCACCGCTGTTTCCGAACCACCCCCACCTGACCCGAAAGGGCCGCACGCAGTGACCAGCAACCAGAACGGCGCCACCTACGCCGCCGCCGGTGTCGACATCGAGGCGGGCGACCGCGCCGTCGAGCTCATGAAGCAGTGGGTGAAGAAGGCCAACCGCCCCGAGGTGGTCGGCGGTCTCGGCGGCTTCGCCGGCCTCTTCGACGCGTCCGCCTTCAAGAACTACGAGCGGCCGCTGCTGGCCTCGGCCACCGACGGCGTGGGGACCAAGGTGGCCATCGCGGCCGCCATGGACAAGCACGACACCATCGGCCACGACCTGGTCGGCATGGTCGTCGACGACCTGGTGGTCTGCGGCGCCGAGCCGCTGTTCATGACCGACTACATCTGCGTCGGCAAGGTCGTCCCGGAGCGGGTCGCCGCGATCGTCAAGGGCATCGCCGAGGGCTGCGCGCTGGCCGGTTGCGCCCTGGTCGGCGGCGAGACCGCCGAGCACCCGGGCCTGCTGGGCCCGGACGAGTACGACGTCGCGGGCGCCGGCACCGGTGTGGTGGAGGCCGACGCGCTGCTCGGCGCGGACCGGGTCCGGGCCGGCGACGTGGTGATCGCGATGGCCGCCTCCGGCCTGCACTCCAACGGCTACTCGCTGGTCCGCCACGTGCTGCTGAACGAGGCCGGCTGGAAGCTGGACCGCAAGGTCGAGGAGTTCGGCCGGACGCTCGGCGAGGAGCTGCTGGAGCCGACCCGGATCTACTCGCTGGACTGCCTGGCGCTCACCCGCGCCACCGAGGTGCACGCCTTCTCGCACGTCACCGGCGGCGGCCTGGCGGCCAACCTGGCCCGGGTCGTCCCGGACGGCCTGCACGCCCGCCTGGACCGCGGCACCTGGACCCCGCTGCCGGTCTTCCGGACCGTCGCCGAGGTCGGCAAGGTGGCCACCCTGGAGATCGAGAAGACGCTGAACATGGGCGTCGGCATGGTCGCGGTCGTCCCGCCGCACTCGGTGGACGCCGTGCTGTCGATCCTGGAGGACCGCGGCGTGGAGGCCTGGCTGCTCGGCGACATCGTCGAGCGCGGCGAGGAGCACGAGGGCGGCGCGGCCCTCTACAACGCCTACGAGGGCTTCCGGGCGAACTGACCCGGCGCTGACGGCGGAAGGGCCCCTCCGGAGCTCCGGAGGGGCCCTTCCGTCGTCAGGACCGGCCCGCGCGGCGACCGCCGTACGCGGGAACGCCGAAGACCGGCCCGGCGCCCAGGGCGCCCGGACCGGTCCGGCGGGACTGCTTGTTACGAGCGGCGGGAGGCCTGCGACGGCCCGGTGCCCGGCTCGGTGTCGCCGTCGTCGTCGAGGTCGGCGTAGCGGGCGGCGTACTCCGCGTACGGGTCGTCGTCCTCCTCCTCCTCGATCGGCTCCGGCTCGATCGAAGCGGTGGACGGCGATACGCCCAGCTCGTTGGACAGACGGTTAGCGTCGAACCCGCCGCTGTTGTACTTCAGCTCGCGGGCGACCTTCGTCTGCTTGGCCTTGGCCCGGCCGCGCCCCATGGGTCGACCCCCTCAACGATGGGGCTCACGGCCCCGAGTCTGACACGTGTTCATGATCAGGACCGGCCTGCCCGAATGGGAGGACCGTCCCTTGGAGCATTAACGGTACCTGTTTCCGCCGCTGGACGGTACGTCGTCAGTGTGACGTGGCGCGCACCGACCGCACCCGCGACCAGGTCTTCCCAGGTCAAGGGAGGTTTTGCGGCGTTTTGCGCGCTGTCCAGAGGTGTCTTGGGTCCGTCGTTCCAGGACTGATTATCCCCCCTAGGGGGGCTTCGGATCACCCGTTCGGCCGGAGAAGTGAGAATCCGGTTCCACATCGTGATGCGCGGGGGGCCACTGGGACGGCCCCCCGCACGCCACGGGGTCGGCTGGTGACCCGTCAGCCGCGGCGGGCGCCGGGCAGCAGCACCGTGCGCAGGGCGCTGATCTCGCGCATCCGCTTCTCGGCCAGGCGGTCGGCCGCGACCGCCGGCGGGACGCCGTCGGCCGTCGCCCGGGTGAAGATCTCCAGGGTGGTGTCGAAGATCTTCGTGGCCTTGTTCTTGGCCCGCTCGAAGTTGAAGCCGTCGATCTCGTCGGCGACCTGGATGACGCCGCCGGAGTTCACCAGGTAGTCCGGCGCGTAGAGGATGCCGCGGTCGGCGAGGTCCTTCTCGACGCCCGGGTGGGACAGCTGGTTGTTGGCAGCGCCGCAGACGATCGAGGTGCCGAAGCCGCCCAGCGCCGCGACGACGTCGTCGGTCAGCGCGCCGCCGAGGGCGCAGGGGGCGTAGACGTCCAGCTTCGCCTGGAGCAGGGCGGCGGTGTCGGCGACCACCTCGACCTCGGGGTGGGCCGCGCGCACGCGGTTGACGGCGGCCTCGAAGGGGTCGGTGACGACGACCGTGGCGCCGTCCGCGACCAGGTGGCCGACCAGGTAGTGGCCGACCTTGCCGACGCCCGCGACGCCGACCCGCTTGCCGCGCAGGGTCGGCTGGCCCCAGCGGGCCTGGGCGGTGGCGCGCATGCCCTGGAAGACGCCGAAGGCGGTCAGGATGGACGAGTCGCCGGCGCCGCCGTGCTCGGGCGAGCGGCCGGTCACGAACTCGGTCTCGCGGGCGATGACGTCCATGTCCTGGACGTAGGTGCCCACGTCGCAGGCGGTGATGTAGCGGCCGCGCAGGGACTCGACGAAGCGGCCGTAGGCCCGGAGCATCGCCTCGTTCTTGTCCTTGTTCGGGTCGCCGATGATGACGGCCTTGCCGCCGCCGAGGTCCAGCCCGGCCAGCGCGTTCTTGTAGGACATCCCGCGGGACAGGTTCAGCGCGTCCTCCAGCGCCGCCTCCTCGGAGGCGTACGGGAAGAAGCGGGTGCCGCCGAGGGCCGGGCCCAGGGCGGTCGAGTGGATGGCGATGATCGCCTTCAGACCCGAGCTGCGGTCGTGGCAGAGGACGACCTGCTCGTGACCGTCGCCGGGGGCGCCGTCCTGCTCGGTACGGAAGATCCTGCTGAGCACGCCGGGTGCGGGGTGCGTGGCGGGGGTCTGTACGTCGGTCACTGTGGTGACTCCAGTATTGAAGGCCCGCTGCTGTGGTGCGGGCGCCTAGGGCGAAGCGTAGTCGGGGGCGCGCCGCCGGTCCGGCGTCTTGCCCGAGCCGGGGCCGGACGTCCGAGGGGTGAGACGGACGGCGGTGCGGAGTGCGGGCGCGAACGGTGCGGGGGCGCGCTCTCCCGGGGCCGCGCGGCGCGTGCGACCATGCAGGACGTGACCGTCGTACGTACCTCCGTACAGCCGCCCTACGCGGCCCACCTGCGGGTCTACGAGCCGCTGGCCGCCCACCCGGAGCCCGACCGGGCACGCTGGCAGGCCTGGGCGGCGGAGCACGGGCCGGATGCCGCGGAGCCGGCCCAGCCGGTGGCGGCGGCGGTGCTGGAGGAGCAGCGGGAGGCGCTCGCCGGGCTGGCCGCCCGCACGCCCCGGGCACTGCCCGAGCGGGAGAGCGGGCGGGCGTACCTGCGGCTGGTGGACGGCGTCCTGTACGTCTGCCCGTGGGCGACCAGGCTGCGCAGCTGGCAGGCGCTGGAGGAGCTGCGGGCCGGGGCGCCGGTGGCGCTGCTGGACACCGCGCTGCCGCCGGTGGCCCGGGCGGCCGCCGAGGCGGACCGGGAGCGCTGGCGGGCCGAGCACCCGGACGCCCGGCCGTGGATCCTGACCAGCCGGTGGGAGGTGCCGGTGCACTGGTTCCTGCCGTTCGGGGACGAGGACCGCTGCTTCGTGCCGGGCGGGGACGGGCCGGGCGGGGAGGGGTCGGTGGACGGCCCGGGCGGGGGAGGGGAGCGGGGCGGCCGGCCGGCGGCGCTGTTCTACCTGGTGCCGATGGCGCAGGCGCGCCGACGGGTGGCGCGGGCCTTCCGGGCGCTGCGCGAGGCGGCGCCGGACGGGGACCTGGTGCGGGGCGCGGAGCGGGTCGGGCGCTGGCTGGAGGAGTTCCACCCGCGCTCGCTGGTGGAGCTGGACTACGGGGGCCTGGTGCATCTGCTGGGCCCGGAGCGGCTCCTGGCGGACCGTTCGGCGGGGGAGCTGGAGGAGGGGCTGCGGGCGCTGCGGGCCGGGGACACCGCGGAGGCGCTGCGGGTCCACGGGGAGCTGACGGTGCGGTGGCGCCGGGTGCTGGCGCTGCGGCACGCGAACTGACGTCCGACCGCGCGTGTATGACTGTAAGAGTCCTAAGGGCTGCACATCGGATGACCAAGGTCCCGGTTCGGGTCAATAGCTGCCGAACGTGACACTACTCACCGTTGACGCGAACTTACCCCTATGTGCAAAAATGGGACAACCAGCCCAACTTCACGTGAGCGTGCCCACTTTTGGGTGGTTCTGGAGTCGATGCGTGCTTTGCGGGGAAACGGAGGGTCTGGTCCCCCCGTAACCGGATGTCATCACTATGTGACTGTCCGCTATGGGGTGGTCCATCGCCATCCGTCGGCCTTGAACCCGTGAGGGGTCAATTTTGGCGGTTTGGTCGATAGGGCTGGACGGATGGTGTAGTTGTAGACACCAGGACAAGCCGTTCGTCCTATAACCGACTCGGCCCGTCTATGCCATTTCGGGCATCGCGGGCCAAGGTGCAGAATTTGAAGGATAGAACCGCCCTGGTTCGGTTCTCCTGAGGAGGCCGCTCATGACCGCTCGTACCCCTGATGCTGAGCCGCTGCTGACGCCGGCAGAGGTTGCCACCATGTTCCGCGTGGACCCGAAGACGGTCACCCGCTGGGCCAAGGCAGGCAAGCTGACGTCGATTCGCACGCTCGGTGGTCACCGCCGTTACCGTGAGGCGGAGGTGCGCGCTCTGCTGGCTGGGATTCCTGCCCAGCGTACTGAGGCCTGATAGGCCGAAGGCTCTTTTAAAGGGGCCGCTTACCGGACTCCGCCGGGTCCGGTAAGCGGCCCCTTTGTCGTGCCCGCCCGAGGGTGTTCGGGCGTCGGCCGAGTGGTCGGAATGTTGAACTCCGGATAACGATTTGATGCGCGTGGGGTGGGGGGGATTTACAGTGAATAGCTGTACAATTTTACATATTAAATTAACGGGGTTCCGGAGAGGGCTCCACGAGGCCGGCTCCGGAGGGGACCGGGTGACGACCGTCACACGGTCTGTCACTTGTGGTCTAGACCTACTCGGGGTAAAGGGCCGAACGACCAAAAGCGAGAGGCCCGGAACCTGACGGTTCCGGGCCTCTCGCGTTGCGGCGATCCCGACGGGACTTGAACCCGCGACCTCCACCTTGACAGGGTGGCGAGCTAACCAACTGCTCCACGGGACCAGGGTTTCCTGATCTCGTTCACTCGCTTGCCGCGCTGCGAACAAGACAGACTGTAGCCCATGGTGGGCCCCCAGGTCGAACTGGCTCCTGAACGCCCACCCGCACCCGTCCGCAGCTCACAGCACCGGCGGGGGCGGTCACCCGCCCCCGCCCGGGTCAGAGCGTGGCCCGTGCCGCGTCCATCGCCTTCATGATCCGCTTCTCCGAGACCGGGCTCGGCGTGCCCAGCGACTGGGCGAAGAAGCTGACCCGCAGCTCCTCGATCATCCAGCGGATCGCCCGCACCTCCGCGGACGGCTGGTGCCCGGCCGGCACCGCCGCCAGCAGCTCCCCGTACGCCTGCTGGACCTGCTGCACCTTCAGCAGCTGCTGGGCGTCCCGCTGCGGGTGGTTGGGCAGCGCCTCCAGGCGGCGGTCCACCGCCAGCAGGTAGCGCTTGAGGTCCGGCAGCCGCTGCCAGCCGGTGGCCGTCACGAAGCCCGGGTGCACCAGCGAGGCCAGGTGCAGCCGGACGTCGTTCACCGCGTTCAGCAGCACCGGGCTGCTCACCGACTTCAGCCGGGTCGAGGCCTTGTGGAAGGCGATCAGCGCGGTGGCCGTCTTCAGGGTGGTGTCCGCGGACAGGTCGTACAGGTCCGCGCGCACCTTGTCGTGCAGCTTCCCGAAGGCCGCCTCGTCCCAGGCCGGGCCGCCGTTCAGGACCATCAGCCGGTCCGTCGCGGCCGACACCACGTCCTCGAACAGGGCGGTGATCGAACCGTGCGGGCTGTGCGAGAGCGCCAGCTTCGCCTGGTTGCCCAGCCGGCCCTGGATCGACTTGGCCGGGGAGTTGGTGGTCAGCGTCAGCAGCCGCCGCGTCCCCTCCCACATCGACCGGGCCTGCGCCTCCGGGGTGTCGAACAGCTTGACGCCGACCGACTGCCCCTCGTCCACCAGCGCCGGGTAGGCGCGCATCGAGTGGCCGCGCGAGCGCTGCTCGAAGGTGCGCTGGAGCACCGGCAGCGAGGCCGGCCAGGCGGTCAGCCCGCTCTGCTCGATGCCCTGGCCGGAGGCGGCCGAGGAGAGCGTCTCCTTGAGCTTGGGCTTGAGCTTCAGCCGCAGCTCCTCCAGGTCCTTGGACTCGGCGAGCTTGCGGCGCCCGTCCACCACCCGGAAGGTCACCTTGAGGTGGTCGGGGACCCGTTCGTCGTCCCAGGCCTCCGGGGGCACGGTGACCGCCGTCAGGCGCTTCAGGGCGTGCTCCAGGGCCGGGAGGAGCGGTTCCTGGCGGTCCTTCACCGCGCGCAGCGCCGCCTTGGCGAAGTCCGGCGCCGGGACGAAGTTGCGGCGGACCGCCTTCGGCAGCGACTTGATGTACGCGGTGACCAGCTCCTCCCGCAGACCGGGGATCTGCCAGTCGAAGCCCTCCGCGGTGACCTGGTTGAGCACCGGCAGCGGGATGTGCACCGTCACGCCGTCCGCGTCGCTGCCCGGCTCGAACTGGTAGGTCAGCTTGAAGCGGAGCTTGCCCTGCTGCCAGTGGTCCGGGTAGTCGGCCTCGGTGACGCCGCCCGCGGCGTCGTTGATCAGCATCGACTTCTCGAAGTTCAGCAGGTCCGGCTGCTCGTGCCGGGCCTTCTTCCACCAGGAGTCGAAGTGCCGGGTGGAGACGACCTCCTCGGGCAGCCGGGCGTCGTAGAACTCGAACAGGGTCTGGTCGTCGACCATGATGTCCCGGCGGCGGGCCCGGTTCTCCAGCTCCTCGACCTCGCCGAGCAGCTTGCGGTTCTCCGCGAAGAACCGGTGGTGGGTCTCCCAGTCGCCCTCGACCAGCGCGTTGCGGATGAACAGCTCGCGGCAGAGCTCCGGGTCGATCCGCCCGTAGTTGACCTTGCGCTGGGCGACGACCGGCATCCCGTAGAGGGTCACCTTCTCGTACGCCATGACGGCGCCGGCCTTCTTCTCCCAGTGCGGCTCGCTGTAGCTCCGCTTGATCAGGTGGCCGGCCAGCGGCTCGACCCACTCCGGCTCGATCTTCGCGTTGATCCGCGCCCAGAGCCGGGAGGTCTCCACCAGCTCGGCCGACATCACCCAGCGCGGCGGCTTCTTGAACAGGCCGGAGCCCGGGAAGACCGCGAAGCGGGCGCCGCGCGCGCCGCCGTACTCGCGCTTCTCCACGTCGAACAGGCCGATGTGGGAGAGCAGGCCGGCCAGCAGCGACTGGTGGATCCGGTCGGCGTCCGGCTCGGCGTCCTCGTGCGGCTCCTCGATCGTGACGCCCAACTGCTTGGCGACGGTGCGCAGCTGGACGTAGATGTCCTGCCACTCCCGTATCCGCAGGTAGTTGAGGAACTCCGACTTGCACATCCGGCGGAACGCCGAGGAGGAGAGCTCCCGCTGCTGCTCCCGGACGTAGCGCCACATCGCCAGGTAGGAGAGGAAGTCGGAGGTCTCCGAGTTGAACCGCTTGTGCCGCTCGTCGGCGGCCTGGCGCTTCTCGGCCGGGCGCTCGCGCGGGTCCTGGATGGAGAGCGCGGCGGCGATCACCATGACGTCGCGGACGCAGCCGTTGCGGTCCGCCTCCAGCACCATGCGGGCCATCCGCGGGTCCACCGGGAGCTGGGCGAGCTTGCGGCCGAGCGCGGTCAGGCGCTTGCGCGGGTCCTTCTCGTCCGGGTCCAGCGCGCCCAGCTCGTGCAGCAGGTGGACGCCGTCCTTGATGTTGCGCGAGTCCGGCGGGTCCAGGAACGGGAAGGCGGCGATGTCGCCGAGGCCGGCCGCGGTCATCTGGAGGATCACCGAGGCCAGGTTGGTGCGCAGGATCTCGGCGTCGGTGAACTCGGGTCGGGAGAGGAAGTCCTCCTCCGAGTAGAGCCGGATGCAGATGCCGTCCGAGGTGCGGCCGCAGCGGCCCTTGCGCTGGTTGGCGCTGGCCTGGCTGATCGCCTCGATCGGCAGCCGCTGCACCTTGGTGCGGTGGCTGTAGCGGGAGATCCGGGCGGTGCCCGGGTCGATCACGTACTTGATGCCGGGGACGGTCAGCGAGGTCTCGGCGACGTTGGTGGCCAGCACGATCCGGCGGCTGCGCGAGCGCTGGAAGACCTTGTGCTGCTCGGCCGAGCTGAGCCGGGCGTACAGCGGCAGGACCTCGGTGTTCTTCAGCTTCAGCTTGTCGAGGGCGTCCGCGGTGTCGCGGATCTCGCGCTCGCCGGAGAGGAAGACCAGGATGTCGCCCGGGCCCTCGGCCTGGAGCTCCTCGGCGGCCTCGCAGATCGCCTGGACCTGGTCCCGGTCCCGGTCGCGGTCGACCTCGTCCGCCTCGTCGTCCCCGTCCTCGGCGAGCGGCCGGTAGCGGACCTCCACCGGGTAGGTGCGCCCGGAGACCTCGACGATCGGGGCGTCGCCGAAGTGGCGGGCGAAGCGCTCCGGGTCGATGGTCGCGGAGGTGATCACGACCTTGAGGTCCGGGCGGCGGGGGAGCAGCTGCTTGACGTAGCCGAGGATGAAGTCGATGTTGAGGCTGCGCTCGTGCGCCTCGTCGATGATCAGGGTGTCGTACTGGTGCAGGTCGCGGTCGGTCTGGATCTCCGCGAGCAGGATGCCGTCCGTCATCAGCTTGACCAGGGTGTCCTGGCCGACCTGGTCGGTGAACCGGACCTTCCAGCCGACCGCCTCGCCGAGCGGGCTGTCCAGCTCCTCCGCGACCCGCTCCGCCACCGTGCGGGCGGCGATCCGGCGCGGCTGGGTGTGGCCGACCAGGCCGCGCACGCCGCGGCCCAGCTCCAGGCAGATCTTCGGGATCTGGGTGGTCTTGCCGGAGCCGGTCTCACCCGCGACGATCACCACCTGGTGGTCCCGGATCGCCGCCAGGATCTCGTCCTTCTTCTGGCTGACCGGGAGCTCGGCGGGATAGCCGATCTCCGGCACGGCCTTCCGGCGGCGCTCGACGACCAGTTCGGCGCGGTCGATGTCGGCGGCGATCTCGGCGGCGACCTTCTGCCGGGCCTCGGGCTTGCGGACCCGACGGGCCCCCTCCAGCCGGCGCCCGATCCGCACCTGGTCGCGCAGGGTCAGCTCGGGCAGACGGGCGGCCAGCTCGCCGATTCCGGGGCCGCCCTCGGCGGGTACGGTGGCGGACTGGACTGCGGGAGAACTCACTGCGGGCATCCCTCTAGGTTCGCAAGGAGGCACGGCGGAGCGCACCTCGGTTTTCGAGCCCCTCCAGTGTCACAGCCGTGAGCGGCGAATCGCGAACGCCGGGCAACGGTCCACGGCCGTCCCGGGCTCTGGGGGGTGAGGAGGTGCTCATGGGAGCCCACAAGACCGCCCGGGACGAGGAGTTCCGGACGTTCGTCGGCAGCGCCTGGTCACGGCTGCTCAGGACGGCGTACCTGCTCGCGGGGGACCGGCACGGCGCCGAGGACCTGGTCCAGCAGGCGCTGGAACGGGCGTACGCGGCCTGGAACAGGGTGCGCGCCGCGGACGATCCGTACGCCTACGTGCGCCGGATCGTGATCAACGAGCACGCCCGGCGGTTCCGGCGGCGGCTGGTCGAGTACCCGGTCACCGAGTTCCCGGACCGGCCCGCGCCGGCCGGCACCGACCCGGACGACCGGGCCGTGCTGCTCGCCGCGCTCGGCACCCTGCCGCCGCGGCAGCGCCAGGCCGTGGTGCTGCGCTACTGGGAGGACCTCAGCGAGACCCAGACCGCGGAGGCCATGGGCTGCTCGGTCGGGACGGTGAAGAGCCAGGCGGCCCGAGGGCTGGCCAAACTCCGCGGGGCCTCCTCACTCATCGGACTGACGAGCATCGGAGGGGCAAGATGAGCAACCAGTACCTGCCCGGGGACGAGGCGGGCGGCGACGAGCCGGCCACCGTACGGGCCCTGGGCGAACTGGCCGGCAGCGTCGAGACCGGGACGGTCCCGTACGACCGGCTGGTCGCCGGCGGCCGGCGGCGGCTGCGGCGCCGACGGCTGCTGACCGCCGGGGTGGCGGCGGCGCTGGTCGCCGGGATCGCCGGGGGGACGGCGGTGCTCGGCGAGCGCGGCCGGCAGGCCGTCTCGACCGTGGTCGCGGCCTCGGCCACCGACGTGGCCGTCCCCGGCTCCGCGGGCGGCACGGCCACCCCGAAGGCGCCCGGCGCCCGGGACCCGTTCAACCCCACCCGGGTCAAGGTCGGCGAGGGCACCGCGAACGGCCACGCCTGGGAGGCCTGGGTGGCGCTGTGGCCGACCTCCCCCACGAAGGAGGGCGCCCTCAAGCAGGCGCAGCTGATCCGGGCGGAGCGGTACGCCGTCAACCCGGACGTGAAGCCGGTCAGGCAGAGCGACGTCGACAGCAACTGGGACGCGGGCATCGACGAGGTGAACTACTACTACACGGTGGACGGCAAGCGGCAGGCCGACGACTCCGTGCACGCGGTCTCCTCCCCGGGCGGGTACCCGGCCGCGGTCGGCGGCGCGTCGCTCGGCCTCAAGCACGCGACGGGCATCCCGCCGGTGGTGATCGAAGGGGTCCGGGCCGAGGTCGCGAAGGTCGCGGTCGACTGGAAGACCGGCGGCACCACCGAGGCGGTGCCGGTCGCCGTCGGGGACTCCCCGTTCCGCTACTACGGCGTGGTGGCGAAGCCGGGCACCGACGCCGCGAAGATCACCCAGTACGCGGCGGACGGCTCGGTGGTGAGCAGCACCGACAGCTGGCTCCGGACCTCCTGACCACCTGACCGGGCCGGATGGCGGGCTCGACGGAACCGAGCCCGCCGTCCGCGACCCTACTCAGGCGCCAGGAACACGGTCAACGCCGCCCGGCCCCACCGCCCGGCTCACCGTGCCGCCGCCCGGCGGACGGTGAGCCGGGCGGCCGAGACGACCGCGAACAGCAGGCCGCCCGCCAGGAAGAACGGCTCGTAGCCGAAGGTCGCGAACCGGGCCATCGCGTCCAGCTCGGCCCCCGACCGGCCGCCGGTGGCCAGCGCGATCCAGTCCGGCACCGACGGCGCGGCGTGCAGCACCAGCAGCGCGGTGGTGCCCCACAGGGCGAAGCCCAGCAGCCGGGCCGGCACCCGGGCACCCCACCGCCGCACCGGCGCCAGCGCCACCGCCGCGGCCACCGCGCACAGCGGGATCGCGATCACGTCGATCACCAGCAGCGGCGTGCTGCTCCACACCGACAGCCCGTCCGGCAGCCCCAGCCGCCCGTCCGCCAGCCAGTACACGTGCACCAGCGCGAAGGCCACCGCCCACCCCGCCGCCGCGTACCCGGCGCCCCGCGCCACCCGGTTCCACCCCGTGTCCCGTGTCGTCTCCATGCCGTCCACGGTCCCGCGCCGCCCCACCCCGCCGGATCGTCCCGCGGGCGGTACCCCCTCCCCCTCCAGGGGGAACCGGTCGCCCACCCGGAAGTGCCAGCAATATGCAGCTGGTGCAGCTAAAATGCAGGCATGACAGCCATCACCATCCGCGAAGTCCCGGACCCGATCCTGGACACCCTCAAGCTGAAGGCCGCGCAGGCCGGAAAGAGCCTCCAGGCCTACCTGCTCGACCTCGTCACCCGCGAGGCGGCCACCCCGTCGCTCGCCGAGATGATGACCAGGCTCGACCGGGAGGCCCGGACCGAGATCAGCACCGCCGACATCCTCTCGGCGATCGACGAGGGCCGGGAGCGCCGGTGACCTCCACCGTCGTCGTGGACTGCTCGGCCCTGGTCCGGGCACTCGCCGACCACGGCCCGGCCGGCCGCGCCGTCCGCGCCCGGCTCCGCGACCTGGATGTGCTCGCCGCCCCGGGCCTGCTCGACTACGAGCTCGTCTCGGCCCTGTTCGGCATGGTCCGGGGCGGGAAGCTCACGGCGGAGGAGGCGGAGAAGGCGATCGCCGACTACCAGGCGCTCGCCGTCACCAAGCACGAGACGCTGGTCCTCTGGCAGCGGGTCCGGGAGCTCCACCACGACATCAGCGCCTACGACGCCCAGTACGTGGCACTCGCCGAGACCCTCGCCGTCCCCCTGGTCACCAGCGACGCCCGCATCCGACGCAGCGGCGCGGCCAGGTGCGCGATCGAGGTCTTCGCCTAGTCGGCCGGTGGGGCGGGAGAACGGCGAAGCCCCCGTAGCGAATTCGCTACGGGGGCTTCCGGGTTGTGGCCAGGGCCGGGGTCGAACCGGCGACCTTCCGCTTTTCAGGCGGACGCTCGTACCAACTGAGCTACCTGGCCGTACTGCACCGTCTCTTGCGAGACGAGCGATCCCGACGGGACTTGAACCCGCGACCTCCACCTTGACAGGGTGGCGAGCTAACCAACTGCTCCACGGGACCTAGAAGTGGCGAACCACTCAGGGTCTTGCGGTCTTGCGCACTGCACTTTACTACGGTACTGCGTGCCCCCAACGGGATTCGAACCCGTGCTACCGCCTTGAAAGGGCGGCGTCCTGGGCCACTAGACGATGAGGGCTTGTGGCCTGTCCCGCTGTTCCCAGCGTTCGGGGACGTCGAGAAGCATATGGGATGCGGGGCGGATCGCCAAAACGGGTTTCGGCCGGGTGGGGGGCGGGGCCCGTGGGCGGGGGTCAGGACCAGCCCAGCTCGTCCAGTTCGTGGTCGTCGAAGCCGAAGTGGTGGGCGACCTCGTGGATGACGGTGGTGCGGACCTCCTCGACCACCTGCTCGTGGGTCTCGCAGTGGCGCAGGGTGGGGCCGCGGTAGATCAGGATGCGGTCGGGCAGGACGCCCGCGTACCACTCGCCGCGCTCGGTGAGCGGGGTCCCCTCGTAGAGGCCGAGCAGCTCGGGGTCGCTCGGGTCGGGTTCGTCCTCGACGAAGATCGCGACGTTGTCCATCATGGCCGCGAGCTGCGGGGGGATCTGGTCGAGGGCGTCGCCGACCAGCGATTCGAACTCTTCCCGGGTCATCTCCACCGGATCATTGTCCGGTGCCGGATGACGGTGTGCCAGGTGGCGGGGGCCGGTGTTTGATGGGGCTGTGACGACTTCGGAGGGCGCCGTGGACGACGCCGTGGACGACGCCGCGGACGGCGCCGCGCCCGGGGGCACCGCGGCGGACGGCCCGGCCCGGGTGCTGCCGTCGGGCGCGGCGCCGGCCCCCGGCGGACGGCTCGGCCGGGCCCGGCCGCCGGTGCTGCGCGGGCAGGGGCGGGCGGTGGCGGTGGTCGCGCTGGGCGGGGCGATCGGGGCGGTCGCCCGGTACGCGGCCGGGCTCGGCTGGCGGACCGGGCCGTCGGCCTTCCCGTGGACGACGCTGCTGGTCAACGTGGTCGGCTGCGCGGTGATCGGGGTGTTCCTGGTGGTGATCACCGAGGGGCGCCAGGCGCATCCGCTGGTGCGGCCGTTCTTCGGCACCGGGGTGCTGGGCGGGTTCACCACCTTCTCGACGTACGCGGTGGACGTCCGCCGCCTGCTGGAGGGCGGTCGGCCGGGGCCCGCCGTGGCGTACCTCGGGCTGACGCTGGCGGGCGCGCTGTTCGCGGTGTGGGCGGCGGCCGGGCTGACCCGGCGTCTGGTCCACCGGGCCGTCCGCCGCGGGGCCGAACGGGGCGCGACGGCGCCCGGCGGGGGCGTGCGGTGAGCCGGCTGAGCGGGCCGGCGCTCCGGCTGACCGTGCTGGTCGGGGAGAACGACCGGTGGCAGCACCGCCCGCTGTACAGCGAGATCGTGCACCGGGCCCGGGCGGCCGGGCTGGCCGGGGCGAGCGTGTTCCGGGGGATCGAGGGGTTCGGGGCCTCGTCGCTGGTGCACACCACGCGGCTGCTGTCGCTGAGCGAGGACCTGCCGGTGGCGGTGGTGATCGTGGACGAGGAGGAGCGGGTGCGGGCGTTCCTGCCGCAGCTGGACGGGATGGTGGCGGAGGGGCTGGTGCTGCTGGACCGCTGCGAGGTCGTGACCTACGCGGGCCGGGGGCCGGCGGCGGAGCCGGGCCGGGACGCGGGCCGGGATCCGGGCCGGGGGGAGACGGCGGAGTGAACTGGCTGCTGGTGGTGGCGGGCGCGGTGGTCGGCGCGCCGCTGCGGTACCTGACCGACCGGGCGGTGCAGTCCCGGCACGACTCGGTGTTCCCGTGGGGGACGTTCACGGTGAACGTGGTCGGCTGCCTGGTCCTCGGGCTGGTGACCGGCGCGGTGGCGGCGGGCGCGGCCTCCTCGCAGGTCCAGCTGCTGCTGGGGACGGGCCTCTGCGGGGCGCTGACCACCTACTCGACCTTCTCGTACGAGACCCTGCGGCTGGCCGAGACCGGGGCCGGACGGTACGCGCTGGCCAACGCGGCCGGCAGCGTGGCGGCCGGCCTGGCCGCGGTCTACGCGGGCGCGGAGCTGGCCTCGGCCCTCTGGGGCTGAGCGGGGCGCCGGAAGCCCCCGGGAGGGCGCGGTGCGCCCTCCCGGCCCGGGCGAGCTTGGGCGCTGCCCGTGTCCCGCCGGGCCGGGCGCGCGTTGGGCACCAAAAGCGGCCGCGCGCGAGTGGGCGGCCCGGGTGGGGCGGTAGAGAGGGACCTCAGTGGCTTCGGTACGGGCGGCACGGACGGTGCGGGCGGTACGGGCGGTGCGGGTGCGGCTGGCCGCGGCGCGTACGGCTCCGGGGCGGGCGGCGGCGCTCCCGCGCTCGCGCGCGGTACGGGCGGCGGCGCTGCTGACGGTGACCGGGCTCGGGCTGACCGGGTGCATGTCCGTCGGCCCGGCGGCGGAGGAGAAGCACGGCGTGGCGCCGGTCGGGCAGGCCGGTCCGGCGGCCCGGCCGGGGGCGACGGGCGGGCCCTCGGCCTCGCCGGGGGCCGGGCACCCGGGCGGGGCCTCGGGCCATCCGGAGCGGCCGGGGGGCCTCCAGGGCGAGGGCGGGGCGAACGGGGCCACCGTGACGGCGCCCGGGGAGGCGGCCCAGGGGGCGAACGGCGCGGTGGCCGGGGTGGTCCCGGTGCCGGGGTCGGGTGCTCCCGACGGCGGTCCGGGCGGCGGTTCGGCGGGCGGTGCGAACACAAGTCCCGTGCCGCACCCGGGCGGTGGCCCGGGCGGGTCGGGCGGTACGGCGGGCTCCGGCGGTACCGGCGGAGCGGGCGGCACCGGGGAGGGCCGCTCCGGCGGCGGCTCGGCCGGGACGCCCTCGTCCACCCCGAGCAGCCACCCGTCCGGCACTCCGGCGCCCGAGCACAGCTCGCCCGCGGCGACCGTCCCGCCGGCCCCGGACCCGTCCTCCGGCAGCTCCGGTTCCTCGGCCCCGAGCCCGCGGGTGGTCGCGCATTAGGTGATTGAGCAGGGGGTTTGCCTCTGATCCTCAGGTTCGTCTATGGTGGTAGATCGTTCGTTTGATCCATTTGACTGGCGCCCTATTCCCATCTGGCGCCCTTGGCGCGTTCCGGCGATCCGTGGCTGACCGCATAGAGGCGGTTGTGAAACAGAACCCCGGACTTTGGCGCGTGCCACTTCCGGAAGGTTTTGCATGTCTCTCGTTGACGACGCCCGCTTCGCCATGCCCGCGAACGAGGCCGCCGCCGATGTCACCGACACCAACGACATCAACGACATCACCGACACCGCCGCGGACGAGGTGATCGCCGAGGCCGTGGAGACCGTGGAGGCCACCGAGGAGGCGGCCGCCGAGCCCACCATCACCTTCGGCGACCTGGGCCTGCACGACGACGTCGTGCGTGCCCTCGCCAAGCGCGGTGTGACCACCCCGTTCCCGATCCAGGCCGCGACCATCCCGGACGCCCTGGCCGGCAAGGACGTGCTGGGCCGTGGCCGTACCGGCTCCGGCAAGACCCTCAGCTTCGGCCTGCCGCTGCTGACCCGCCTGGCCGACGGCGAGCGCACCAAGCCCAAGCACCCGCGCGGCCTGATCCTCGTCCCGACCCGTGAGCTGGCCATGCAGGTCGCCGACGCCCTGGAGCCGTTCGGCTCGGTGCTCGGCCTCAAGCTCAAGGTCGTCTGCGGCGGCACCTCGATGTCGAACCAGATCTACGCGCTGGAGCGCGGCGTCGACATCCTCGTCGCCACCCCCGGCCGTCTGCGCGACCTGCTGAACCGCGGCAGCGCCAAGCTCGCCGACGTCCGGACCGTCGTGCTCGACGAGGCCGACCAGATGGCCGACATGGGCTTCCTGCCCGAGGTCACCGAGATCCTCGACCAGGTGCCGGCCGGCGGCCAGCGCCTGCTGTTCTCCGCCACCCTGGAGAACGAGATCGACACCCTGGTCAAGCGCTACCTGAAGAACCCGGTCACCCACGAGGTCGACCCGTCGGCCGGCGCGGTCACCACCATGACCCACCACATCCTCGTGGTGAAGCCCAAGGACAAGGCGCCGATCACCAACGCGATCGCCGCCCGCAAGGGCCGCACGATCATCTTCGTCCGCACCCAGATGGGCGCCGACCGTGTCGCCGAGCAGCTGATCGAGGCCGGCGTGAAGGCCGACGCGCTGCACGGCGGTATGACCCAGGGCGCCCGTACCCGCGTCCTCGGCGACTTCAAGGACGGCTACGTCAACGTCGTCGTCGCCACCGACGTCGCCGCCCGCGGCATCCACGTCGACGGCATCGACCTGGTCCTGAACGTGGACCCGGCCGGCGACCACAAGGACTACCTGCACCGCTCGGGCCGCACCGCGCGCGCCGGCCGCTCCGGCGCCGTCGTCACCCTGGTGCTGCCGCACCAGCGCCGCGGCGTCTTCCGCCTGATGGAGGACGCGGGCGTCGACGCCTCGCGCCACATCCTCGACCACGCCTTCGACGCCGAGGTCGCCAAGATCACCGGCGCCCGTTCGCTGACCGAGGTCCAGGCCGAGAGCGCCGCCGGCATCGCCGGTGCCGCCGAGCGCGAGCTCGCCGACATGACCCGCCAGCTGGAGCGCGCGCAGCGCCGCGCCACCGAGCTGCGCGAGGAGGCCGACCGCCTGGCCGCCCGTGCGGCGCGCGAGCGGGCCGAGCTGGGCATCGAGGACGAGGAGCCGGCCGCCGAGGCCGAGTCCGGTGAGTCGGCCGAGGCCGCTCCGGCCGCCGAGGCCCCCGCGGCGCAGGCCGAGGACCGTGCCCCGTCGTACCGCGAGGCGCGCGGCGAGCGTCCGGCCTACGGCCGTGACCGTGACCGTGACGACCGCGGTGGCCGTTCGGGCGGCTTCGGCGGTGGCCGTGACCGCGATGACCGCGGTGGCCGTTCGGGTGGCTTCGGTGGCGGTCGTGACCGCGATGACCGTGGTGGCCGTTCGGGTGGCTTCGGTGGCGGTGACCGCGAGCGCGGTGGCTTCAACCGTGACCGTGGCGGCTTCGGCGGTGGCCGTGACCGTGACGACCGTGGTGGCCGTTCGGGTGGCTTCGGTGGCGGTGACCGCGAGCGCGGTGGCTTCAACCGTGACCGTGGCGGCTTCGGTGGCGGTCGTGACCGTGACGACCGTGGTGGCCGTTCGGGTGGCTTCGGTGGCGGCGACCGCGAGCGCGGTGGCTTCAACCGCGACCGCGACGACCGCGGCGGCCGTTCGGGTGGCTTCGGCGGCGGCGACCGTCCGGCCCGCTCCTTCGGCGACCGTCCGTCCTTCGGCCGGGACCGTGACGAGCGCGGCGGCAGCAGCCGTCCGTTCTCGCGCCGCGACGACCACCGCTCCGGTGGCCGTCCGCAGTCCGACCGCGGTGGCTTCAACCGTGACCGTGGTGGCTTCGGCGGTGGCCGTGACCGTGACGACCGTGGTGGCCGTTCGGGTGGCTTCGGTGGCGGCGACGACCGCAAGCCGCGCTGGAAGAACTGACGCCGCACCGGCGGTGACCGACCGCCGGCCGGGCTGAACGTGCGGCCGGGCCGACCACACGGCCGGGCCGACCGCGTGAAACGCACGAAGGGCCCGCTCCTCCCCGGAGCGGGCCCTTCGCGTTTCCCCCCCCCCACGCGGACACCCCGCCATCCCCCCGGGGTGTTGTTCTGGAAGTGAGAATAACCTGTGGCGCACGGGCGCGGTAGTCCCGTAGCGTCGCGGCCATGAGCAGCAGACTGCACGACGTGGCACGGGTGAACGAGGAGATCGCCGAGCGCGGGAGCTACCGGACGGCCGGGGGCGAACTCGTGCGGGTGGGGGAGGAGTTGGCGGCGGCGAAGGCCGGCACGGTGTCGTACGCGCCGGAGCGGCTGGACGCGCTGCTGGCGGAGGGCGGCCGCGGGCCGGGGCCGGCGGCCGGGCGGATCGAGGTCACGGCCGAGGGGAGCGTCCAGGCCGCCCGCCGGCTGGTCGACGCCGGGGCGGGGCCGGTCGGGGTGCTGAACTTCGCCTCCGCGCGCAACCCCGGCGGCGGCTACCTGCGCGGCGCCCGCGCCCAGGAGGAGGACCTGTGCCGCAGCGCGCTGCTGTACAGCTGCCTGCTGGAGGCGCCGGACTACTACGAGGCGCACCGGGCCTCCACCGACCTCCGGTACAGCCACCGGGTGATCGTCTCGCCGGCGGTGCCGGTGATCCGGGACGGGCGCGGCGAGCTGCTGGCGCGGCCGTACCCGGTCTCCTTCCTGACCTCGCCCGCGCCCAACGCCGGTCAGCTGGAACGGCGTTCACCCGGTACGGACGTCCGCGGCGTGCTCGCCGAGCGGGCCGTGCGGGTGCTCGCCGCGGCCGCCCGGCACGAGCTGCGCACGCTGGTGCTCGGCGCCTGGGGCTGCGGGGTGTTCGGCAACGACCCGGCGCAGGTCGCCGAGGCCTTCGAGGGGGCGCTGGCCCGGTACGGGGCGGCCTTCGACCGGGTGGTGTTCGCGGTCTGGGACCGCGCGCCGGTCTCGGCGAACCGGGCCGCCTTCGAGGCCCGGTTCGGTGCGGAGCGCGCGGTCCGGTGAGGGCCGGCTAGCGCTTGCGGGCGGAGAGCGCCGTCGCGGCCGTGGAGGCCGCGGCGACCACGCCGGTCACCGCGAACACGGACGGCCAGGCGCCGATCTTCTTCGCCAGCGGGTGCGAGCCGCCGAAGGCCGCCACGTACAGGCCGGTCAGCGCCGCCGCGGTGCCCGTGCCCGAGCTCCGGCGCCACTGCGCGGCCGCCCCGGCGCCGGCCACCGCCAGCACCGCGCCGCCCAGTTCGCGCCGGCCGCTCCAGCGGGCGACGCCGTAACCGCCGACCAGACCGCTCGCCGCGGTCAGCGCGGCGGGCGCGGCGGCCGCGAGCACGTTCGGGACCTTCGCCATCGTCGACTCCACTCGTAGGGGGGGCTGTGTCGGCTTCCGACCCTAACCCGGTGAACGGGCGGGGCCGTCGGGGCCTCCCGGAACGCCTGGACCCGGAGCGCCCGGTCTACCGGAACGCCTCGGCGGGCGTCTGCCCCGGCACCGTGGCGGCCAGCCGGCGGGCGGCCTCCGCCGGGTCGAGCACCCGCTCCAGCCGCAGGTCGCCCGGAACCTCCTGGATGAACCGCCCGGCCGACCAGCTGCGCTCGTACGGCAGCGGCTCCAGCACCAGGGTGCGCACGCCGTCCACCACCGGGATATCGCCCGGCGTCCCCTCGTTCCAGATCCAGGAGCCGTCCGGCGCGACCAGGTTGAAGGCACCGGTGGCGATCACCCGGCGGCCGTCCAGGAACGCCGTCCGGGCCAGCGCCACCACCTCCCGCTCCTGCGGGGTGCCGGGCAGGTGGCCGCCGCCGATCAGCACGTCGGCGAGCAGGGTGTGCAGCTGGAAGGTGTCGCTCAGGCCGCTCATCCGCAGCAGGTAGCCGGTGCCGGTGGGGCGGTCGAGCACCAGCAGCGGCTCGTCGTCCAGCATCAGCGCCAGGTGGACCAGGCCCTTGAAGTCGTGCTGCTCGCCCTGGTAGCGGTCGAACAGCTCCAGGAGCACCTCGGTCACGCCCGAGGCGCGGGCCTCGGCCCGGACCTCCGCGTGCGCGTACACCGCCCAGGCCGCCTGCTGCCACAGGTGCAGCGTCCACCAGGCGACCACGGCCAGGTGCGCGTGCCACTCGTCCAGGTGCGCCGGGTCGGCGATCCGCTCGTGCGCCTCGGCCGGATCGTCCTCCTCCGCGCTGGGCAGCGGGCCGCCGCCGGTGGAGACCCAGCGCCGGACCAGCAGCTGCGCGCCGGTCAGCGCCCCGCGCAGACCGGCCAGCACCGGGCCGGAGCAGGCCACCGGGTCGGCGCCGTGCTCCACGCAGGCGCCCACCACCATGGCCAGGTGCGCGCGGGGGAAGGACGGGGCGTCCGGCAGCAGCGCGGCCAGCCGGGGGCCGGCCGCCACGCGCTCCGCCGGGGCGGCCGCGCCGAACAGCCCGCCGACCAGGCCGAGGGCGGGCCCGAACCGCTCGTCGTCCCCGGCCGCGACCACGGCCTCCAGGGCGGCCACGGCTTCGGAGAAGGTGGGCTGTTGACGGTGCGACGGTATCTGCTCGGTGGACATTCGCCGCAGCATAGGGGGCGGGGCCGGTCCGGCGGAAACTCCTCCGCGCCCCCTGCGGAGAGCCCTCGGCCGGCGGCCCGCACGGCGGCCCGTACGGCGGTGCGGGACGGCCTGTCGGTGCCCGGTGGCAGACTGCGGTCGTGACAGACTCCGCGATCACCGACGGCAGCTACCTCGTCCGCAACGTCGGCAGCGGCCTGCTGCTGCGGGTCGCCGACGGCTCCCGGCGCAGCGGCGCCCGGATCGTCCTCGGCGCGGACGACGGCAGCGACGCCCGGCTCTGGCGGCTCACCGCCGTCCACCCGGGCGGCGCGCTGTTCCACATCGAGAACGTCGGCAGCGGGAAGCGCCTGGACGTCGCCGGCGCCTCGACGGAGGACGGCGTCCGGATCCAGCAGTGGTCGGCCAACGCCTTCGGCGCCCAGGAGTGGCTGCTGGAGGCCCACGTCGACGCCCCGGGCACCTACACGGTGACCAGCTTCATCAGCGGCAAGCCCCTGACGGCGGGCGACACCCCGGAGGCCGACGTCCACCAGCGGGAGGACGCCGACACCCCGGCGCAGTGGTGGCGCTTCGAGCGCCGGGAGGGCTGACGGCCGGTCAGTCCGAGAGCTTGGCGCGGACGGCGTCGAGTTCGGCGTCCGTCGTGCCGTGGTGGCGCAGGTAGTCGGGGACGGTGCCGTGGTGGTCGTGGATCCAGGCCAGCGAGGAGGCGAGGTGCCCGGCGTCGACCGGGCGGGAGATCCGCTCGGTGCCGGTCTCGTCGACGTACGGGGTGGGGCCCTTGTCGAGGCCGAGGCCGACGTTGGAGCGCAGGAAGTCGGTGGTGATCTCGGCCTCGGAGGCGCCCAGCAGGGACTGGAGGACGGCGATGGTCAGGCCGGTGCGGTCCTTGCCGACGGCGCAGTGGACGACGGCGGCCAGTGAGTCCGGCGCGGCGAGGCGGCGGACCACGGCGGCCAGCGAGGGGCCGGCCGTCTCGGCCATGAAGGGGTAGAGGGCCGCCTGGTCCTCGGGCCAGGGCCGGTCGACGTCCTTGCGGTCGGCGGGCAGGGTCGGCAGGTTGAGGGACTCGTGGTCGAGGCCGTGCCGCTGGTCCGGCCAGGTCCGCAGCTCGAACGCGCTGCGCAGGTCGAACACCGTCCGCAGGCCGAGCGCCTTGAGCCGCCGGGCGCCCTCCTCGGTGAGGGTGTGGAAGGACCCGGAGCGGTACAGCACGCCCCGGCGGAGGGCGCCGATCCCGCCCGCGTCACGGAAGTTGCGCACACCGGGGATGTCGATGAAGGCGTCGGTCATGGCCACCACCGTACGGGCGGGGGCGGACGGGCGGAAGGAAACCGGAGGGGGCCGCTCGGTGGCGGGACGACGCTGGCCGAAACCGGCCCCCTCCGGTGCGGAACCGGGCTGTTCAGCGCCCGCCCGAGACCTCCAGGAACGCCCCCGTGGTGTACGAGGCCGCCGGGGAGAGCAGGAAGAGGACCGCCTCGGCGACCTCCTCCGGCTGCCCGCCGCGGCGCATCGGCAGGTTGGGCGCGACCCGGTCGACCCGGCCGGGCTCGCCGCCGAGCGCGTGGATGCCGGTGTGGATCAGCCCCGGCCGCACGGTGTTGACCCGGATGCCCTCGGCGGCGACCTCCAGGGCCAGGCCGCGGGTCATCGAGTCCACCGCGCCCTTGGCGGCCGCGTAGTCGACGTACTCGTTCGGCGAGCCGATCCGGGAGGCCGCCGAGCCGACGTTGACGATGGCGCCGCCGCGCCCGCCGTGCCGGGTGGACATCCGGCGGACGGCCTGGGCCGCGCAGAGGAACGGGCCGGTGATGTTGGCGGCCCAGATCCGGTTCAGCCGGTCCTCGTCGATCTCCTCCAGCCGGCACTGCTTCTCCAGCGTGCCGGCGTTGTTCACCAGCCCGGTGAGCGGGCCGAGTTCGGCGTCCACGGTGGTGAACAGCCGCTCCACCTCGGCGGTGCGGCTGACATCGGCGCGGACCGCGAGGGCGGTGCCGCCGTCGGCCCGGATCTTCTCCACGACGGCGGCCGCGTTGGCCTCGTCCGTACGGTAGTTGACGCAGACCCGGTAGCCGCGGCGGGCGGCCAGCAGGGCGGTGGCGGCACCGATGCCGCGACTCGCGCCGGTGACGATCAGGACCTCATCGGTCGGGGTGGTCGACATGGCCCGTACGCTACCCGGCGGCCCGGCCGGGGACACCCGCCGCGGCCGCCCGCGGGGCCGCGATCCTCGGGGCCCGGTATCGGCGGCCGGGCCGGCGCCGGAGCGGAATTCGCTCGCCCGGCGCGGCCCGCTCCGGCGAGGATGCCCGGACGAGGATGCGGTGCCCGCCCGTCCGTACGAGAGGAGTCCGCCGATGTCCGCCGTTCCCGCTGCTCCCGTCCCTCCGTCCGTCCCCGGCACGGTGCTGCTCTCCGGCATCGTCGGCTCCACCGCGTACGGCTTCGCCCACGCCGGCTCCGACCTCGACCGGCTGGGCCTGTTCGCCACCCCCACCGAGGAGTTGCACGGCCTGCACCGCCCGGCCGAGTCCCAGGTGACCACCGCGCCGGACCTCACCCTGCACGAGGCCGCCAAGTGGTGCCGGCTGGCGCTGGGCTGCAACCCGACCGCCTCCGAGCTGGTCTGGCTGCCGGACGGGCTCTACGAGGTCCGCACCCCGCTCGGCGACGAACTGGTCGGCCTGCGCACGGCCTTCCTCAGCGCACCGGCCGTACGGAAGGCCTACCTCGGCTACGCCGACCAGCAGTTCCGCAAGCTGCTGACTCGCGACACGACCGACCCGGCCACCCGCCGCCGGGCCGCCAAGCACGCCCGGCACCTGGTCCGGCTGGTCGGGCAGGCCGTCCGCCTGCACGAGACCGGCCGCAACCCGATCCGGCTGCCCGACCCCGAACGCATCCGCGAACTGGGCGAACGCATCGCCGACCACCCCACCCTCGCGGAGGGCCTGCTGGCCGACGCCGCCGACCGCCTCGCCGGCCCCGGCGTGCTGCCCGCCGCGCCCGACCCGCGCCCCGTCGAGGCCTGGCTCCGCCGGGTCCGCGCCGCCCACTACACACCGCCTCAAGACCCGCTCCACAACCCCGGCACGCCCGCGCAATCCACTGGCGGAGCCCTGGGCCCCACCGGGTAGGATCGCCGTGGTCCTCCCACCCGGAACCCCGGGTGTTCCAGGGCCGCGGGGCGCTAGCTCAATTGGCAGAGCTGCGGACTTTTAATCCGTAGGTTCAGGGTTCGAGCCCCTGGCGCCCCACCAGCGAGAGAGCCAGGTCAGATATCAACTGACCTGGCCCTTTTCGTATTTGGAGCTTTCTCGCCGCCTGCGCCGGCGCTCTGCCTGGCCTCCAATTTATCCCTTTTATCCCCGAGCGGGGACGAAGCGGGGATAGTGCCCCCGAAGTGCCCCCTTCGGGCCCCGTTCCACCCACGTACGTGGCCGTCCACCTGGCTCTGCCGGCAGGCGCAGGATCACGTTCCGTGAGCACTGAGCGCCGACGTCCATCGGGGAGGTGCATGTGGAGGGCGCCGCCGCCAGCCGTGGCCAGAACCGTAAATCTCGGCATTTGCCCACCCTCGTGCTCGTCCGTGGCCCCGGGTGTTTCCGGTGCTGCCCAGGTGCCGTGGTCAACGACCGCCGATGAAGGCGACCCCGGTCTCCGCCGTCATCGGCCCGGGCCGCTGCAAGGACGAGACCGCCAGCCAAGCCCTGGTGGCTGCTGCTGCCACGGGGGATCGCCCCGTGGACCTCCCGGTTGAGTTCGTCCAATGGGGGGAACATCGTCGAGCACCGTCTTGCTGGTGCGGTGCCTTGGTAGCGTGAACGAGGACGGACAATCGGGGGCCCGATGACCACCTTTCACGTCAAGCCGGCGGAGATGATCGTCGCGGCCGCTGGGTTCAGCGACCTGCAGATCACGGCCAGGCAGATCTATCGCAGCCTCGTGTTCTCCATGGACGAGGTCGCGGGCATGGCCGGTGACGACGACGCCGGCAAGGCGTTCGCCGCCAAGTACGACCCGGCTGCGCAGAAGCTCGTCGACGCGATGGCGCAAGCCGTCGGCCAGCTGGGAGGCACCGCCAACGGTCTGTACACCATGGCGACCGGCTACCTCACGGCTGATGCCGACGTGGCCGCCGAGATGATGGCCCCGCAGAAGCTCCCGGCGTCCGCCAGCCCGGAGTGCGACGAGGAAATCGCGAAGGCCAAGCTCCACTCCGCCGTCGGCCACAACGACAGCGGCGCCATCCACAGCATCGTCAGGGAGTTCTGGCCGCAGGGCGACCCCGGCAAGCTCCGGCAGGCTGCGGCGGGCTGGAAGGCCTTCGCCAGCCTGATCAGCCGACTGGGCGTCGAGGGCGACGAGAGGGTGCGGCGGGTCACCGGGTCCAGCACCTCCAGCGCCGTCACGTCCTTCGCGCAGAACTGGGTGAGGATGCACGACGGCTGCGCCACGCAGGGCCCGCTGCTGAACAGCATCACGACCGCGGCCTTCAAGCTCGGGCAGGCCTGCGAGGCGTACGCGAAGGAGGTCGAGGACCTTCGGGACACCCTGGAGGACCTGGCCATCGGGGCGGGCATCGTCGCGGGTGTCGGCATCGCCCTGACGGTCTTCACGTTCGGCGGCTCCGACGTCGCGGCCGCCGGGGGAGAGGCCGCGATCGCGGCCGAGGCCGGCACCGCGGCGGTCGCGATGGCCGCGGCGGTGGAGGGCAGCGCGGAGCTCGCCGTGCTGGCCGAGGCGGCGGCGGTGGTCGACACCGCGGCAGCCGGCCTGATCCCGGTCGGAGCAGGAGCCCTTGCCACGGCCACTGCGGCGGGTGTCGTGCTGGCCGGGGCGGGCGATGCTGCGGCAGCGCCGACGCCGAAGCCGCCGCCGTTCACCGTCACCCCCGGCATGCCGCCGCTACCGCACGACCCGACCAGTCCCTTCCCGCTGCTGCCCCCTCAGCAGCAGGCGGCGATCCGGGCGTGGATGACGCAGATGGAGCAGGACGACAGGACTTTCCAGGCCAACGGCCCCCACGCGCCGGCGCCGCCGGCGAAGGCGGACCCGAAGATCAACGCGAGGCGGGCCTACCAGGTCAGGGTGGCCGGGTCGACGGAGTACCGGCTGTACACCGACGTCACAGACCCGGCGACCGGGCGGGAACTGGGCATGGACGCCGACGGTGTCCGCCCGGAGGACGGCGCCGCGATCGACGCCAAGTACATCGGCCAGCAGAACAGCTGCAAGTCCCCGTTCCGCCTGGACAACGCCGACGGGGTCTTCGAGTTCGTATACGAGAGCACGATGGAGGGGGAGTCCAAGAAGTTGGAGAAGTACGCGTCTGCGTTGCGCGATCCTCGCAACAAGGTCACCCACCTCGAACTCATCACGAACGACCCCAAGGCCTCCGCCTACTTCCAGTCCCTCATGACGGCCCAGGGCGTCACCGGCCGCGTCCGTATCGAACCCTGACCGGCCGCGCCCGGCCGCACCACCGAGAGAAACGAGAGCACCCCGTGGGATCCAGCTTCTACGTCAGCGCCGACCGCGAGCACGCCGGGCCGTGGGCCTTCACCGGCGAGCAGGTGAAGGAGATCATCCTGAGGCTCTGGCCGGACGCCACGGTGAGCAGCGCGTACGAAGGCTTCCTGGAGATCGTGGCGGACACCGGGACCGACCGGCCAGCGGAACTGTCGTTCAACCTCCGCCACGGCACGTTCGGCTTCGAGGACCGCGGGTCGCCCGCCGGGCCCCTGACCGTCATCTACGAAGTGGTGCGCGAACTCGCCCCGGAGGTGCCCGTCGTGTGGTGGATCGACTACGACGTGGACCCCCAGCCCCTCGACCTGACCGGAGGCCGCGAAGCGTTCATCGGCAGCTTCCCGGTATAGGTGAACCACGGCCCGAGTTGCCAGCGCGGAGGTCGGCGGCGTCTGGCAAGGGCCGATGCCCAGTCGGCTCCTTGGTCGACGGGGCAGCGGCTCGCAGGTAGTTCGGTCGACTGCTTCACGCTGCCGTTCGGGCGGCCTTGACACTCAGCAATAGCTTGTCGACGCCGACGACTGACCGGTGGTTGTGAAGCCGGTCGCTGATCTGAGCAACCTGGTCGATGCACCTGTTCGCACCGATCTGCCGGGCTGTCTCAAGTGCGCTGGACAGTACGGATGCGGCTTCCTCGACCTGGCCTTGATGAAGCAGAGCCTCGGCACGGTAGGTCTGGAACACGGCATATGTCTTCGAACGGGGCTTGGTGAGTAGGGACAGCCCGCGGTCGATGCGCTTCATGCCGGGTGCCTGTTCGCCGAGGTCGATGAGGCACCGGCCGCCGTCGATCTCGATGTCCGCTTCGCTCATCCACGCTGCCCAGCTCGGAGGGGCCTCAGCGCTGGTGCGGGCGAGTTCGGCTTCGGACTTGGTCAGGTGGTGCCGGCAGGACGCGGCTTCGCCGAGGGCCGCGTGGGCGCGGGCCTTGCGCAGGTGCAGGAGTGAGCGCACCGTCGCGTGCATGGGCCGGGCGAGTGCGCCTTCGAGCAGGCGCACGGACTCCTCGGCGTTGTTGGTCCAGAGTCCCTGGTAGGCGAAGTCGGCGACGATGCTGCTGATCATGTCGCGGTCGCCGGCGGCCTTGGCGTGCTTGAGCGCCTGGTTCCACAGCGCGCCGGCCTGGTCCTGGTTTCCGATGTCGAAGCGAGTCCAACCGCAGGTCTGCGCGAGTTGGCCGGCAAGCCGGTTCAGCGCCACACCGGTACGGGTGTCGTAGCGGGCGTTCTCCAGCAGGCCGGTGATGGTGGTGAGGCTGGAGTCGAGGAGGGGGACCACGTGCTGGCGTTCGACGGTCGGCATGGTGGTCAGCGGTAGTGCAGCGGTCCGCAGGTAGTGGACGGTCTCGGCGCCCACCAGCGGGCGTTCGGTGGCGGAGACCGGGGCCGCGGCGATCGCCGGCAGGGCGGCGGCCATCCCGGTGACGACAATGAAGTCCCGTCGGTTGAGCGACATGTTCCCCTCTTCCTCGTCGGGGTGGGGCAACCAGTTCGGCCAGGGGTGCGTCACCAACATAGCCTCGGGAACGTCGAACGCGTCCGCCAGCAGGATCTGGGACTCCCACGTCGGGCGCTTCTTGTCTAATTCCCAGTCAGATATGAGCTGGCGCGTGCATCCTGAGCGCCGATCGCGCCGATTCGCTGCATCTCTCATTCGACTGGCCAGGTCCGCGCCGCTCCAGCCGTACATCTCCCGGGCCACCCGCAGGCGCCGCCCTCCTGGATCAGCCATTCGACCATGAGAGCACCACACCGCCCGACATCACAACCAGTAGACCGTATGACAGCAGAGTGACACCAAACGTCTTTTCGGATGGGCGAGTTGGCGGCAGTCTCTTCCTCAGCCGGCCACCGAGCCGGACGTGGAGAATCCCCCTGCGGAGGCAGAGATGGACATCGTGATCAAGGACACCGCCGAGTACGTGACGCCGGCGCTGGACGAGCTGGGCACCGTCGTCGAGGTCACCCTCGGCTCCGCCGGCGCCAACAGCGCCGACGACACCCAGTACTGGCAGTAAGACCTACGGCGGGTGCCCGCAACTGCCGCGCGCTATGCGGCGGTTGCGGGCACCCGCTTGCTGCATACCCATCGAGCCGAGGGAGGGCACAGCATGGCCGTGATGCGGTACGTGACGGGGGCTTTCGACACCGGGCAGCAGGACCCCGCACAGGTTGGCTGGAAACCGCGCGGCGGAGCTGAGGTCCCCGTCACCCGCGCGCTGGGGACGGTGTGGGCCGTCGGCTTCGAGGACTGGGAGACCTCCGTCGAGGCCGCCCCGGACGGTCGGGCCGAGCTGGTGACGGTCGGCTGCTGCCTGGCGGCCGACGCCGAGCGCAGCGAGGCCCTGGCGCAGACCGGCGCGGGCCGCTGGCACCGCGCGGCCCGCCTGCCCGGCAGCTACCTGGCCGTGGTCCGCGACGGCGAGCGGGTCTACCTCGCCGGGGACCGGGCCGCCACGGTGGTGGTGCACTGGCTGCTGGACGGCGGCACCGTGCTGTGGTCCACCTCGGCGGTCGCGCTGGCCGCCTACCGGCAGTGCGAACCGGACCTCGCCCGGGCGCTGGCCGCGTTCGCCGTGCGCGGCGTCGACCTGCTCGGCGAGCACAGCTGCTTCACCGGCGTGAACCGGGTGCCGCCCGGCCAGGCGCTCGTCCTGGAGCCCGGCCGGGCGCCGCGCACCGAGCCGCTGCCCTCGGCGGGGCCGTTGGACTTCATGGCCGGCGCCGGGCTGCTGGAGGAGCGGCTGACCGTCGCGGTCGAGCGCCGCGCGCTTCTCCCGGGCCGCCTGTCTGCCGACCTGTCGGGCGGGATCGACTCCAGCACGCTGACGGCGCTGGCCGCGCAGTTCACCGACCTGCTGGCCGTCACCTACACCGACCGCCACATGCAGGACGAGGACGACGGCGTGTACGCCCGCCGGATCGCTGCGGACTACCCGGCCATCACCCACCGGATCGTCCACGGCGACACGGAGCAGGTCCGCCAGTTCGACGGCCTCACCGGCCTGCTGCCGGTCACCGACAGCCCGTCCCTCAGCGTGGGCGTGCTGGCCGTCAAGGGCGCCCAGCTCGCCCCGGTCCGCGCCTGGGAGAGCGGGGCGCACCTGACCGGTCGCGGTGGGGACGACGTCCTGGACGCCGTCCCCACGGCCGTGCTCGACCTCTACCGCACCGGCCGCCGCGTCGAGGCCGGCCGCCGTCTGGCCGCGTTCGCCCGGGAACGCCGCTGTTCCACGGCCGCCGTGCTGCGCCAGGCCCACACGACGCTGCGCACCCCGTACGGCCGTGCCCTCGACGCGCTGGCCGACACGATCTGCGGCCGCGCGCCGTTGGACCGCAGCCAGCTCGTCGCGCCCTGGGAGTCGCTGTCCTGGTGTGGAACGCTGCCGGCCGCCGCGTGGCTGACCCGCGACGGCCGCGCCCAGGTCGCCGCCCTGCTCGCCCCGCCGCCCGGTTCCGAGACCGGCCCGGCGCAGCTGCATGAGCGGCTGTTCCTGGAGCGGATGGGCGAGGAGCACGCCACCTACGACCAGATCGCCCGCCAGCTGTTCCAGGTGCCCATCCACGCCCCCTACCTGGACAACCAGGTGGTGGACGTCTGCCACGGCGTACCCGGCTGGCAGCGGCGCGTCCCGTCCGACTTCAAGCCGCTCGCGCGGGCCGCGTTCACCGGTCGCGTCCCCGGCTACCTGCTGGGGCGCCGCACCAAGACCGCGATGACCCGCACCGTCACGACCGGGATGCGCGCCAACGCCCCGATCATCCGGGCGCTGTTCAACACCTCTCTGCTGGCCGGGGCCGGACTCATCGACCCGCGCTCGGCCCGCACGGCGCTGGAGGCCGCGCTGCGCGGGGAGCCGGCCGCGCTGGCCTGCCTGCACTACCTCATCGCCACCGAGCTGTGGCTCGCCACCATCCCGACCGGCCGGGACACCTGGTGGGAACCGAACGAGGAACACGAGGAGATCACGTGGTGACGCCGACCGGCGCGGTCCACTCCTGCACCAGTGCCTGGGGCACCGCTCTGATGGACACCCGCCGAGGCGCCGGCACGTGGCGCTTCCTCGACCCGGTCGGCGCCGACCTGTGGCGGGCGGTCACCAGCGGGGTGCCCGCCGAGCAGGCCATCGACCAGCTCGCCGCGCACTGGCAGCAGCGTGGCCAGGACCCCGACACCGTCCGGGCCGACCTCGCCGCCGTGCTGGCCGCCCTCCGGAAGGCCGACCTCCTCACCCCGGCCGACCGGCCCGCCGAGGCGGACGACGCCGAGCCGACGGTGCACTTCGCCGCCCCCGTCCCCACCGGCCTGGGCCTGCGCCTGGCCGCGCCGGTGGCACTGGCGGCCGCGCTGGTGCTGCTGCGCCTGCCGATCCGGTACGGCGTCGCCGCCGCCCGCCGCACCGCCACGCTGCCGGCTCGCCCGGCCACCGTCGCGCAGGCGCAGGCCGCGCACCACGCGGTGCGGCGGGCGGCGCGCTGGTGGCCGGGCCGGGTGGCCTGCCTGGAGGAGTCGCTGGCCGCGTTCCTGACCGGCGTGCTCACCGGCCGCCGGGTGCGCTGGGTCCTCGGCGCCACGTTCCTGCCCCGCGGCGCCCACGCCTGGACCGAGGCGCACGGCGAGATCATCGGCCAGGAACCGGCCGACCGGGTGTGGCACTACCTGCCGGTCCTCCAAGTCGGCCCGACCGCTTGAGAATTCGCCACCCCGCAGACCCGTTACACCCGTTCGGGTGAATCGTTGGCCCCGGCATGACGACCACCCGACAGCCCGAGGCCGGCCCCGGCCAGCGACGCTCTCTGTTCCGTACGCGCCGTCCCGACCTCGCCGACCAGGCGCTCCCGCAGTACAGCGTCGCCGCCGAGCGGCACGACAGCGCCGGCACCGACGGCCTCGCCACCGTCCTGCGGCGCCTGCCGCACCTGTGCGCCATCGTGATCCGGCTCGCGTGGCAGGCCGACCGGCGCGCGGTCAAGCTTCTGGCCGCCTTGCTGCTCCTCGGCGGGATCCTCACCGCGACCACGCTCTACGCCACCCGGGGCGCCCTGATCCCGCTGTTCACCACCGGCGCGCTGGACGAGCGGCTGCGAGGCGCCGCCCCGGCCCTCGTGCTGATCGCCGCCGTCGGCATCGCCCGCTCGCTCGCGGCCGCGGGCACCACCGCCGTCACCGCCCGGATCGGGCCCCGCGTGGACGGCCTGGCCGAGATGCGCTACCTGGACGCCGCCACCCGCGTCCCGCTCGCGGCCTACGACGACCCCGACTGGTGCAACCACGCCGAAGCCGCGAACAGGGCCAGCAAGGACACCCGGCTGATGGTCGACTCGATCGCCGCCACCGCCGCCGGCCTGCTCGGGCTGCTCGCCGCCGTCGGCATCCTCGCCGCCCTCCACCCGCTGCTCGTCCCGCTGCTGCTCCTGGCGGTCCTGCCCCGTGGCGCGGCCGCGGTGCGCGCCGCCCGCGCCGAGCACCTGGCCGAGCGGCACACCCTGGCCGACCGGCGCCTTCGGCACACGCTGATGTACCACACCGCCGGGCGGCCGACCGCGCTCGACGTGCGCGCCAACACCATGCGCCCGTGGCTGCTGCGCGAGTTCGGGACGCTCGTGGACCGGCTCGACCAGCACGCCCGCCGCATGGGCGCCACCACCGCCCGCTACCAGCTCACCGGCGACGCACTCGCCGGCGGCGCGATGCTCCTGGTGTACGGGACGCTGCTGTGGCTGGTGGTCGCCGGCCAGGTCCCGCTCGCCGCCGCCGGGACCGCGGTCGTCGCCGTCCAGACCAGCCGAATCCTGCTGGCCAGCCTGGTCGCCGGCCTCAACACCACCTACAGGGTGGGCCTGTATCTCGGGGACTGGGAGGACTTCATCCACGACGCCGAGGAGAGGGCCCGCCCCCTCCTGGAACCGGTCGACGTGCCGCTCGACCCGCAGGTGATCCGCGCCGAAAATGTCACCTTCTCCTACAACGGCGCCGCGACTCCGGCGCTGCGCGACGTGAGCGTGACGGTCCGCCAGGGCGAGGTGCTGGCGATCGTGGGCGCCAACGGGTCGGGCAAGTCCACCCTGGCGAAGGTGCTGGTGGGGCTCTACCACCCGGCCGAGGGCGCCGTCACCTGGGACGGCGTGGACCTGGCCGCCGCGCCACCGGAGCAGATCTGGGCCCGGCTGGCGATCCTGCCCCAGGACATCGCCCGGTGGCAGACCGACGCCCGCCAGAACATCACCCTCGGCACCGACCACGACGACGACGCGATCCTCGCCGCCGCCGCGCAGGCCGGCGCGGACGAAGTACTCGCCGGCCTCCCGGACGGCCTGGACACCAACCTCGCCCCCTCCTACTGGTCCGGGAGGGACCTGTCCCCCGGCCAGTGGCAGCGCCTCGCCGCCGCCCGCGCGTTCCTGCGTGCCGACGCCCCCGTGCTGGTCTGCGACGAACCGACCTCCGCCCTCGACCCGCTCGCCGAGGAGGCGATGTACGAGCGGATCCGGCGCCTGGCCAAGGGACGTACCGTCATCCTGATCACCCACCGGCTCGGCTCCACCCGCACCGCCGACCGGATCATCGTCCTGAACAAGGGCACCATCACGGAGGAAGGCACCCACGAGACGCTGCTCGCGGCCGACGGCGGCTACGCGGCGATGTGGCGCACCCAGGCGCAGACATACGGCGACCGGTGAACGCACCATCCCCGGTGGCTCGTTCGGTACGTCGGGCAGCCGGGGATGGTGGGACGGGCAGTGTCACCCGGCGGTCGGCGTTCCGGGCCGTCGGCTGGGTGCCACGACGACTTACCCCAGAGGGTGGTCGTCGTCGGCCTCGGGAGCGCTGGCGGGCCGTAGCTGTCCGGCCTGCTCCAGGGCCTGCTCGAAGGCGGTCTTGACCGCCTTCTCGTCCGTGCCGCAGGCCACGACTTCGATGGTGCCTCGCAGGCCGTGACGTAGCTGTACGGAGCTGACGGCGGCCTGGTCGGTGTACAGGTCGCGTTCGAACTCGAAGCAGGGCTGCCCGATGAGCGGCAGTTGGTAGATCACCGAGCCGGTGTGCCGGTCGACGCCGGCTACGGCGGAGTGCAGGTGTTGGTGCCGAGGCTGGCGTTCCCAGAGCACTCCCCGGCCGGACCAGCGGGTGCGCTTCTTCGGCATCGTCGCAGGGCGTTCCCTCAGTCCGGGGTAGCCGTGGACCAGGAGCTCGTTCCACAGGTCCACGATGGCCTGCGCGTCCTCGGCGTTGGTCATGGCGACCTCGATCCCGCCGAGCACAAGCAGGTACACCAGCGGGGCGCTGGTGCTGCTTCGGGATTTCACCGGGACAAGGGCGGCGGCCTTCTCGGCGCTCTCGCGGTCCAGGGACGGCAGGACGGAGGTGTAGGTGTCGGCGGTCAGCACGTACGTGGCGTGGCCGAGTACCTCCTGCACGACCTTGAGGTCCGCGCCGGCGCCGAGCAGCAGGGTCGCCGCGAGGTGCCGCAGGTCGTGCAGGCGTACGGGCGGCAGGCCCAGCTTGGTGCACAGCAGCTCGAACCGGTCGGTCAGGTAGTCCGGGTTGATCTCGGTGCCGTCCTCTCGGACGAACACGTTGACGGTCACGGGCCACGGCCGTCCGGCCTCGGCCGCGTCGCGGCGGGCCTCGGCCATGCGGTCGCGGTGGTCCCGCAGTTCCTGGAGGGTGTGGCTGTCGAGGGCGAGCGTGCGCTCGCTGTCGGCCTTCGGCTTCTTCCCGAGGGGCTTGCCCTTGACCGTGACCACCTGCCAGTCGACGGTGATGACCGCCGCCTCGAGGTTGGCCTTCGGCCACTCGAAGCCGGCGCCCTCGCCTCGGCGCAGCCCTCGGAAGATCGCCAGGTGCCAGAACGCGCGCAGCCAGTCGTGCTCGATGCCGTCGAGGAACATCCCGGCCTGCTCCGGGGTCCACACCATCACCTTCGACGGCTTCTCGCCTGTGCGTCGCCACTCCTCGACGCGCTCCGGCGTCCACAGCAGCGCCTTCGGCCGCTTGCCGGAGGGCAGGTCGACCAGGCTCGCCCAGTTCCGGCTGACCTGGCCCTTCTTGACCGCCGCCGTGAGGGCGGAGCGCAGGGTGGCGCGGATGCGCTGCATGGTCGCCGGGGCGACGATGCGCATCTGGGCGTGGGGCTCGCGCTTGGGTATCTCCGGCGCGGGCACCGGCGGAGGCGGGGCGTTCCTCTTCGGGCGGCCCGGCTTGCGCCCGTACAAGGCCTTCCACTCCGCGTACTCGGCGCGGGCCTTGGCGATCAGCGCCAGCTCGTAGGCGATGATGACGTTGCGGGCCTGGATCGCGTCGACCATGTCGGTGATCGGCTCGGCGGTCAGGTCCTCCAGCTTGATGTGGCCGAGCGCGGGGATCAGGTAGATCCGGATGTGGCTCTCATAGGAGCTGACGGTCGTCGGCTCCAGGGTCCTGCGGTCATTCAGCCACTTCGTCAGGTACTGCGCCACGGTGGTGCGATGGTCGATCACCTCGCCGCGGTCAACCTTCGCAATGACCTTGTTCAGGGCGGCCACGGCGGCGTCCTTGTCCGGGTAGCCGCCCTTGCGGTCCCGGTTCGGCTTGCCGTCGGGGCCGGGCTTGAGCTTGAGGTAGTACCACCACGTGCCGTGGGCCTTCTTGCCTTTCAGCTTCGGGCAGCGGGCGCCGAGTTCGCGCATCTTCGGCTTTCCGCCGGCGTCCAGGACGGGCTGCCTGTTCTCGTCCAGGACGGGCTCGCGGCAGGTGCAGCGGCGGTACACCGACCCGGGAGTGTCGTTCTTCTCGCGCTCGCTCATCTCTCTCAATCGGCCCTCAGGCCCCGTTGGTTGGGGCGACGGTCGCGGCATGCCCACAGTCACCAAAACCGTGCTGGTCAGGGCACAGACCGGTGTGGCGGTGGGGAGTTGGCCGTGACCGTACGGCCCACGGCGGCGTTGGGTCGCGCCGAGGCTGGACAGGGTCAGCCGCGTGGCCGCCGACATGGACGGGCGTGGACCGGGGTAGACGAGGAGGAAGCCGGGATGCCGCCGTCGTGCGGTCGTTGCCCTGGTATCGGGTGGTCGAAGACGGTCGGCCCGAGCGGTATGGAATCCCCCGGAAAGGCCGCCATTCGCGGCTCGCATGAGCGCTGACCTGCACGGATGTGGCCTTCGGTGTACCGGCGCAGCCGGTGCGGCACATACGAGAACTGCCCGCACCGGCCGTGGACGGCGGGACGGTAGGGCCCGGCGCAGACCACAGTGCGGGCATGACGACGAGCCCCGTTCCCGCCCTTCCTGACCCGCAGGTCCAGCCGACGATGACCGTGCCCGAGGCCGGCCGCATCTTCGGCCTTGAGCGCGCTGCCAGCTACAACGCCGCCCGGCGCGGCGACATCCCGACGATCACGGTCGGCCGTCGCGTGCTCGTGCCGACCGCGAAGCTGCGCGTTCTCCTGGGCCTTGATGCCCCGGCCACCGACACCGCCGCCTGAGCGCCGGCGCCTCGCCCTGATCGCCGTGCCGGCCTGCGGACCCGGCACCCCACACCTTGGTAGGAGACCACCGGCATGCCCTGGTTCGCCGTCGGCGACAGTACGGACGACCACCCCAAGATCCTCGCGGCAGGCAACGCGGCCACCGGGCTGTGGGTGCGCTGCGGCGCCTACGCCAGCGCCCACCTGACCGACGGGGTGATCCCCGGAGCGGTCGCGGTGAAGAACGGCACCAACACCCAGATCGCCAAACTGCTCGCCTCCGGGCTGTGGCACGAGGCCGGGCACGCGTGCGCGCGCTGCCCTCAGCCCCGGCGCGGCGACTACGTGATGCACGGCTACCTGGACGCCAACCCGAGCCGCCGCCAGGTCCAGGAACGGCGCCGGCGCGCGGCGGAGAAGAAGCGCCAGCAGCGCAACCCGCCGTCGAACGGCGACGATTCCGCTGACGACCAGGGGCCAAATTGTGCCCCGCCCGGAGAGGAGTACGCAGGCCAGCCGCCCGCGTCCCCGGGGGACGCCCCGCGTCCTCGTACGCGCCCGGCCCCTCCCCGCCCCTCCCGCAGGGAGGGGGCTGGTGTGGGTGGGGAAGGTGCAGGTGGGTGGGGGCCGGCGGCACGCCGCCTCCCCCTGCCCGATGGCTTCCGGCCGGACGCCGAGGCTCTGGCGTGGGCGGCGGCCGACGGGCACCTGGACCGCCTCGGCGGCCCGGCCGGGCTGGCGGCCGTGACGGCGGCGTTCACGGACTGGCACCGGGGCCGCGCCACCCTCGGCGCGGACTGGCAGGCCCTGTGGCGCAAGTGGGTGCGCGAGCAGCGGGAGCAGCCCGGACTTCCGGCGCCGGACCGCCCGGCCCGGCCCGGCCGTCGGACGGCACGCCGGAAGCCGGCCCCCGCGGCGCACGTGAGCGTCGCGGACCGGTTCGCCTCGATCGAGACCGCGATCGCGCGCGACCAGGACGCCGAGCCCGCCGCCGACCGGCCGCTGACGCTGCTGCCCGACGTGCCGGGTGGTGGCGCCCGGACTGCCCGTGCGGCACCGATGCCGGGGCAGCGGCCGCTCATGGCCGCGCTGCCCGGAGGCCGCGCGGCTGATCCCGACCCGCTGCAAGTGCTGGAGGCGATCGCCGGCCACGGCCAGGCCCACGCTGTCGCCCTGTTCGGCTGGCGGGCGGTGGCGGCCCTCCTCGTCGGCGACACCGCGTCAGCCGAAGAGGCGTGAGCATGCTGCCGACGCGAGGCCTCGCCCGGTGCCGCCGGTGCGGTACGTCCGTGCACTGGACCATCACCGCCGCCGGCGCGCGGCTGGCCGTCGACCAGGGCCCGAGCGCGCTGGGCAACACCGCGATCTACCGCGACGGCACCGGCACCATCCGCTCGCGAAGACCGACAGCGGACCTGCCGCTGCTGCCATACGAGCGGCTGCACCTGCCGCACGCGGCCACCTGCATCGCGCGGTCGCCCGAGAGCAACCCTTCGCGCCGTCACGAGTCTTGACGGTAGGGGAACGAACCGGCCTGCAAGTCCGGCAGGCCGGTCGAGAACAGAACGACGGAGGAAGGGCGCGTGGCACAGGAGTACGAGACGGTGCTGGCAGCGCTGCGCCGTTGGGGAAACGTCCGGCCGACCGATGGGGGCTGGCTGGCGCGCTGCCCCGCGCACGACGACCGGCAGGGCTCCCTGCTGGTACTCGCGGCCGGGGACGGGCGGGTGGAGCTGGACTGCCTGGCCGACGGGTGCGAGACGCAGGACATTGCGGCGGCGCTGCGGCTGGGCCCGGAGTACGTGGTGGTCGCGCCGCCGGCGTTCGATGACGGCCCCGGCTGGATCTGGCCCGGGTACGTGCCGTCGGCGGGCCTGATCCTGATCGACGGCGAGGACGGCGTCAGCACCCTGGCGGTGGCCTTGGACATCGCGGTGCGGGCGGCGACGGGGGCGGCCCTGCCCGACGGACAGCAGCCCCAGTCGGCGCGCACCGTGCTGGTGCTCGCATCGCCGCAGACAGCGGACCGGGCGGTGGAACTCCTGGCGGCCTGCGGGCCGGGCAGCGAGCGGGTCGACGTGGCCCCCGTGCTGGGCGGCCGTGGTGGGCGGCGAGGCCTGCGCCTGCCCGGCGACGCCGACCAGATGGAGCACCTCCTGCGCGAGCGCCGGCCCGACCTCGTGGTGGTGGACCTCATGACGGTCTGCCCGTACCGGGTGCCCGTCGAGAAGGCCATGCGGGCGCTCGCGGAACTCGCGCAGCGCGTCGGCACGGCCGTCCTGGCGGTCCGCGACGCCTCGAAGCGCGCGGGCTGGTCGTCCACGCGCAGGGCGATGGAGGCGGCGCAGTCCTCGTACGTGGCCGCGGTGCACATGGCTGTCCATGGGGTGGAGGGGGCGATGGCGCTGGTGCCGGTGGCCAGCAGCGGGTGGGCGGTCATGGGCGGCTTGCAGTTCCACCAGGCGGGCCGGGCCCGGCCCGTCGCGTGGAGCAGCCGCTCCGCGCGCGGCCGCGATGAGGCGATGACCGGTGCGGACCTGTCGCGGCGGCGCCCGGCGAGCACCAGCGCCTACAGGCTCCTGGCCCGCATGCTGGCGGCCGGCCCGGCACCGGCCCGGGACGTGCTGGCGGCTGCGGCAGCTGTCGGGCTCGCCCCGCGCACGGTGCAGCGGGCACGGCGCCAGCTCGGGGTGGTGGCGTCGAAGACCGCGCAGGGCTGGGTGTTGTCCCTGCCGGGCCGGGGCTCCTCGGGCAGAGGAGCCCCGGCGTCAGGTCAGTGACTCGGCTGAGGGCCGTACGGGGTGCTCGGGGCCGGGGAGGGGGCCGAGGTCGGGAGCAGGGTGGTGACGGCGGTCGGGGTCGGGGAAGGGGCCGAGACCGTCGGGGCGGTCACGACCTGCGTGGCGGTGACGGTCACGGTGACGGTCGGGGCGGGCTCGGTGATCGTGACCGCCGGGGCGGTGACGGTGACCGTGGCGGGCGTCTCGGGCAGGGTGATGGGGGCCGGGCTCGGGGAGTCGGCGGGGGCGGGGCAGACGGGCGCCGGGGAGAGGGCGGTCTGCGGGGCCACGGCGGGGGCGGTCGGGGCGGGGGCGGGGCTGAGGGTCACGGCCGCCTGGTTGGCCGGGGCGGTGGTCGGGTGGGTGCTGATGACCATGCCGGTGGTGAAGGCGGTGGTGAGGGCGAAGGCGACTGCCGCGTGCCGGGCGGTGATGCGGGCCATGGTTGGTCTCCTTGAGGTTGGGGCCGGGGGTTCGCGGTCCCCGGCTGGCGGTACCAGCCTCGCAGAAAAGTTGACACAGGTCTATAAAAAAGAGCAAGGTAAATTTACTGGGTAACGCTCGGCGCGACACCCGACCGCAGGTCCGGCACCGTGGCCTGCCGACCGACATGACCAGGAGGGCCACGTGACCAAGCCGCTGCCCGCGGTGCCCGCGCCCCGCCCCGGCAGGCTCGGCCGCCGCCTCTACGCGGACCTCTCCGCCTCGGCACCCGCCGTCCGCCGGCGCTTCTACGCCACCCTCGACACCGGCGACTGGGCGCAGGTCCTCGCAGCGGCCGACGCCGAGGCCGGAACCCCCTACGCCCTGTGGGCCGACGACCCGGTCGGCTTCGTCGAGGACGTGCTCGGCGAATCCCAGTGGAGCCGCCAGCGGGACATCCTGGAGGCCCTGGTCGACAACCGCCGCGTCGCCGTCCCGAGCTGCTTCGGCTCCGGCAAGACCCACATCGCCGCCCGCGCCGCCGTCTGGTCCTCCGTCGTCCACCCGCCCGGCACCGCCCTCACGGTCACCACCGCCACCCGGGCCCGCCAGGTCCAGCGCCAGATGTGGCCCCACATCCGCCAGATCGTCGCCCGCGCGGGCCTGCCCGGCGAAGTCGGCGTCGCCCAGTGGAAGATGCCCGACCGCCACGGCTCGGACACCGTGGTCGCCTACGGCTTCAGCGCCCCGCCGCACGACGAGTCCGCCGTCCAGGGCATCCACGCCCCCCGCCTGATGGTCATCGTGGACGAGGCCGGCGGCATCGGCCGGATCATCGGCGCCGCGATGCGCGGCCTGCTCACCGGCGAGCACACCCGTGCCCTGCTGATCGGCAACCCGCCCACCGACGACGAAGGCAGCTGGTTCGAGCAGACCTGCGCCGACCCCGCCGTGCGCGTGCTGCCGATCAGCGTCCACGACACCCCGCTGTTGTCCGGTGAACGCACCCGGCGCTGCCGTGCCTGCCCGCCCCAGGCCCCCGCCCACCTGCTCGCCACCCACCTCGTGGACCCCCAGTGGGTGGAAGAGGCCATCCGCGACCACGGCGAGGACGCGCCCTTCGTCCAGGCGAAGGTGCACGCGAGGTTCCCCCGCGGGGGCCAGGCCCGCGCCATCCCCTCCTCCTGGGTCGAGCGCGCCAGCGACAACCCCGAACCGGACGGCCCGGACTACGTCGCCCTCAACGCCCTCGGCCTGGACGGCGAGACCAGCGCCCACCGGGTGCGGCGAGGCGCCTGGGTCAGGCTCGGCGTCGACGTCGCCGCCGACGGAGGCGACGAGTTCGCCATCGCCCGGTCCGTCGGCGACCTGGTCGAGCTGCGCCACGCCACCGCCGGCCAGGACAACGCGGACGCCGTGGTCGTCGCCGGAGTCGTGCTGCGGGAGATCAAGGCCGCCCAGGACCTCGCCGCCGCGCTCGGCAGCACCGCCCCCGTACGCGTCAAGATCGACGGAGTCGGCATCGGCTGGGGTGTCGCCGGCCTGCTGGAAGCCTGGCGGCGCGAAGGCCTCCACTGCGCGGAGATCGTCACCGTGCTCGCCAGCGAGAGCACGGGCCGGGACGACGAAGCCGCCACGCTGCGTCCCTCCAACAAGCGGGACGAGATGTGGCTGGCGATGCGATCGCTGCTGTCCCCCCACGGGCAGGGCTCGCTGCGGCTGCGCATCGACCGCCGCACCCAGGCCCAGATGTCCGCCCCGAAGCTGGAAACCAACTCGGGCGGACGGACCGTCATCGAGTCCAAGAGGTCGATGCGGCGACGTGGGGTCAGCTCGCCCGACCGTGCCGAGGCGGTGTTGCTCGCCCCCTACGAGCCGCAAGTCGGTCGCCGCCGTGTCCGGGTGATTGCCTGACGAACAAGCAGCAAATGCCTGGTCTACGGGAGGCGAATTGGATGCCAATCCGACGGTAATGCACAGTCCAACTATTCCCGTTGACATGGGACATGGGCCGGGCTTTGATGGCAAGTCTTCCGGAACGCGGTCAGCCAGAACTGGTGGGGGTAGTCGCCAGTTTTGGCATGTCCGCGTTCTGTCGGTTGAGCGCGCGATAATCCATTAAGAGGGGGGACCATGCCATCGCTAAAGCGTCTCACCGGGATGCTCGAATTCGGATTGACGGAATTCCCGGACACGCCGCCACACGCATTGGCCCGCAACATCACCTCCGTGCGGCCCGTCCGCCCCGGGGACCGTCCTCGGGCATGCGGCGACCTCTCGACGACCCTCGCCATCGCAGACCTGGATCACTGGGCCCCGACCGACCCTGGTTTCGAAGAACTCGTGAGCCGCACCGCCGAAGCCGGCGTTGCCGCTCTGGTCGTCGTCTCCACCGCCGGCCGCGTACCCGCGGGACTCGCCGACGCCCTTCGGCACTTGCGCGTGCCGCTGCTCACCCTGCCCGCCACAACCTCGTGGGCCGATCTCGCGGATGCGGTGACCCGTGAGTGCGTGATCGACCTGCGCCACGGCGCCGAGTGGCGCGACTGGCTGCTCGGGCAGGCCCGTCCCGCGCCGGACGTCCGCCGCTCGGGCCGCATCGTGCGGTGGCTGGCCACCGAGACCGGCGGCCGGGTCGTGCTGATCGGACGGGACGGAGCTGTTGTCGCCATGGCTCCGCAGCGCTCGGCGGGCAAGCTCGCCCCGGTCGCCGACAAGATCCAGGAGATCGCGGCCGGCCGCATTGAGTCGGCAGCCCTCGAGAGCGACGGCGCCGAGGTGCGCCTCGTTGCCGTCGGCAGCACCCGCCCGCGCGCCGTCCTGGCCGTCGTCAGGGAGCCGCCCTTCGACCGTCACCTCCTCACCCAGGTCACAAACCGCACCGCTGACCTGCTCTCCCTCCACCTCGCGGTCGAAGACGCCGGCGCAGCGATCCAGAACCAGCAGGCGGCAGAGAGGGCACTGCGCGTCGCCATCCTGGAGTTGCTGATGACGGGCGAGGTTCTCAAGGCCCGCCGTACGGCAGCCCCGGTCTACCCGGGCCTGCTTGACGCGGCGGCCGCCCGGGTCTACATCCTGGAGGCCCCGCCAAGCGAGCGAGACCGCCTGTACGACGAGTGCCGGCGAGCCGTCGACAGGCTCTCCCTGGTCGTGCAGTGCCCCATCTACGAGGAGCACCTGGTCGTCGTCGCCCCGCAGCCGTGCACTGTCACGGACACCGACGACGAGATGGACACGGCGCTGCGCCGCCTGGTCGCGCTACGCCCCGACCGGTACCTCGGGGCCAGCGGGCTCCGGCTGATCGCCGAGACCGACCAGTCCCACCGGCATGCCCTGAGGGCCCTTGCCCGGGCCCGGATCGACCGCACCCGGACCGCGTACTACAGCTCGCAGGGGAGGCTGCCGGAACTGCTCAACCGGCTGTACCCGGGCTGGGCCACGGCCGTACTGCACCCGTTGCTCCGACAGGATCAAGCGGATCGAGACATGCTGCTCCAGGCGCTCACGCTCACGCTCCAGTCGTCGGTGAGAGCGGCTGCCGAGCTCACCGGTGTCCACCGCAACACCGTCGCGAACCGCGTGCGGGCCGCAGCGACCATCCTGGGGGTCGATCTCGAAGCCCTCCGCGACCGGGCGGTGGTGGCGGCCGCGTTGGAGGCGCTGTTCCTGGACGAGCACGTCGATGAGGGGATGCACGCTGGACCGGCGGACCTGCAGGACTATCTGGCCCACCCCGAAGCGCAGGCCTGGGGGCAGGACTTCCTCCAGGTCCTGACGGAGGAGCTGGTCGACACCCTGAAGGCGTGGGTGCTGGCCGACGGTGACACGGCCCGCATGGCCGGCGCCCTCGGGATCCACGCGCAGACCGTCCGCAAGCGGCTGCGCATCGCTTCCCGGTTCCTTCAGCGGGACCTGCTCGGCCAGTCCGCCGACGCGTACGACGTCGTGCTGGCGATCGCCGGTGAGTTCAACATCCCCCTGCCGCTGTCGCGTTGACGGCCCCACTCTTGCGTCGACTACGCTAAGTGATATGCGCTACTGTCGGTGTTCGCTGTGCAGCGGTGATACGCCTCCTGTGCAGTGGGCAGATTCCGCATCGGCCGCACACCATCTACGGTCGAGTAGGGGGGAGATCCCCAATCCGTAACTCTCGGAATGGAGGGGAAACTTGCGCACACCAGCCGTGCTGACTCGCCATCAGCACGCAAACCGGATCACGGAACGACGCGCTGCCGTACGCCGTCCAGGTGCTTGGGGGAGCACCGTCGGCGAAACGGGGGGGAGCGCAAACCCGATCTCGCGCGAGACCGCCCACGGGGCGACCGTCCTGCCCCGAGCCGAAGGCACGACGCCGGCGCACACGGTCCTCGGCCGACAGGTGCACCAGGCCCAAGCCGCCCAGCTGGAAAACGGCATACCCGTCTACCAGTACTGAGAACAACGCCCCTTCGGGTACCGCCCGAAGGCCGTACGGGCGCACAGAGCGCCGCGCCTGACCAACAAGACGGGGACCACCGGCACCACGGGCCCCGCGCAGAGACGAACAACCGCTGCTGCCGCCGGCGCCCACCCACACGGGCGCCTGCCGGCGAGGGGAGTGCAGCTTGAACACTGACAGCACGACGACCGACGACAGCAACACCGACCTCCACGAGTGGGTCATCGCCGCGTACGTCCCCGTGGACACGCAAGGCGCAGCCTACGCACGCCGCCGCGGCGTCTACCGCGTCCCGGCCACAACCAAGATCCGTTCCGCAGACGTGATGTGCATCCGCTGCCGCAGGCCCTACGACGAGGTCTGCGAAGAGCCGTGCGCCGGCTCCGACCCGATGCTGCACGGAGGGCCCATCGGTACCCGCAAGCGCCGTCCCGCTCCCGAGTACCGTCACCAGGTCGCCGCGGCCGAGAACTTCCGAAAGCCGGACCCAGGGGACGCCGGTAACCGGAAGCGGGAGCAGCCGCCGGGACGCTAGGCACCGAAGTGCCTAGCCTGCCTGCCGTGACCGTACCCAGCAGGCACCAGCCCCACCTGACCGACGACGTCGCGCACCTGACCGCACGCCGGGTGCGCGACATCGTCGCCGTCGTCTTACTCGCACTCGGCACCATCGGCCTCAACGTGGCCGCCTACACCACCGACCCGCGCCTCGGCCTCGCCTGCACCAGCCTGCTCGCGCTCTCGGCCGCCGCCGTCCTCGGCCACCACAACGAGCAGCAGTAGGAGAACGGATGCCCCGCCGCTGGTTCCCCACCCTGCGCCGCCCCGCGCCGGCCACGAAGTCCACTGCGGACTACACCCTCGGCTGGACGCCCGCAGGCGTGGACCGGGCCCGCCCGTGGTCCGTCGAACGGGCGGTGCGCGACGGCATGGAACGGGCGGTGTGGATCTACAAGGCCGTCGACACGATCTCCAACCACGCCGCCGACCGGCCGCTACGGGTCCGCCCGCGCAGCGGTACCTCCGACGAGCCGCTGCCTCCCCACGACGCGCACCCGCTCTACCGCGCGATGAACATCCGGTCCAACCCGGCCGAGGGCGCGTGGACGTTCAAGAAGCGGGTCAGCATGCAGCTTCTGCTGTCCAAGCGCGGGGTGTTCCTCGAGCCGACGTTCTCGCGCGGAGGCGATCTGCTGCGGATCGACCTGCTGCCGCCGGGCCGGACCCGGCCGGTGCCGTCCACCGGCAGCGACCTGATCTCGCACTTCGAGACCGTCACGATCACCGGCGAGCTGCGCCACCTCGACGTGGAACGTGTGCGGTGGATCCGAACCCCCCACCCGCTCGACCCCTACTCCGGCATCACCCCGCTGGAAGCCGCCGGCCTGAGCGCCGACCTCGACTTCTTCACCCGCCACTACAACCTGTCGTTCGTCAACAACGACGCCAGGCCCGGCGGCGTGATCGGCATCGACGGCGACATGGACGACGACGAACTGCGCCTGCTGCGCGCCAGGTTCGGCACCGGGCCGTCCGCGGCCGGCTCCTGGACAGTGCTGAACGGCGGCAACGTCACCGTCACCGACACCTCCGTCACACCCCGGGACATGGCCTACGAGACCGTCGCCGCCCTGTCCAAGATCGAGCTGCTCGCCGCGTTCGGCGTTCCGGAGTCCCAGCTCGGCAACGCGTCGGGCAGGACGTTCGACAACGCCCGGGCCGAGAAGACCACGTTCTGGGAGATCACCATGCCGCCGCACCTGCGGCTGATCGCCGACGCCTTCCAGGACGACGCCGGAGAAGACGCCGAGGTCTACTTCGACACCTCCGACATCGACGTGCTGCGCGAACCCCGCACCAAACGCCTGTCCGAAGCCCGCGAGGAAGTCGCCGCCGGCGTCCGCTCGATCCGCTCCTACGCCGAACTCGCCGGATACGCCGACGAGATCGATGACACCCCCGAGACCCGGGCCCTGTGGCTGGCCTCCGGCCGCACCGCCCTGCCCGCCCGCACGGCAGATGCCCCGGCCCTCGACACCACGACACCGCCCCCGGCGCCGGCCACGGGCAAGACCCTGAAACCCGCCTCCGACCTCGCCCTGGACGAGACCGCGGCCGACTCCCTCCGAGGCCGCCTGGACGACGCCCTCCAGACGCTCACCACCCGCTGGACGGAACGCACCGTCGCCCGGCTTCACTCCCCCCGCCACCGCAAGGGCACCCGGCACTGGGACGATCGAGGCACCACCACCGCCCACACCGGCGTCAAGGACCTGCCCGTCGACCAGGTGATCGACATCGCCACATGGCAGCAAGAGGCCGCCCAGGCCCTCCAGCCGCTCATCGAACAGGCCGCCACCACCGCCGCGACCGAGTTCCACGCTGCCCTCGGGTCGACCGGCACCCCCGCCGCCGTCTGGCCCACGATCGCCCCGCTGCTCACCGCCTGGCTCGCCAAGCAGGCCCAGGCCCTCGCCGACGACGTGGCCGAAGCCGACCAGGAGGGCAAGAGCCTGACGGGCATCGCCGAGGCCACCCGCGACTGGGGCCGCTCCCTCGCCACCTGGGCCACCGCCGTCGCCAGCCGCCTCGCCACCGCCACCATCGAGAGCGCCCGCGACCAGGCCGCCGCTGCCAGCTCCCGCACCGGGCTCGTCCGCCGCTGGATCGCCCACGACGACGGCCGCACCAGGCCCGACCACGACGCGGCCGACGGCCAGACCCAGCCCTACGGACAGCCCTTCACCATCGGCGAGGACCTGCTGCGCCACCCCGGCGACACCACCGCCCCGCCCGGGCAGGCTGTCAACTGCCGTTGCCGCCTTGCCTGGAGAATCGAACTCTGACCACCCGCCCGCCCCACAGGCCCCGACGACCGCGCCTGTCCCCCCGTGTGAGGATGAAGCATGACCACCGGAACACCGAGCGACCGCCAGCAGCTCAACGAGGACTGGCTGCGTAGCCGGCGCTGGGACATCCGCTACGCGAACGGCGAGCCCGTCACCACGCTCGATGGCCTCGCCGAGGTACTGCGCGTCGATCGGACGGAGGCGGCCCGCCGGGTCCTGACCCAGCCGTTCGGCAAGGCCGCCCCGCAGCAGCTGCGGGACGAAGCCGAGCAGGAGTCCGGCGACGACGCTTCGTCCTGATCCTCGGCCAGCCCTTCAGCCCAGATTGAAGAGGACAGCGCCTTCCGCGCGTCCGTCAGGTCCGATTGTGGGCTCCGGCCGCCGGATCATGTCGAGCACCCGGCCAGGGAGACGTTGGAGAGGCCTGTCCGTGAGGGTGTGAGCTCCGGCGTAGCGAGGCTCGCCGAAGATGCCGTTCACCCTCGCCGGGCTCGCCGACTCGTTGTCGAGCCTCATGGGGACAGGGGCGTTCGTCCCGGGAGGTTCGCCTGCGCGAGCGGTGGTCGCCAGGTCATCGAGCCCACGGGCATGAAGCTCGCGGGCCTCCTTGTACGTCGCCTCAAGCGACGAGAGGGCCGTTGGCGTGCGTCCGTCGCACAGCACCCGGTTCCACGGCATGCTTCTGTCGCGGACGAAGGCGGGCGAATCCGGGGCAGCGTGGACCGTGAAGGCCGACACGATCGTGCAGCCGAGGTGGCTTGTCTCGCCGGGGCCATGGGCACAGGCGACCGGCAACCCCTCCTCGACCCTCGGCACCCAGTTCCGATGGTTGTACAGCACATAGGCCGGGATGCAGTTGTTGTCGAGCGCATCCCGCACCAGCAGGTCACTTTGCCGCTGCCCCGGACGGGGGTGGTATTCGAGGCGGTACCCAGCACCACCGGGCATCGCCCGCTTCGCCTGGATACGCATGCCGAATCCGAGGTCGCTGGTGTGGAACCACCACTCCCAGTCGGCCCCGTTGACGGCCTCTTCACGGCCTGTGAAGGGCACGGTCGTTACCCGGTCGCTGTGGAGACGCTCAAGATCCGCCAGGTTCCAGACGGTGATCGCATCCTCGCGAGGCACGAACCGCTCCGGCCGGCGGAAGTGTTCGGTGTTGAGACGCTCCCATGTCCTCGTAGCACAACCACGCAGTGTCCGACAGAGCGAGCCGCGGTCCGTGTAGCCCGCAACCTGACGCGCGCCGCACTCTTGGCAGAACTTCGCTCTCTCCGAAACTGCGTCAAAGCAGTTCCCGCATGTCGGCACGCCCACCCCCTGGTCCTCCCGGCCGACCACAACGCTACCGGGCCGCAGCGACGCTAGGGCGCGCCGCTGACAGGGTGCGCTGCATCAAGCCGCCCCGCCACCGGAGGACCGTGTGGGCCACCCGACCCGAACCGTCCGGCTCGTCCGCCTGCGCCTGCGCTCGAAGAACCAGCCGTTCGAGGAACACCTGCACCCGCGGGACGGCCGAGGCCGGTTCGCTCACGGCCCCGGCGCGGGGCTCAACCCGTTGCTGGAGCGCATCCGGGCGGCCGCGAGCCGGCCGTCCCGGGCGCCGCGCTCCGAACCCCGCTTCGACGAGGAGCAGCACGGCCTGGTGTTCCGCGACGGGCAGAGCGAGCGTGTCGCCAAGGCGTACAAGGCGAACGTCGTGGAGGGGATCACCCGCGACCTGCGGGACATGCCGGACGAGACGTTGCTGCTGGAGCCCGACCGGGTCTGGCTCGACAAGGTGCGCTCGGGGGAGGCGCACGCGTACGAGGACCACGCGACCGGGATCGCCAACTCCGTTTGGCCGGGCGACTCCCCGGCGGACGCGTCCTGGACCCGCGTCGACGCGGACCGGGCCCGCGAGCTCCTGCGGCGCGACGCCGTTAACCAGGTGGTCGCGACCTGGGCGATGACCTCCAACGACGAAGACCCCGGGGCCCTCGCCCTCCAGGAGACCGCACGGGACGCCTTCGGCCT
>NZ_JBLRWA010000021.1:0-138757 GCF_048159585.1 Kitasatospora sp. SC0581 | reverse complement strand
CACCGGATACGGGTACGGCGGGGTGGGGGCGGTGGCGGTGTTCGCCGCGCCGGACGGGACCCCCCGCCTCGCCACCGTCGGGTACGACAAGACGGTGCGGATCTGGAACCCCGCCACCGGCACCCAGGACGGCGAGTTCCTCACCGGCCATGACGGTGCGGTGGGGGCGGTGGCGGTGTTCGCTGCGCCGGACGGGACCCCCCGCCTCGCCACTGGCGGCAACGACGGGACGGTGCGGATCTGGAACCCCGCCACCGGCACCCAGGACGGCCTACCCCTCACTGGCCACGGCGCGGTGAGCACAGTGGTGGCGTTCGCTGCGCCGGACGGGACCCCCCGCCTCGCCACCGGCGGCAACGACCGGGCGGTGCGGATCTGGAACCCCGCCACCGGCACCCAGGACGGCCCGCCCCTCACTGGCCACGGCGCGGTGAGGGCAGCGGCGGTGTTCACCGCGCCGGACGGCACCCCCCGCCTCGCTTCAGCTGGCCGTGACCGGACGGTGCGGATCTGGAACCCCGCCACCGGCACCCAGGACAGCGAGTTCCTCACCGGATACGGCTACGGTGCGGTGGGGGCGGTGGCGGTGTTCGCTGCGCCGGACGGGGCCCCCCGCCTCGCCACCGGCGGCGACGACCGGGCGGTGCGGATCTGGAACCCCGCCACCGGAACCCGGGACGGCCCGCCCCTCACTGGCCATGACGGTGCGGTGGGGGCGGTGGCGGTGTTCGCTGCGCCGGACGGGGCCCCCCGCCTCGCCACCGGCGGCAACGACGGGACGGTGCGGATCTGGAACCCCGCCACCGGAACCCAGGACAGCAAGTTCCTCACTGGCCACGGCGCGGTGAGGGCAGTGGTGGCGTTCGCTGCGCCGGACGGCACCCCCCGCCTCGCCACCGTCGGGTACGACAAGACGGTGCGGATCTGGAACCCCGCCACCGGAACCCAGGACGGCGAGTTCCTCACCGGATACGCCGACTGGGTCTGGACGGTGGTGGCGTTCGCCGCGCCGGACGGGACCCCTCGCCTCGCCACCGGCGGGGATGAGTCGGTGCGGATCTGGAACCCCACCACCGGCACCCAGGACGGCCCACCCCTCACCGGCCATGACGGCGCGGTAAGGGCAGTGGTGGCGTTCGCCGCGCCGGACCGGACCCCCCGCGTCGCTTCAGCCGGCCCCGACCAGACTGTGCGGATCTGGAACCTGCGTACCAGGACCGCACACACGCTGCTCCTGACAGACCCGGTTCACGCACTGACGGAACACCGTGGGCTGCTCATCGCAGGAACCGACTCGGGCTACCTCGCGATCGACATCTCCTCCGTGCCGACCAGCACAGCATGATCGCCAGGACAGTGCCTAGCAGTGCTTTGTTAGGTCGGGGCTGGTCTTGGTCTGGGCAGTGGTCGTTGGCAGGTCGGGCATGTGCCGTTCCAGGTGGCCAGGAGGTGTTGGAGGGCTCTGACCACCTGGTAGAGGGTCATGCCCGAGCAGGCACTTTTGGGCGGCTCCGGGTGAGGGTGACGAAAAGGTGGGCGGCGGTGACGAGGGTGACGTGGCGGTGCCAGCCGGTCCAGGAACGTCCCTCGAAGTGGTCGAGGCCCAGGGCGGTCTTCAGCTCGCGGTAGTCGTGCTCGATCCGCCAGCGGATCTTGGCCAGGCCCACCAGGTCCTCGACGGGTGTGTCGGTGGGCAGGTTGGAAACCCGGTAGTGGGACGGCTCCGGCAGGTGGGCGGGCCACTGGGCCAGCAGCCGGCACGCGGGAACGGTGCCGTCCTCCTCGATCCGGGGCCGGCGTCCGGCCAGCCGGACCCGTAGAACGATGAAGTCGCTGGTCAGGTGGTCGTGGGAGCCGTGTCGCCAGGTGATCGTGCGGGCCGCCGCTCGGCCGGCGGCCCGCACGTGCCCGGCCGGCGGGACAGGTCGGGTGCGGTAGCGGGGTTTGGGGCGGGGGCCGAGTCCGCCGTAGGGCGGCTGGCGGGGGACCGCGTCCGGCGGGTGGGCGGTTGCCAGGCCCTTGACCCGCACGATCCAGTGCAGGACCCGTTCGTCGAGGGCGTTGCGGAAGTGGGCGTTGTCACCGTAGCCGGCATCGGCGACCACGACCGGCGGGGTGAGGTGCCGGGCGGCGAGCTCGTCGAGCATCTCCACCGCCAGGCGCCACTTCGGCCGGTGGCCCTCATCCGCCGGGATGCGGCAGTGGGCCCGCCGCCGCCCGGTTCGGGCGGCGGCGGCCTCATCCGCAGCATGTTCCGGGTCCCAGGCAGCGGGCAGGAACAGGCGCCGGTCGAGCGAACAGGACGCCGTGTCAGTGACCGCGTGGACACTCACCCCGATCTGGCAGTTGCCGATCTTGCCGAGTGTTCCGGAGTACTGGCGGGCCACCCCGGGCGAGGCCGCGCCGTCCTTCGGGAACCCGGTGTCGTCGATCACCCAGGCGGCCGGTGTCAGCGCCTGCACGGCCCGCCGGGCGATCCGGGCGCGGACCTCCTCGACCGGCCAGGTCGAGGAGGAGATGAACTGCTGCAAGCGCTGGTGGTCGACGCCCAGGCGCTCGGCCATCGGCTGCATCGACTTGCGCCGCCCGTCCAGCAACAGGCCACACAGGTAGCTCAGGCCCTTGTCCTGCTGATCGGAACGTCGCAGCGGACCGAACACGTCCGCTGCGAACGTCTCCAACTCATCACGTAACACTGCCCAGTTCGTCCGGAGTCACACCGACAGCGAACCGCCGAACAGCCGACATGCCCAGACCCCGCGCAGCACGTAACAAAGCACTACTAGGCAGTGTCCTGCCGATCAGGTGAGTCGTTGAGCGAGCGAAGGGCGACTGCTCTCTGCGAGGTTTGACACTCTCGTCCACGCTCGGGCCGTGCTGACCCATCTCCGGCCCCGGAAAGCATCTTGGGCCGTCGGGCGCCGTGAAGGTGGCCATGTCGTCGGACACGGTCGTGTCCGGCGGGCCGGATGTCGTGCATGAGGCTGACGCCCTGCCCCATCAGCCAGGGCAGCTCCTCCCAGTCGGCCTCGGTGGCGGGCACGGGCGGTAGCACGTTGAACGTGCGCAGCACGGTCTCTTGTCCCTGGAAGACTGTGGTACCGACCTGTTCGAGTCCGCCACGGACGGTCGGCACCTCGGCCAGCCGGTCGTTCCATTCGGACACCACACGGTCGCGCTGCACCCGCGTCGGATTGAACTCCGGCCACTCAGGGCCGAAGATCCCGGTGCGTACGGTGTCCTCGCCCAGCGCCGCGACCAGGCGGCGGTGGTGCTCGGGATGGACCTGAGCTTCGCGCGAGGCGACCAGGCGGGTACCCACCCACACACCGTCGGCGCCCAGGCACAGGGCCGCGGCGACCTGACGCCCGTCGGTGATTCCGCCCGCGGCGAGGACCAGGGCGCGATCTCCCACGGCGTCCACGACGGCGGGCACACCGACGATGGTGGGCAGACCGCCATAGGTGTGCCCGCCAGCCTCCCAGCCCTGGGCGACCACGACCTCAATGCCGTCGTCGACGGCACGTTCAGCCGCGTCGGCGGAGCCGACCTGGGGTGTGGAGTCGCACCGGTTGCGGTACTTCGTCGCGGTGGTCGGCGGGGGTGTCCGGCTGCCGGCCGGCGAACCTGTCAATCGGCCGCCGGGGTGATCTCGTACATTCCGGGGCCGTCCAGGTAGCGCACCGTGTTGAGGTCGCGCTGCAGAACGGCGTCCACCGGGTGGCTGAGCGTCAGAGTGACCGGATACTCGCGGTCGTAGGTGGTTGAGGTGATGGCGTCACCGGGCTTCACCAGCTCGGTGAGGGAGTGGAAGCTCGCCAGTTGCTCGAGCTGGTCGAGCGCGCGGTAGCCCCGCAGCCGGCCCGTGGCCGGAGCGACCAGTGCCGCCCAGGCGAACGCGTGCTGCCGCTGGTAGGGCCGGCCCGCCCGGGCCCGGAACCGCTCGGGCCGGACGTAGGCGTCGACGGTCCACTCCAGCTGGCCCTCGCCCAGGACCTCGGCCGTGTAGTAGGGCAGCCCCGAGACACGGGCACCCACCTCGACCAGTCGCGGGCCGTCCGGGGTCAGCTTGATCTCCAGGTGTGCCGCGCCGTACCGGATGCCGAGGGCGTCCAGCACCCGGCGGCCGTAGCCGAAGAGCTCGCCGACCGGCTGTTCGTCGCAGCGCAGCAGCACCTGCGCGGTCACCAGGTCCCGCACCCCGTTGGCCTGGATCCGCTCGGTGCGCCAGGCGTCGGTCAGCTGGTGCACACCCGCGCAACTGACCGTGTTCACGATGTACTCGGCGCCCACCAGGTACTCCTGGGCGACGACCTCGGTGATCGGCTCGCCCAGCACCACGCGGCGGTCGCGGAGCGCGCGCAGCGCGGCGACCGAGTCCTGCAGAGCGTCGCAGAACGACACGCCGTCGCCCCAGTAGCCGCGCAGGGGTTTGATGACCACGGTCCCGCCCAGTTCCTCGTGCCAGGCCAGCAGTTCGGCCTCGTCACCGGTTCGCAGCTGCCGCATGCCGGGGACGCCCTGAGCCTTGATCGTTTCGATCTGCACGTACTTGTCGCGCCGCGCGCTGCTCAGGGCGGTGCCGTTGGAGGCCAGCCCCAGCCGTTCGGAGAGGGCGTCGGCGAGCTCCACCCCGGTCTCGCGACCGGCCAGGACCGCGACCGGCCCCAGCGCGGCGAGTTGTGCGGTCAGGACGTCCAACTCGCCGTCGTGGACGAGCACATGACCGAAGGCCCGGTCGTCCACCGGATCGAGTCCGACCGGAGGGGCGGGAGTGCTCCGGACCTGGATCACCTCGCCGCCCAGTGCGCCGAAGGCGCCGGTGAACCCGGAGGACGTGCCGAACGCGTCGACGACCGCGACACGGAATGCTGACATCGGTTGCCTGCCTACTGGTTGGCCGGAGCGGAGCCGGGGTGGATGAGATCGGCGCGAAGCGCGAGGAGCCGGTACACCGCATTGGTGAGCACGTGCCGGACGCTGAACCCCGACGTGCCGGGGTCCCGGCCGTCCAGGATGTCGTGTTCGCCGCCCTGCTCGCGGATACCGCGACGGGTCAGCCCGGTCCGCTCCCGGAACGCCTCGGGGAGCGCGTGCCGGGTGACGCCCAGGTGCGCCATCCGGAAGTCCACGAACTTGTCGATCACCCTGACCAGCCGGGCGCGCCCCGCGCGGTCGAGCACCAGCCGTCCCTCCCGCAGCCGCTGGGACACGTTCGCCCCGCGGATGGAATCGCCGCGCCACCGCGCGATGGCGGGCCGCGACCACGAGGGGAAGTAGGACATCGACTGGTCCAGGAAGACGCCGTACTCCTTCGACGGCGGCAGCAGGGCCAGTTCGAGGAGGTGGACACTGGGCATGAACGCACCGCTCGCGCCGCGCGGGCCGCCGGGATGCCCCATGTGGTAAGGGCGGAACCGGTTGAACGCCTGCTGGGACAGCTTGCGGTACCTGGCCATGTACCGGGTGAACTCCGCGAGGTGCTCGACGACGTCGTCCAGGACCGCGGCCGGTCGGGCGGCGGCCGTCGGCAGGACCAGCGAGCGCAGGCCGTAGGCGGCCGATTTGGCCCATGGTTCGGAGAGGTGGTGGCCGAGGTAGAAGTCCCGTTCGTGAGGGGCGTCCCGGCCCGCGGAGAACACCCGGATGTCCCCGCTGCGCCGGTGTTCCTCGCAGTTGACGTCGATCAGGAGCTCATAGCTCAGATGGGGATCCAGGGCGGGGAACCTGCCGCACTGGGCGGATATCAGCTCGGCCAGGGCGCGGGGTGCGGCCTGCGGCCCCGCGGGCGCGTAGCCGCTGAGCAGGAAGAGCAGGTCGAGCTGGAGGAGACGCGCGGTCCGCTCGTCGCCGTCGGAGAGGCACTGCGGAGTGACGTTCCGGAGCATCTGCTCCTGGGAGTCGGCAAGTTGATGGTACGTCAGGCGGCCCGCCGAAAGGTCGCCGAGGGCGGCGGGAAGGCTGCACAGGACGTAGTCGCGCAGCGGTGAGCCCGAGCGCCCGGGGGCGGGAGAGGTGTGCTGCCGGGGGTGTGCGACACCGTCGAAGAGCTGGCTGCTGTTCACGTCTTCTCCTTGCGGGCCGCCGCGACGGGCCGTGACGGCGCTGGGGTTGGTGTTGCCCGGGGGCCGGTCGCCTGCTGGATCCCGTGCCGGCGGCGTCGAGGCCGCGGACGACGAGCGCGGCCGTCGAACGGTGCGTTCCGGTGGAGGGGGCACGACGGGTCGAGCGGGCCCGCGGGTCCAAGCGTGCTTCACCGCTACGCGTCGGCACATCGGTCATCTGACGGCGGGGGCCGACCGGTTGACGGCGTCGGCCACGTCGGGCGGTGAGCCGTGACCGGGGTGAGCGGTCCTGGTTCGGGCTGGACGAGGAGTCCGGGGCAGAGCGGACGCACCGTCAAATGACCGATGTGGAACAGAAGTACCGAGCCGATGATGGAGAGCACACGCCCGCCCCGAAGGCGGCGCCCCGTCTGTGCCTCCCGTCATCAGCAGCCCGCTGTCCGACAGCGCCGGAGCGGTCGCCGGCAGTGGCCGGGTGTTCCGGGCGCAGAGCCGGGCCCGGTCCTTCCGGCGGCACCATCACACACACGGAAAGGTGATTCACATGTTCACACCCAGGGCCGTGCTCCGCGGCTCGGCCGCCACGGCGATGGTCGTCGCCGCCCTGACCGGCCTCGGCGCCGGAACGGCACACGCCGCCGGCTGGCCTCCGTTGCAGCCGGGCGCCCGCCTCTACTCGGGCACCGGCGGGAGCGGCGCGGTGACCGCGGTCGACCTCGACGACTTCGGCACGTGCCACACGCTGGCGGCACCCGCCCGATCGGTCCAGGTCGCCTCCGGCTCCGCGTCCGTGGTGCTGTACTCCGGCGCGGGCTGCTCCGGCGCCACCCCGTGGGCCACCGGCTCGCTGGCCCAGTTCAACCTGCCGTGGCCGGTGCTGAGCTACCGGGTGGTCCCGGCCTGACGCCACCCGGACCAGGGCGGTACGGCCCTCGGCGACCTCTTCGCACGGAGGCCTCGAAGCCCCTGTCACGAGGGGCGCCGGGGTAGGCCGGTGACGCCCGACGGCGGGCGGAACACCTCACATCCCGTTCCGACAGAAGGAGTCCACTGGAACGAGGTCGACAGGAGCGGCCACTTCGCCGTCCGGGACCAGCCGCGGCTCCTGGCCGAAGAACTCCGCGCCGCCTTCAGGACGCTGAGGTGACACGGCGCGGTGGTGCCGGGCCCCGCACCACCGCGCGTGCCACCGGCTGACCGCCGCGCGCCGGTCGTGACGGAACCCGTGCGACTCGGCCGGCCCCGCCCTTCGTAGGATGGGTGCAGCTCCTCCGGGAGGAACTCTCCCCGGAGGTGCCATGCCGCAGTCCGCGAACCACCAGCTCATCGGGCGTACCCGGGAGGTGGAGGTGCTGGACCGTCTGCTGCGCGAGGTGGGCGACGGGCGCAGCCGGGTGCTGGTGCTGCGAGGTGAGGCGGGTGTCGGCAAGTCGGCGCTGCTCGACCACCTGGCCGGGCAGGCGGGGCAGTGGCAGGTGGTACGCGCGGCCGGTGTCGAGGCCGAGGCCGAGTTCGCCTATGCGGCCCTGCAACGGCTGTGCGCCCCGCTGTTGTCGCACCTCGGCCGGCTGCCGGAGGTGCAGCAGGACGCGCTGCGGGTCGCGTTCGGTCTGAGTACGGGAAACCCGCCCGAGATGCTGCTGGTGGGGCTCGCGGTCCTCGGTCTCCTCGCCGAGGCGGCGGCCCGGTCCGCGCTGGTGTGCCTGGTCGACGACGCGCAGTGGCTGGACCTGATGTCCCGGCGAATCCTGGCGTTCGTCGGGCGCCGGCTGGACGCGGAATCGGTGGCGCTGGTGTTCGCCGAGCGGATCACCGACGGGAAGGCGGAGGACGAGGGCCTTTCCGGTCTGCCGGACCTTCCGCTGGGCGGGCTGGCCGATGCGGACGCCCGGGCGCTGCTGGACGGCGTGCTGCCGGGGCCGGTCGACGCCCGGGTACGGGACCGGATCGTGGCCGAGACCGGCGGGAATCCGCTCGCCCTGCTGGAGCTGCCCCGGGGCCTGTCGCCGGCGGAGTTGGCGTTCGGCTTCGGCGGGCCCGGCGCCGGCCCGCTGGCGACCCGGCTCGAGGACGGCTTCCGCCGGCGCGTCGACGCCCTGCCGGCCGACACCCGAGCCCTGCTGCTGGTCGCGGCGGTCGAACCGGTCGGCGACGGGCCGCTGTTGTGGCACGCCCTGCGTCTGCTGGGCATCGGGCCGGAGGCCGTGGCGCCGGCCGAGGCCGCGGACCTGATCACCCTGGGAGCCGCCGTGCGGTTCCGGCACCCGCTGGTGCGTTCGGCGGTGTGGCGCGGCGCGGATGCCGCGGCGCTGCACGCGGCGCACGCGGCCCTGGCCGAGGCCACCGACGCCGAGCGCGACCCCGACCGGCGGGCCTGGCACCGGGCCCACGCCGCGGTCGGGCCGGACGAACAGGTGGCGGCCGCACTGGAGAGCTCCGCCGACCGGGCCCTGGCACGCGGCGGCCGGGCGGCCGCCGCCTCCTTCCTGGAACGTGCCGCCGCGCTCACCCCTTGCCCGGAGGCGCGGGCGCGGCGCGCTCTGGCGGCCGCGGCGGCCCATGTCGCCGCGGGCGTGCCGGCCCGGGTGCCCGACCTGCTCGCCGCCGCGGAGCTGGGGCCGCTGGACCGGCTGCAGCAGGCCCATGCCGGCCGGCTGCGGGCCAAGGCGTCGTCCATGACCGACTCGGGGAGGGGCGCGGTGCAGCCGCTGCTCGACGCGGCGGGTCGGCTCAGGGACCTCGACCCGGCCCTCGCGCGGGAGACCTGCCTCGCGGCGTACGACGCGGCCATCTGGGTCGGCCGGTACGACGAAGGCGCACTGCGCCGGGTCGCCGAGGCCGCTCGAGACCTGCCGCCCGGCGAGGAGCCGGCGGGAGTCTTCCTCAGGGCCCTGGTCGCCCGGAGCGTGGACGGGCCGGCTGCCGTCTTCCCGCAGCTGGCACGGGCGCTGCGCTCCCTCACCGACGAGGAGGACCCGTCCGTCCTGTGGGCGGCCGCGAACGCCGCCGCGGAGCTGGGCGATCTCCAGGGCTGGCTGGACATCGGCGGCCGGGCGGTCCGCTTCGCACGCCGGACGGGAACCCTGTCGCTCCTCTCGACGGCGCTGCCCTACCAGGCGTCCGCGCTGGGCTTCGCGGGGCGTTTCTCCCCAGCGGGCGACCTGCTGGCCGAGGCCGCGGCCCTGGACAAGGTCACCGGCTCGGTGGCGCGCACGGCCACGGCGGCCTTGATCAGCGCGTACCAGGGACGGGAACGACCGGCCCTGGAAGCGATCGAGGCGATGGAACACGAGGGCGAGCAGCGCGGCCTGGGCCGACTCGTCGGCGTAGCCGCGTGCGCGAGGGCTGTGCTCCACAACGGCCTGGGCAACTATCCGCTCGCCATGGAAGCGGCGCTCCGGGGCGGGGAGTACCAGGACCTCGTGGTGCACGTCTGGACGTGCGGCGAGCTGGTCGAGGCCGCGACCAGGGCCGGCGAGCCGGCCGTGGCGGCCGGGGCGCGCGAGCGGCTCGCCGACTGGAGCCGGGCCGGCACGCCCTGGGCCCTGGGCGCGCACGCGGTCGCCGAAGCCCTGACCGGAGCACCCGAGCAGGCCGAGGACCGCTACCGCGAGGCCGTCGACCACTTCGGCCGCGGCGGGCTCGGCGTGTTCGAGACCCGGGCCCGACTGCTGTACGGGGAGTGGCTGCGCCGCCGGAACCGGCGCGCGCAGGCCCGTACCGAGCTGCGGGCGGCGTACGAGGCGGCCGGGCGCACGGGTATGGAGGGGTTCGCCGAGCGGGCCCGGCGTGAGCTGCTCGCCACCGGTGAGACGGTTCGCAAGAGGACCGTCGGCGCGCCGGTCCTGACCCCGCAGGAGGCGCGGATCGCCCGCCTCGCGGCCGACGGGCACCCGAACGCGGAGATCGGCGAGCACCTGTTCCTGAGCCCCCGTACGGTCGAGTGGCACCTGCGCAAGGTCTTCGCCAAGCTGGGGATCTCCTCCCGTCGAGAGATCGACGGCGCCCTGTCCGTACGGTGACGGCCGTGCGGTGACGGCGATGCGGTGACGGCCGTCCGGTGACGGCCGTGCGGGATCAGCAGGGGTCACAGATGGTCGGCGTCCACCACGGCCTGGGCGAACGCCGTCGGCGCCTCCTGCGGCGCGTTGTGGCCGATGCCGGTGAGGACGCGGTGCTCGTAGGGGCCGGTGAAGAACTTCCGGTACCCACTGCCGTCGGTGGTGGGCAGGAACGGGTCGAGGGCGGGGTCCACGGCGATGGCCGGCACCGTGACGGGCGGTCGGGCCGCGAGCAGCCGCTCGTAGTGCTCGTAGCGGCGCTCGCCGTCGGCCAGGCCCAGACGCCAGCGGTAGTTGTGGATCACGATGGCGGCGTAGTCGGGGTTCTCGAACGCCGCCGCGGTGCGTTCGAAGGTGGCGTCGTCGAACCTCCAGGTGGGGGAGGTCTCCTCCCACACCAGCCGGCACAGGTCGTGCCGGTTCTGCCTGGTCTCCATGGCGACGCGGCCGCGGTCGGTGGCGAAGTAGTACTGGTACCACCAGGTGCGCTCGGCCTTCGGCAGCAGCGGGTTCTTCTGCGAGGGGAGGTTGACGATCAGGTAACCGCTCACCGCCACCAGGGCCTTGACCCGCTCCGGCCACAGCGCCGCGACGGTGCCGGCGGCCCGCGAGCCCCAGTCGAAGCCGGCCAGCACCGCCTCGGGGATCTTCAGGGCGTCCATCAGGGCGATGACGTCGAGGGCGATCGCGGACTGCTGCCCGGTACGGACGGTCGTCGGGGACAGGAAGGTGGTGGTGCCGTGGCCCCGCAGGTACGGCACGATCACCCGGTAGCCGGCGTCCGCCAGCAGCGGCGCCACGTCGACATAGCTGTGGATGTCGTAGGGCCAGCCGTGCAGGCAGATGACCACGGGCCCGTGCTTCGGCCCGGCCTCGGCGTAGCCGATGTCGAGCACGCCGGCCTGGACCCGCTTCAGGTCGGTGAACGTGGTGTGGGTGCCCGCGGTGACGGCCGGGACGACCGGGGCCGGGCGGCCGGGCCGGTCGGAACCGGCCGCGAGGGCGGCAGGCGCGTTCGAGACCGCGCCGACCGACACGGCCGTGGCGCCCATGCCGAGACCGACCGCTTTGGTGAAGGCACGCCTGTCGATCATGTCTGATCCTTCCTGGAGACCCGCTGGTGCCTCCACTGTTCTCCGGCCGCCGGCCGGCCGCATCGGTCACATGACGTCGAGACGCAGGAAGGCGCCCGCGGACCCGCGAAGGGTCTGCCGGGGCGCCGGATTCAGTCATTCGACTGTGTCCGCCGGCCTGCCGCTCGGTGATCCTCGATGGAGCGCCGTGATGCCGGCGGATCGTCGTGCGTGCAATTCGGAAGGTCTGGCCGTGAAACAAACCCCCGTCGTCCTCATCCACGGTGCGTGGTTCCACATGTCCTCCTGGGAGGGCTGGGCCGAGCGGTTCACCGCGTACGGTTACGCGGTGTGCGTCCCGGGCTGGCCCGGCGAAGCCCACACCGTCGACCGGGCCCGCCGCGATCCCGGCCCGCCGCGCGACCTCGGGCTCGCCGCGCTCGTGGCCCACTACGAGCAGGTCGTGCGCGGCTTCGACGACCCGCCGGTCCTCATCGGGCACTCGGCCGGCGGCCTCATCGCCCAGCACCTCCTCGGGGCCGACCTCGGCCGCGCCGCCGTCGCCCTCGCGCCGCTGCCGGCCGGCGGTGTGCCGCCGGCCGACGGCCGGTCCCGGCCGTGGCCGCTGATGTCGGCCGGCCCGACCCGGCACCCGGGCTTCGGGCAGCTGCCGCGCGCCCGGTTCCGACACCTCGTCGTCAACACGGTCGGAGAGGGGGAGGCCGAGCAGCTCTTCGACCGGTACGCCGTCCCGGCCCCGCTCCGGCTGCTCGCGGACCTCGGACTCGACGGCACCGCCACCGGGCCGGCCGGCACCGTCGTGGACACGGCCAATACGGCGCGCGGACCGCTGCTGCTGGTCTCCGGCCAGGAGGACCGGATGGTCCCGGACGCCGTGACCCGCTCGGTCTACAAGCTCTACGGCGACTCCTCCGCCGTGACGGACCTGAAGCAGTTCGCCGATCGGGGGCACTCCCTGGTGTTCGACAGCGGCTGGCGTTCGGTCGCCGACCACGTCCTCGGCTGGCTGGCCGCCAACGGCGTCGAGGCCGTGGCCCCGCAGGGGTGAGCGCGGGCATCAGACCTGCGCCGCGTCGGTCCGGCTCAACGCGTCGCGCAGTGCCGCCCGGGCCGTGATGCCCAGCTTGGGGAAGACGCGGTACAGGTGCGAGCTGACGGTACGCGGCGACAGGTGCATCCGCGCGCCGATCTCCTTGTTCGTCAGGCCGCCGGCGGCCAGGTCGGCGATGCGGCGTTCCTGCCAGGTCAGCGGGGCCACGGTCAGCGTCGGGACGCGGGGCGGGGCCCCGGTGGCGCGCAGTTCGGCCCGGGCCCGTTCGGTCCAGCCGGCCGCGCCCAGCCGCTCGAACACCTCGGCCGCCGGGACCAGGTACTGCCGCGCCGGGGCCGGGCCCTGGACGTGGCGCACCCGGATGCCGTGCGCCAGCCGGATCCGGGCCAGCTCGAACGGGAAGCGGGTGGCCTCCGGCTGGGATTCGGCCCGCGTGAACATCTCGGCGGCCTCCCGCTCGTCCTCGGCGGTCATCGCCAGCGCGCCGTAGGTGATCAGCCCCAGGCGGGGCGACACCTCCGGCAGACCGGCGTCGCGGGCGGCGAGGGCGTGCGCCCGGGCCTGGTCGGCGCGTCCGGTGTGCCGGGCGGCCTCGACGAGATCGAGCAGGGTGCGCGAGGCCTGGTAGGCGTAGGGCCGGAACTTACCCGGCTGGGTGATGCCGATGGCGTAGAGGTACGCGGTCTCGTAGTCGCCGGAGCTCAGCGCGGCGGTCGCGCCGGCGGCGTCGGCGACCTGGGTCAGGAATCCCAGTCCGCGCGGGCGGGCCCAGGCGTCCACCTCGGCCTGCAGGTCCCGGGCCCGCCCGACCTGTCCGCGCAGCGCCGCGAGCTGGGCCAGGTACGCGCGGCTCTGGGCGGCGAACAGCTGGTGGCCGTGCTCGGTCGCCAGGTCCAGGCCGCGTTGTCCGGTGTCCTCGGCCTCGGCCCATTCTCCGACCGTCAACTGGTCGAGCATGATCTGGTGCAGCATGACCATGCCGGTTGCCACGGCCCCGGTCTCCAGCTCGCGGTCGACGACACGTTGCAGGTGGGGGCGGTAGTGGCTCAGGAGGTCGAGGTGGTACGCGGCCGCGCCGAACTGCGTGACGTCCCAGGGTTCCAGATCCGGCAGGGTCGCGGCGGCCTGTCGCACCGGCCCGGCGAAGCCGGCTCCGTGCCTGGTCACGTCGCTCCAGGTGCCGCTGTAGAGACGCGAGCGCCGGGTGAGGAGGCTGCCCAGGGAGGCGAGGAGTTCGTGCGTGCTCTCCCAGGCCGCGCGGTCCCCGCTGTACTGGCTGATCGTCAGGAGCAGGACCACCAGCCGGGTGAGGACCTCGTCAGGTTCGGCTTCGCCGGCAGTCGACGCGACGGCCGACCCGCCGTCCCGGAGCTTCTCGATCGCGGCCGAGACCTGGCGGTGCGTGGAGCGGACGTCCCCGTCCTGGTGGAGCGCCCGGTAGGCGGCCGCCAGCACCGAGGCCGGCGACCCCGTCGAGCCGGGCGTGAGGTCCGCCTGGACCAGCCGGTGCGCCTGGCCGAGGCGGGCGGCGTGAGCGGCGACGAAGGCCGCGTCGGCCAGGCGCCGGGACCGGCCGGTGTGGGTCTCGCTGAGCTCGGCGGCCCGGGTCAGCCAGGCCACGGCCGCCAGCGCGCCGCCGCGCCGGGTCGCCGACTCGGCCGCCGCCTCCAGGATGTCGGCGACGTCCTCGTCCGGATCGACCGTTGCCGCCGCCAGGTGCGTCGCCCGGCGTTCGAGGTTCTCCCGGTGAACCTGTGCCAGCGCCAGGTGGGCGGCGCGGCGCTGGTTGGGAGTGGCCATCCGCACGACGGCGGACCGTACGAGCGGGTGCCGGAAGACGAGATCACCGGTGACCACCTCGATGTCCAGCAGCCCCGCGGCCACCGCCGTGTCGGCGTCACGCATGCCGTAACGGGTGCCGGGGACGGTGTCGGTGCCGCTCGGGGCCCCGGCGCCGTCGAGCGCGCCCATCAGCAGCTCGGTCCGCACCCGCTCGTCGAGGGCGGCGATGCGGGTGCCGAACAGTCGTTGCAGCCGTCGGGGCAACGGCACGCCGTGCTGGCCGATCAGGTCTTCGACCGGGAGATCGCTCGACCGGCCGGCGAAGTGCGCGGGCAGCTCCAGCAGGGCCAGCGGGTTGCCCCGGGCCCGCTCCAGGACGATCCGACGGACCTGTCGGCTCAGCTCCGGGTACCGGTGGTCCAGCAGGCGGGCCGCGTCCTCGTCGGTGAGGGCGGTGACCGGCAGTTCGGGCAGTGCGGCGGTGTCGAAGCGGGACGTGATGTCGCTGCAGACCGCGACCAGCATCTTCGCCGGGCCGCCGGCCAGGCGTCGGCCCACGAAGCCGCAGACGTCGGCGCTGGAGTCGTCCAGCCACTGCGCGTCGTCGAGGACCAGCAGCAGCGGCCGCTGCGCGGCGGAGAGCGACAGCAGGCTGAGCACGGCGATGCCGAGTGCCATGACCGACGGCGGATCGCCCCGTACTCCGCTGAACACGGCGTCGAACACCGCCCGGGTCCCGTCGTCCAGCCGCGCGACGTCGGTGAGCAGCGGATGGAGGACCTGGTGCAGCCCGGCATAGGGCAGCTCGGACTCCGCCTCGACACCGGCGGCCCGGATGACGACCTGGCTCTCCCGCTCCGCCAGCGCGGCGGCGTGGCTCAACAACGAACTCTTGCCGACCCCCGTCTCCCCCCGCAGGACCAGCGCCTGGCCCGTCGCGGCCGTCACGAACGCCGCGAGCTCCGCCTGCTCGTCCTCGCGGCCCACCATCGCCGTGGTGACGCCCCATCGCTGGAACCCGGTCATGTCCCCTTGCCCCTTCCTGATTTCGTTCCCACCGCGCGGCAGCTCCCGCAGCGCCGGCGGGTTGACGCGTGCTTCGACGACGATCGCGTCCCGCACGCGGGGGTGCACCGGACCGGGCGGCATCGAGTCGAGCCACGTCCGGGCGTCGTCGCCGCGGAGCCCGTCCACCCGTGGTTCCGGCAGGCCGGCAAGGCGTCCGGCGCTGGTCGGCGTGCGGGCCCCAGGGCGGTCGTGCCGACGCCGGAAGCCCCTGCCAACAGGCCCCACCCCCGTCAGCTCCTTCGCGGCCATGGAAGCCGTGCGGCGTCCACCGACCACGATCCCGGGACCACGGGCCCGTCGAGCCAGTGTCGAACCCTGGCCAGTACCCTGGCCGGGGGCGGCCGGTGTCCGGCACGGGCGCGGTGGGGCCGGCATCCTCCTGGCCCCCGGGGGCCTGCCGACGGGACGCCACGCCGACGCCCTCCACCACCCGTAGACGCCCGCCGCGCGACGGGTTCCCCTCGCGTCGACTGGCGCGGAGGAGTCCGGGGCCGACGAACACCGACCGAGCGCCCCACCCGCACAACGGAAGCAGAGACATGAGCGATCAGCACACCATCGGCTGGGACGACGCGACCTGGCTCAACCCTCCGCTGGACGCCGTCCACGACGGCTCCGGGCTGCTGGTCACCACCCGGGACCGCAGCGACTTCTGGCGCACCACCGGTTACGGCTTCGTCCGGGACGACGGGCACGCGCTGCTGACCCCCTTGCCGGACGCCAGCGCCGTCGAAGTGACCTTCGTCGCCGACTTCGACGCCCTCTACGACCAGGCCGGACTCATGGTCCGGGTGGACGAGCGGACGTGGATCAAGGCCGGCGTGGAGATGACGGACGGCGTCCCGCACCTGGGCGCCGTCGTCACCCGCGGCCAGTCCGACTGGTCCCTGGCCCCCGTGCCGGACTGGAACGGGCGCCACATCACCGTCCGGGCCAGCCGCGACGGCGATGCCCTGACGATCCGGGCCCGTCGCGACGACGACCCGTGGCGCATGGTCCGGCTCGCCCCGCTGGCACCGGAGGCGGTGGCATCAGCCGGCCCCTTCTGCTGCTCCCCGCAGCGCGAGGGCCTGCAGGTACGGTTCACCGGCTTCCGTCAGGGGCCCGCCGACGCGTCGCTCCACGACCCGGCCGCGGCGTAGACCGAGCGTGCCCCGGCCCCCGCACCTTCCCTGAAGCAGGAAGCATATTTGCGAAAACGGCAAGTCTGTTTGCCGCCTCCGCGATTGCGGGCGCACCCTCGGAGCTGAGGTTCGAGCGCCGCCCCGGTCCCGGTCCGGTCCCGCCGGGAGCGGCGCTCGTGCGCGAACGCACCGGAAGAGGAGAGCCCCGCCATGGCCGCAAAGTCCACCCGCTTCGTGGAGAGTGTCACCGAACAGACCTTCCCCGCCCGCGTGTTGAAGGCGGAGCACCCCGTCCTGGTCCAGTTCTGGGCCGCGTGGTGCGGGCCGTGCATCAGGGTCACTCCCATCGTCGAGGCGTTGGCCGCCGAGCACGCGGGTGTCCTGGACGTCGTCAAGATCAACGTCGATGAGGAGCCCGGACTGGCGGAGCGGCACGGGGTCACGTCGATCCCCGCCTTCGTGGTCTACGCCGACGGCGCCGTCTCGACGGCGTGGACGGGTGCCGCGCCGAAGCCGGTCCTGGAGCGCCAACTCGCCCCCTTCCTCCGCTGAGCGCGGACCCGGACCGACCCACGAAGGAAGGCATGGACTCATGAACCCGCAGCACGACCAGGACCTCGGGTGGGACGCCTCCGGCGCGCTCCGGGAACGCGAAGCCGGCGTGCACGCCCCCGCTCTCCTACGGGCCGTGGAGTGGTTGCGGGGTCTGCTGCGGATCGGCGGCGGCGGACACGCCCCCGTCCACCGGGTGCTGGACGTCGGCAGCGGGCCTGGCGTGGTGACCTGCCTGTTGGCGCAGACCTTCCCGGACGCCGAGGTCGTAGCCGTCGACCGGTCGCCCGGCCTCCTGGAGCAGGTCCGTTCGCGTGCGGCGGCTCAGGGGGTGGCGGACCGCGTCGTCACTCAACTGACGGACGTCAGCGGCGAGTTCGACGCGCTGGGTGCCGCCGACCTGATCTGGAGTCGTCACGGTGTCCAGCAGGTGGGGGACCAGCAGGCGGCACTGCGCTCCCTGGTCGCCTGCCTGCGGCCGGGCGGGCTCCTCGCCGTCGCCGAGAGCGGGCTTCCCCCGCGTTTCCTGCCCCGCGACATCGGCACGGGGCGTCCGGGCTTGCAGGCCCGCCTGGACGCGGCCGCCGAGGATGCCTTCGGCGCGATGCGCGACCAACTGCCGGGCGCGGCCGCGACGGTGGAGGACTGGCCGGCCATGCTCGCCCGTGCCGGGCTCGTCCCCAGTGGGACGCGCAGCTTCTTCACCGATCTCACGTCCCCCCTCGGGATGTCGGCGCGGGAGTACCTGCACCTGCGTCTGACCCGGCTGCGCGACCGGATCGGTGACCGGCTGGATCCGGAGGACCGCGCAACGCTGGAGCAGCTCCTGGACAGCGACACGTCCGCGGGCATCCTCGGACGTCCTGACGCCTTCTACCTCACGGCCGACACCGTCCACACCGCCCGGCTGTGCCACGGCGGCGTTCGGCACTGAAACGCTCCTCACCGTGACGAGGCCGCAGCCCAGCAGCTGCGGCCTCGTCGCTCGTCGTGGCCGGTCCGGGCCCGGACCCGGACCCGGACCCGGGCCCGGTGTCGGCGTCGGTGACGCCAGCGGGATCGTCAGCCGTTCTGGCAGCGATCGGGAGCGGGGGCCGCGGGCCGCTCCATCTTGCGCAGTCGTGCGAACGGCGCGGCCGTGGCGAGGGCGAGAGCGATCGCTCCCATGAGCAGGAGGGCGAACCAGCCGCCGGACCTGTCGATGACGACTCCGGCCGCGGCGGACGCCAGCGAGGCGCCGAGGTTCACGGAGGTGTTGATCCAGGTCGACGCCTCCGTCCGGCCGGACTCCGGGACGACGGTGTCGGCGATGAGGTACCCGGTGATGAGGGAGGGGGCGAGGAAGAGGCCGACGAGGGCGAGGCCCGCGGCGAAGAGACCGAGCGGGTGCAGCTGGGACACGAGCACCGCGGCGAGCCCCATGCCGGTGCACAGGGTGAACAGCCTCGCGCCGATTCCCGACGTGAGCTTCAGCTGCCCGTAGAGGAACCCGCCGAGGGCGCTTCCGCCGGCGAAGGCCGCCAGGAGCCAGCCCGAGGCCGCGACGGCGTCACGCTGCGCGGCGACGGCCGGCGCCGCGATCTCCGCGACGCCGAGCACGCCGCCGACGCCCACGAGGACGGTCAACACCCGTGCGAATCCCGGCTGCTGGAGCGGGTGGTCACCCCGCGCGACACCCCCTCCGGTTCCGCGCAGCGCCCCCGACGACGCGCTGGACGTCATCGCCGCGGTGCCGAGGAAGACCGTGGCGGCGGTCACCCAGAGTCCGGTGGCGGGAGACGTGGCCACGATGACCGCGGTGATGACGACGGGACCGCCGACGAAGAGGAGTTCCTCGCACACCGCGTCGATGCTGAACGCCTTCGTCCGCTGGTCGCCGGCGGTCGTGAGCGACGCCCAGATCATCCGCATCGCGGCCCCCAGGGGCGGCGCCGTCAGGCCGACCACCGCGCCGAGGACGAGGAACCAGGCATCCGCGACGCCCTCGGCTCCCGCGATGAGCGCGAGGGCGACGAACCCCGAGGCCTGGCCTGCCGCCATGGCGGTGAGCGCGATCCGCTGCCCGAGCCGGTCGACGGCCCGGGCGCGCCAGGGGGCGGCGACGACGTTGGCGATCCCGAACGTCGCTGTGGCGAAGCCGGCCTGGGAGTACGAACCCGTACTGGCCTGGACGGCGAGCAGGAGGGCCAGGCCGCCCATCGCGAGGGCGGACCGGGCGACCAGGGCGGGGAGGAAGGCGCGAAGCGCGCCGGGAAGGAGAAGTACTGCGAGCATGAGAAGGCTCCGATGATGCGCGGCCGGAGTCGTGTGCGCGGCCGCCGACGTCTGACGGTGATCGAAGTCCGGAGGGCATGGGGAACCGCACCCTCGACGGATCAGAACCTGGGCGGGAGGGACCCAGGACCGTCAGATGAACATCACGATGAACACCCGCGGAGCCTAACAGGCGGGTTGCGGAGACCGGCCGGAATTATCGCCCCGCCGGTGCCGCCCCGGTCCTCGACGTCGGCCTCGCGGCCTGAGACACCACAGGGCCCGGGCCCGGGGCATTGGTCCGTGCCGGTGAGCGGTCCCGTCGCGTGCCCGGGGATGGGCGGTCCGGCGGGCCGGGCGTGGTTCAGTGGCGCGGACGGCGGTGACTGGGGGCGGTTTCGGAGGGTGGTGCGGATGTCGGGCGAGGGCGGGTTCCCTTCCCGCGGCGTGTGGCGGCGCCCGGCACTGCGTTGGGTGGACGTGCTGGTGACGGCGGCGCTGGTGGGGCTGCTGTACGGCCTGCTGCGGCTGGCTCCGTCGCTGGACGCGCCGTTCCTGCCGGAGCAGGCGCCGTCCACGGTGTCGACCGATCCGTCGGACCTGCCGTACTACGCGGTGCGGTCCCTGCTGCGGATGTTCGTGGGGCTCGTCGTCTCCGTGCTGTTCACCTTCGTCTACGCCACGGCCGCGGCCCGGATGCGGCGGGCGGAGAAGGTGCTGCTGCCGGTGCTGGACGTCCTCCAGTCGGTGCCCGTGCTGGGGTTCCTGTCGGTGACCGTGACCGCGTTCATCAACCTCTTCCCCGGTTCCACGCTGGGGCTGGAGTGCGCGTCGATCTTCGCGATCTTCACGTCGATGGCGTGGAACATGACGTTCGCCTTCTACGCCTCGCTGACCAGCCAGCCCGGGGAACTGGACGAGGCGTCCCGGGTGATGCGGCTGACCAAGTGGCAGCGGTTCTGGCAGCTGGACGTGCCGGGCGGGATGATCCCGCTGGTGTGGAACGGGATGATGAGCTTCGGAGGGGCGTGGTTCTTCCTCGCCGCGTCCGAGTCGATCAGGGTCCTGGGGCACCAGTACGCCCTGCCGGGCATCGGGTCCTACGCCGCCGCCGCGATCCAGGAGGGGGACCTGGGGAAGGTGGGCGTCGCGATCGCGGTGATGGTCGTGATGGTGGTCGGGGTGAACGTGCTGTTCTGGCGGCCGGTGGTGGCCTGGTCGGAGCGCTTCCGGGTGGAGGAGTCGGAGGCCGCCGAGCGGCCCCGCAGCGCCGTGCTGGACTTCCTACGCCGCTCCAGCGTGCCGGAGCTGCTCGGACGGCCGCTGCGGCCGGTCGGCACGGCGCTCGACCGCGGCACCCGGGCCTTCGGCCTGGCCGAGCACCCGCTGGCCCCTCCGGCGGCGCGCGAGCGAACCGGGGACGTGTTCTTCGCGGGCGCGGTGACGGCCGTGGTGCTGCTCGGCACCTGGCGGGCCCTGGACTACGTCGACGCCACGGTCGGGCTGGGCGAGTTCGTCCACGCCCTGTGGCTGGGCGCGGTCACCTTCGGCCGGGTCGTGGTCCTGCTCGTCGCGGCGACCGTGGTGTGGGTGCCGATCGGTGTGTGGATCGGCATGAACCCCAAGGTCACCCGCTTCGCCCAGCCGGTGGTGCAGGTGCTGGCGAGCTTCCCCGCGAACTTCCTCTTCCCCTTCGCCACGGTGCTCTTCGTGGCGGTGGGCATATCGCTGAACGTCGGCGCGGTGCTGCTGATGGCCCTGGGCGCGCAGTGGTACATCCTGTTCAACGTCATCGCCGGCGCCTACGCGATCCCCTCCGACCTCCGCGAGGCGATGACCGGCTTCGGGGTGAGCGGGACGCTGCGCTGGCGCGCGTTCATCCTGCCGGCGGTCTTCCCGTACTACGTCACCGGCGGGATCACCGCGGCGGGCGGCGCGTGGAACGCCTCGATCGTCGCCGAGGTCGTCGACTACGGATCCCACCACCTGACCGCGACCGGGCTCGGCGCCTACATCACCGCCGCCACCGCCACCGGCGACTTCCCGAGGATCCTGGTCGGGATCAGCGTCATGAGCATCTACGTCGTCGCCCTCAACCGCCTGCTGTGGCGCAGGCTCTACCGGATCGCCGACACCCGCTACGCACTCTGACCGAGGGACCGAGGGACGGCGAGACAGCGGGACGGCGAGACAGAGGGACCGAGAGGCCGAGGACCGAGGGAGCGCGATGACCACCAGCACCGTCCACACCCCGATCGTCGAGGCGGTCGGCGTGACCAAGACCTTCACCACCCCCGACGGGCGGGCCCTGCCGGTGCTGGAGGACATCGGCCTGCGCCTGGTCGAGGGCGAGATCGTCGCCCTGCTCGGCAAGTCCGGCTCCGGCAAGTCCACCCTGCTGCGCTGCCTGGCCGGCCTGATCGCCCCGTCGTCCGGCACCGTCTCCTACCGGGGCGATCCGCTCACCGCCGCCAACCCCGGGGTGGCGATGGTCTTCCAGTCGTTCGCGCTGCTGCCGTGGCTGACGGTCCAGCAGAACGTCGAACTCAGCCTGCGGGCCCGCGGGGTGGGGGAGGAGGAGCGGCGCCGACGGGCGCTGGACGCGATCGACCTGATCGGGCTGGACGGCTTCGAGGGCGCCTACCCCAAGGAGCTGTCCGGAGGCATGCGGCAGCGGGTCGGGTTCGCCCGGGCCCTGGTGGTCGAGCCGGACGCGCTGTTCATGGACGAACCGTTCTCCGCGCTGGACGTGCTGACCGCCGAGAACCTGCGGTCCGAGCTGGTGGGCCTGTGGGAAGGGCACGAGGCGCCGGTCAAGGCGATCCTGATCGTCACCCACAACATCGAGGAGGCGGTGCTGCTCGCCGACCGGATCCTGGTGCTCTCCTCCAACCCCGGGCGGATCCGCGCCGAACTCACGGTGGACCTGACCCGGCCCCGCGACCGCCGCACCCCGCAGTTCGAGGCGCTGGTCGACACGGTCTATGGCATCCTCACCGGGCGGGAGGAGGGCGCGGCCGCCGGCGCCGGACCGGCCGCCCGTCCGGTCGAGACCCCGATCACCGTCCCGCTGCCGCAGGCGAGCGTGGGCGGCCTCGCCGGCCTGCTGGAGATCCTGCTCGCGATGGGCGGGGAGGAGAGCCTCGCGGAGATCGCCGACGAGCTCAACTTCGAGGTGGACGACCTCCTGCCGATCGTCGACGCCGCCGTCCTGCTGGGCCTGGCCACCACCATGGCCGGCCGGATCGCGGTCACCGGCGTCGGCCGGGAGTTCGCGGCCGCCGACATCCTCGCCAGCAAGCAGCTCTTCGCCCGGCTGGCCGCCCGCCGCGCCCCGCTGGTGCGCGCCATCGTCCAGTCCCTGGCGGCCACCGAGGACCACACCCTGCGCGAGGGCCTCTTCCTCGACCTGCTGCGGCGCGGCTTCGACCCGGTCGGCGCGCGCCGGCAGCTGGAGACCGCCATCGACTGGGGTCGGTACGCGGAGCTGTACGACTACGACGCCGACGACGCCGAGTTCGAGCTCGAACCCGGGGCGGAAGCCGCGCTGTGACGCGCCCGGCCCCGTCCGGTCAGGGGGTCGCGGCTTCGACGAACTCCAGGAGGTTGCCCACGGGGTCGGTGGTGTAGAAGCGGCGCCGGGGCGGCAGGCTGTCGTCCCAGACCACCTGCGCGCCGAGTTCGGCGAGCCGGTGGGCGAAGTCGTCGATCTCGCAGACCGCGAGGCCGGGGTGGGCCTTGGTACTGGGGCGGAAGCGCTCCTCGACGCCGAGGTAGAGCCGGACCCGGCCGCCGTCGGCGGCGAACCAGCAGCCACCGCGGCCGGTCAGCGGCCCGGGCTTGGGCAGCTCCGCCATCTGGAGGACGTCGCCGTAGAAGGCGCGCAGCAGTGCCTCGCTGCCGGGTGGTGCGGAGAGCTGGACGTGGTCGAGGGCCGTGATCACTGCGGTGTCCTCTCGGTCGGGGCGGTCGGGGTGGTTTCGACGGGCGGCTGGGAGTGGGCCGCTTTCAGGCGAGTGCCGGCTCCGCCGCTGTCGGATGCTCGGCTGTCGACTGCTCGGCGGCGTCACGGCCGTCGTCGAGGTGCCAGTGCAGGTCGCGTACGCCGGGCTCCAACGACAGCCGGGTGACGACCTGTTCGAGCGCCGGGGCGATCTGTCGGGCGATCGCGACGGTGGCCCGCAGGCTGGTGGCGTCGCCGTTGTCGGTGCGGCGGGCGCGCAGGCCGGTGGGGGCGAGTCCGGAGGCGGCGAGGGCTTGGAGCAGCAGGGCCCGGATGTGGGTCTCGGACTTGCGGTCGCATTCCAGGTGGACGGTGGCGCGGGTGGTGGAGTCGGGGTCGCTGCCGGCCTGCGGGGCCCGGTCGAGGAGTCGGCCGGCGGGGCGCAGGACCAGGTGGACGACGAGGACGGCGAGTGTGCCGAGGACGGCGAACCGCAGTTTGCCGGAGGCGGCGAGGACTCCGACGGCGGCCGAACACCAGAGTGTGGCGGCGGTGTTGAGGCCGCGTACGCCGGCGCCGTCGCGCAGGATGACGCCGCCGCCGAGGAAGCCGATGCCGGAGACGACGTAGGAGGCGACCCGGGTGGGGCTGCCGGCGTCGCCGACGGCCTCGCTGTAGAGCACGAACAGGGTGGCGCCGGCGGCGACCAGGGCGTTGGTGCGCAGGCCGGCCATCCGGGCCCGCCACTGGCGTTCGACGCCGATCAGCGCGCCGCAGGCCACGCCGGTGGCGAGCCGTACCAGGAAGTCGACGGTGGTCAGGGTGTGCACGACGGCACCTCCTTCACGGGAGGAGGGGGACGGACGGTGGCACGCGGTCGGTGCCCCCGGCGCGGTGGGTCAGCTGTCCGGGGCGGTCCGGACGATCGTGATGACGACCAGGACCGTCACGATCGGCGGGTAGGTGCGCAGGGCAACCGTGCCGATATCGCAACCGGTGGAGACCGCGCTGCGCGCTGCGAGGACGCGACGCCGCAGGGCACGGCGAAGCCGTCGGGCGGGCGTGACGCAGCGGCGCGTGTGCGCGCGGGGAAGGTGGCTACCGCGTGCCGGAGGTGTACGAGGGCAGGCGCGGGAAGGGCCGACTGTGGCCCGGACTACTGCAATCCATGTCTCTCGCCTCCTCCCGGTCGACGCACCCCGTGGTGCGTGTGATCGACACGGCAAGGAGTTCGCCGGCGCGCGGAAACAGCGGCCGACTCACCCCAACTCGTCAGAGCTTTGGCACTCCACGGCGTGTCCGGCCGCCTCGGCCGGAAGCCACTTCGGATCAACCCTTAGGTCGGGAGGATCTGTCCTAACCCTGGGCGTCTCTCGACGTCGTCGGATCAGTGGCCTGTGTCCGTGAAGAAGCCTCACCGAACGAGGTGCCTTCTTCAAACCTCGAAAAGCATAGTCCTCCGCCCCGGGCATACTTGCGCACTTGGTAGAATCTTTACCTTTCCGCGTCATGTGGAGGGCGATGGCGCGAGTGGCCGGCGCTGCCGAGGGGCCGGCCCGCAAGGATCGCGTTAAGGCTTCGCCGGCCGCTTGCCACCGCCGCAGGGGCTGCTACACCGGAACCAGGAGGTGCGCGATGCCCTGGTACGTTCGGCAGGTCCGGCTCGTTCGGCGCCTGATGGCAGGGCCGTCCTCGCTGGTGGTGGCCGTGGTGATGCCGCTCGCGCTGAGTGCGGTGCTGCTGCCGGCGCGTGGCCACCTGGCCAACACCAACGTCGCCCTGCTGCTGGTCGTCGCGGTGGTGGCGGTGGCCGCCGTGGGGCACCGGCTGGCCGGTGCCGTCGCCGCGCTGAGTGCCGCCGCGTGGTTCGACTTCTTCTTCACCGCCCCCTACGAGCGGTTCAGTATCAGCGACTCGTCGGACATCACGACGGCGGTGCTGCTGCTCGCCGTCGGCCTCACGGTGTCCCAACTCGCCGCCCGTGCCCGCCGGTTCGAGGTCATCGCCGTCACCGACGCCGGCCACCTCGCGCGGATCCACGACGCGGCGGTCCTGGCCCGCTCGAAGCCCGCCCCGACCGTGGTGGACCACGTCCGGGCCGAACTGGTGGACCTGTTGGGCCTGCGGGCGTGCCGGTTCGAGTACGGCTCCCTGATCGGCCACCCGCCGCGCCTGGAGCACGACGGGTCCGTCGTCGTCGGCCGCAAGGTCTGGCCGACCGAGGAACTGGGCCTGCCCGCCGAGGAGGTGGAGCTGCGCGTGTTCGGCGGCAACGGCCGCTACATCGGCCGCTACCTGCTCGACCCCGTCCCCGGCAGCCGCCCCGACCGCCAGACCCTCCTGGTCGCGGTCACCCTGGCCGACCAGGCCGGCGCGGCCCTGGAGAACTCCACGGGCCACGTGACGGCCGCCTGACCCCTCACCTCGCCAATCCCGGGCACCCACCGCGCCGGGCGGTGATCCGGTCTAGCGTGAACGGTGCTGACGACGAGGACGAAGGAGGTGGCGGCCGTGCGGCTGGAGATGCTGACGGTTCCGCAGTGCCCGAACGAGTCGGTGCTGGCGGAGCGGCTCGCCGTGGTGCTGGCCGACCTGCCGGGCGTCGGGCTGGTGCGGCACGTGGTCGAGGACCAGGAGGACGCCGAACGCCTGGGCATGCACGGCTCGCCCACCCTGCTGGTCGACGGGAACGACCCGTTCGCCGCCCCCGGAACACCGCCGAGCGTGTCCTGCCGGCTCTACCGGAGTGCGGACGGCCGGGTGGACGGGGCGCCGAGCGTCGAGGAGCTGCGGCGGGTGCTCGGTGCCCCGGCCCGGTCCGCCACCCGCGAGGTCGGATGACGTGCTCCGCGGGGACCGACCCGCGGGCTCGTGCCCACTCACGGTGAGGCGTCCTGGCTCGCGGGCGGTGGCCAGACCCTCGCCTCGGTCCGGTCCGCGAGGCCGGCTCGACACCTTGCTCCTATAGCGTGCGCCGGAACCGAAGTCCGGAACGGCCGTGCGCCGTGGTCGAGGAGCGAGCGATGGGGACACCGGCAGCGGCCCGGGCCGGGGAGCTGGGGCGCCACCTGGGCGTGTTCGACGCCGTGGTGATCGGGCTCGGGTCGATGATCGGCGCGGGGATCTTCGCCGCGCTCGCCCAGGCCGCCGGCGCGGCCGGGGCCGGTCTGCTGCCGGGCCTCGCGCTGGCCGCGGTGGTGGCGTACTGCAATGCCACCTCCTCGGCCCGGCTGGCCGCCCGCTACCCGGAGTCCGGCGGCACCTACGTCTACGGCCGTGAGCGGCTCGGCGAGTTCTGGGGCTACCTGGCGGGCTGGGGCTTCGTGGTCGGCAAGACCGCCTCCTGCGCGGCGATGGCCCTCACGGTGGGCTCCTACGTGTGGCCCGGACAGGCGCACGCGGTCGCGGTCGCCGCGGTGGTGGCGCTCACCGCGGTGAACTACGTCGGCGTGCGGAAGTCCGCGTGGCTGACCCGGGGGATCGTCGCCGTCGTCCTGGCGGTTCTCGCCGCCGTGGTCACCGCCTGCCTGACCGGCCCCGCCGCCGAGGGCGCGCGGCTCGCCGTCGGTGCGGACGCGACCTTCGGCGGGGTGCTCCGGGCCGCCGGCCTGCTGTTCTTCGCGTTCGCCGGCTACGCGCGCATCGCCACCCTCGGCGAGGAGGTCCGCGACCCGAAGCGGACCATCCCCCGGGCGATCCCCACCGCGCTCGCCATCACGCTCGTCGTCTACGCCGCCGTCGCCGTGGCCGTGCTCGCCGTGCTCGGGCCCGACCGGCTCGCCCACACCGCCGCACCGCTCACCGAGGCCGTGCGTGCCGCCGGCGTCCCCGCACTCGCCCCGGTCGTGCGTACCGGGGCGGCCGTCGCGGCGCTCGGCTCGCTGCTCGCGCTGATCCTCGGGGTCTCGCGCACCACCCTGGCGATGGCCCGCGACCGGCACCTGCCCCACGTCCTGGCCGCCGTCCACCCGCGCTTCCGGGTGCCGCACCGCGCCGAGCTCGCGGTCGGCGCGGTGGTCGCGGTCCTGGCCGCCACCACGGACGTCCGCGGCGCGATCGGCTTCTCCTCCTTCGGTGTGCTGGCCTACTACGCCATCGCGAACGCGTCCGCCTGGACCCTCACCCCCGTGAAGGGCCCCGTGCGGATCGTGCCCGCCGTCGGCGCCGTCGGCTGCGTGCTCCTGGCCTTCGCCCTGCCGCCCTCCTCGGTCCTGTGGGGAGCCGCGGTGATCGCGGCCGGTGCCGCCGCCTACTGCCTGCGCAGGGCCGCCGCCAGCGCCTGACAGACGGGAGCACCGTCCCGGCGGCTGGGCAGGGCCCCGGGAGGTGGCGTTACGCCTGGGCGCGGCTCAGGACCCAGACGCCGTAGGTGTCGTTCGCGGGGTGCAGCTGGTAGGTGCCGGCCCGCAGGTCGACGCGCAGTCCGGCGGCGGCCAGGTCCGCCTCGAACTCCTCCGCCGGGTAGGTGCGGGCGTGCGGTGGCGGGTCCTGGAGGTGGAAGCCGACCAGGATCCGGCCGTTCTCGCCGAGCACGTCGCGCATCGCGCCCAGCGCCCTGCGTTCCGTGTCCTCGGCGAGGAAGACGATGACGTTGCCCACGCAGACGACCAGGTCGAACGGGCCGTCGTCGGGGCTCAGGTCGAGGATGTCGCGCTCCTCGATCGCCAGCCCGGGGTAGGTCTCCCGGGCCTGGTGGACCAAGGCCGGGTCGGGCTCGATCGCGACCACGTCGTGCCCCCGCCGCAGCAGCGCCGCGGCGACCCGGCCCATGCCGGCGCCGGCGTCGAGGACCCGGGCGCCGCGCGGCAGGAGGGTGTCGGCGAGCCGGGCCTCACCGTCGACGTCCTCGCCGGCGGAGATGAGGTCGGCGAACCGCTTGCCGTAGTTCCCGCTCTGCCCCGCCTCCTGCCAGCGGGTTCGCCGCGTCGTCGTCGGTATGGGCTCTCCGGGGGGCGGCGTGGTGCTGTTCATGTCCCGCATCCTAAGGCGAGACCGTCGGCGCTGGTCACGGCCACCGAACGCCCGGCCACGGGCCTTGGCGCCGCAGGCCCTCCCGGGGCCTCGGGCTCTGCGAGACGACCGGACGATCATGTGTCGGACCGGCCCGGCCGTCACAGCTCGGCCGACAGGCTGATCGCCGAGGCGGGGCACAGAGCGACCGCCTCGCGCACCGCGTCCAAGGCCTCGGCGGGAGGGTCGGGTTGCCGTACGACCGAGGTGCCGTCCTCCTCGCGCTGGTCGAAGACCTCGCCGGCCGTGAGGGCGCACATTCCGGAGCCGATGCAGCGGTCGACGTCCACGGTGATCCTCATCGGTCACACGTCCCAGGTGACGGGGAGGCTCTTCACCCCGTAGATGTCCGCGAGCTCCGGGCGCAGGGCGACCTCCTCGGGCGGTACGGCCAGCCGCAGCGTGGGGAAGCGGCCGAGCAGCGCGGGGAAGGCGACCCGCATCTCGATGCGGGCCAGCTGCTGGCCCAGGCACTGGTGGATGCCGTGGCCGAAGGCCAGGTGTCCGCCGTCCTGCCTGCCCAGGTCGAGCACGTGGGGATCGGGGAAGCGCTCGGGGTCGCGGTTGGCGGTGTTGAACGAGAGGATCAGCCGGTCGCCGGCCTTGACGGTCCGGCCGCCGAGTTCGACGTCCTCCAGGGCCGTCCGCATGAAGGTCTTGGCGACGCTCAGGTAGCGCAGCAGCTCCTCCACGGCCCGGTCGGCGAGCGCGGGATCGGCGCGCAGCGCGGCCAGTTGGTCCGGGGTGCGCAGCAGCGCGAAGGTGCCGAGGGCCAGCATGTTCGCGGTGGTGTCGAGACCGGCCGCGAGCAGGATCAGGCTGATCCCCTTCAGCTCCTCGTCGGTCAGGTCGCTGTCGGTGAGGTCGCTGAGCACGTCGTCGGTGGGGTTGGCGCGTTTGGCGGCCACCAGTTCCGCCAGGTACTCCTGGGTCGCGGCGTAGGCCGCCATGAGGTCCTCGTCGCTGGTCTCCCCGTTCATGAACGAGTCGACCTGCTCCTGGAAGGAGCCCCGGTCCTCGTACGGCACCCCGAGCAGTTCGCAGATCACGATGGCGGGGATGGGCTTGGCGAACGCGGTCACCAGGTCGGTCGGAGGCCCGGCGGCCTCCATGGCGTCCAGGCGGGCGGCGGTGACCTGCTCGATGCGCTCGGTGAGCAGCCGCATGCGCCGGACGGTGAACTTGCCCGTCAGGGGCTTGCGGTAGCGGCTGTGCTGGGGCTCGTCCATGAGGACGAACTCCCCGGGCGGCGCCGGCGGGATCTGGAAGTCGCCGTAGTCGATGGTCGGGTGGAGCATCAGGTCCTTGCGCGAGCTGAACCGGGTGTCGGCCAGCACCGCCCGGACCAGGTCGTAGCCGGTGACCAGCCAGCCGGGCTGCCCGCCGGGGAAGGTGTAGCGGCTCATCGGCCCGTGCCGGCGGGCGTCGATCAGCTCGGCGGGCGGGTCGAAGGGACAGCCGGGGCGGCGTGCCGCCGGCATGGTCGTGACGGTGTGCGGGGATTCCCCCATGGCCGTGCCTCGTTTCGCGTTGCCGCACGTTCGGATAACTGGAAAGCTACGGCTTTTCCTGACGTGGCGTCAATCGCATGAAAGGCATTATGCCAGCTCAGTAGCGGTAAACTGATGCAATGACGCTGAACTCGAACGCAACGGCCCGTTGCAATGGATGAAGGTTAAGGCAAACTCGCCGGGCGTCACGGAGCGGGCTGTCACCCGGCGGGCCGGTGGGCGCGGTTCGCTGTGGCGTGCACGGAGCCGAGCAGGCTGAGTGCCTCGGCGCTGGGGCTGCCGGGTTCGGCATGGTAGATGATCAACTGCTGGCCGGGGGCGTCCCGCACGTCGAACGCGTGGTGGGTGAGGGTCATGCCGCCGACGTCCGGGTGGTGGACGTGCTTGTGTTCGCGGGTCTTGCCGCGCACGGTGTGGGTGTTCCACAGCTGGGCGAAGTCCGTGCTGCGCGTGCTGAGTTCGCCTACGAGAGCCCGTAGGCGCGGGCTGCCCGGGTCGACGCCGGACGCCTGGCGCAGGTGCCCCACCACCGTCTCCGCCGTCCGGTCCCATCGGGGGTGGAACGGTCGACCTGCCGGGTCGAGGAAGACCATGCGGGCCAGGTTGTCCATCGCTTCGAAGGGGGAATACAGGGCCTCGGCCAGGGCGTTGGCGGCCAGGACGTCCAGGGCCGGGTCGATGACGAACGCCGGAGTGCCGGGGTAGCCGTCCAGCAGGACGCGCAGGGCGGGGGCGACCCGGTCGGTGGCGGCGACGGGCCGCCGGGACGGTGCGGTTCCGGACAGGTGGTGAAGGTGCGCCCGGGCGTCGGTGTCCAGCAGCAGCGCGCGGCTGAGCGCGTCCACCACCTGCGCGGACGGGTGGCGTTCGCGGCCCTGTTCCAGCCGGGTGTAGTAGTCCGCGTTCACCCCTGCCAGTACGGCGACCTCCTCGCGGCGCAGCCCGGCGACCCTGCGCACGCCATGGCTCGGCATCCCGACCTCGTCCGGCCGCACGGCCGCACGGCGTGCCCGCAGGAACTCACCCAGCTGGTTGTCGGTCATGTGCCCACGCTATGCCGAGGGCTCGGTGTGCTGCCTGGGTGTACCGCACCCGGGCAGCACACGGCCTGGGCCGCCTGGAACACCTCGCCCAGACTCGGTGCCCTACCGAGAGATGAGGGGCAGTCATGCACGACCGGACAGTCAAGGTTGTAGCGATCACCGGTGCCAGCAGTGGGATCGGCGAGGCGACCGCCCGCCGGCTCGCCGCCGACGGCCACCGCCTGTTCCTGGGAGCGCGGCGCACCGATCGCCTGGAGCGACTCGTCACGGAGATCACCGCCGCGGGCGGCACGGCGGTGACCCGGCGCCTGGACGTGACCGAGGCCGCCGACGTGCGGGACTTCGTGGCAGCGGCCGAAGAGCGGTACGGCCGCGTGGACGTGATGGTCAACAACGCCGGGGTGATGCCGCTGTCGCCGCTGGAGGCGCTCAGGACGGAGGAGTGGGACCGCATGATCGACGTGAACCTGCGGGGCGTCCTGCACGGCATCTCCGCCGCCTTGCCCGTGATGCGCGCCCAGGGTGGCGGGCACATCGTGAACATCGCCTCCGTCGGTGCGCACGAGGTCTCTCCCACCGCCGCCGTGTACTGCGCCACCAAGTTCGCGGTCCGCGCGATCTCCGAGGGCCTGCGTCAGGAGTCCACCGGTGACGTCCGGGTCACGCTGGTCTCGCCGGGCGTCACGGAGTCCGAACTCGCCGACGGCATCGCGGACCCGGCCGCCCGGGCGGCCATGCGGACCTACCGCGCCGTGGCCCTGCCGGCCTCCGCGATCGCGGACGCCGTCGCCTACGCGATCTCCCAGCCGTCGTACGTCGACGTGAACGAGATCGTCGTACGGCCCGCGGCGAGCGCCCAGTGACGGAAGATCCCGGAATGCTGCCGGCACCGGCGCTACGGCACCGGGCCGGGGCACGGCAGGTGCCGCGCCCCGGCCCGGTGCCGAGGGAGTCTCAGACGAGGCTGTTGAAACGCAGGACGATGTCACTGTTCGGGAGGCTGCTGAGGGTCCCGGTGCTGCATTTCGTGATGTCGGCCCCCGGGTAGAGGGTGCCGGTGACGGTGGCACCGGGCAGGACGGTGCTGTCGAGGGAGACCACGCCGTCGAGATTGTTGGTGATCTCGTTCTTCGAGGCGTCGGCCTGGACGCGCTGCATGCCGTCGGCGTTGATGGTGGAGACGCCGGCCGAGTTGCCGCTTCCGTCGGACCAGTTGACGACGATGGTGCCGGTGAGCTGGCCGACCTGGCCGCACGAGAGGGTGGCCGCCCCGGTGAGCGAGACCGTTCCGGCGGACAGCTCGGGTCCGCCGTTCTGCGTCAGGCACCTCTCGACGACGCCGTTGGTCATGGAGATGTCGACCGAGGTGGGGGTGTTGGTGACCGGCTGGGTGCTCTGGATCGTACCGTTCGCGCCGCACATGAGCTTGAGCAGGGGGGTGGCCCGGGGTTTGGCAGCCCCGTCGGCGCCGTCGGTCACGACCGGCGTGTCGGCGGCCGAGGCGGGGGCGGACTGCTGGAGCAGCACGGCCGAGGCGGCGGCCACGGCGGCCAGGGCGAGCGGGACGACGGCCAGGTGCCACCGGCGGGGCTTGGAGGGCGTCGTTTCCCGCGTCGGGACGGGGTCGGAGTCCCAGGAGTGCGAAGGCATGGTGTTCCTGTTCTGTGAGATCGGGCGGCTGGGAGAGGAGGGGTCAGAGGAGGGCGGAGAACGCGGCGTCGTGTTTCACGGTCATGCTGCTCAGGCCGTTGGAGCAGTTGCTGATGTCGCTGGTGGGCTCGAAGGTGGCGACGACGCCGGCCCCCGGCAGGACGGTGCTGCCGAGGGACACCGTGCTGTCGGTCGAGTCGAGGATCTCCTCGTGCGCGGGGTCGCCTTCGACGGGCTGTGCGCCGTTGGTGGTCACGGTGGAGGTTCCGACGACGCTGCCGGTCTGGTTCAGTCCGCTGTACCAGGTGATGGTCTCGGTGCCGCTGAACGAGCTGGGGGAGGAACACGAGATCGTGCCGGAGCCGGCGAAGGTGAACGTCGCCGACAGGACGTTCGCGGGCCCGCCGTTCTCGGCGAAACAGTCGTCGTAGGTGCCGACCGCGGTGATGGACACGCTCGTGGGGGCGTCCGTGATCGGCGCACTGGTGGTGACGACCGCCTGCCCGGAGCAGCTGAGCTTGGTCAGGAGCGTGTCGCGGTGGCCGGTGGAGCCGCTGGCGGCGGCCGGAGTGGGGGCGGTCTCCTGGATGAGCAGGCCGGCACCGGCGACCGTGGCGGCCAGGGCGAGCGGGACGGTGGCGAGGCGCCAGCGCCGGGTCGAGGAGTTTCCGGCGTGTGGACCGGACGGGGTGTCCGCGGCGGTGGGCTGAAAGCCCATAATGTCCTCCTTTTGATTGTGTATACGAACTGCTGGTGCCAGGATCACCACTGGCATGGAACTGCGCGATCCAGGCGGGACCGGATTCGCCTTTACGGTGCGATATTGATCCGACTGTCGCAGCGTGTGGGAAGAGTCATGAATGGGTTGACTTTTGCCACTAAAGATCGCTGACGATCTTTACTGTCCGGCAGTCGAGGGATAGCGGCGTGCGCCTGCCGGGTCTTCCGCCGGCGTCGGGCTACGTTCTGCGGCAGACCTTTCAGCGCCGGCCCGCCGGGCCGCCGACGGACCAGGGGAGACCCCCATGCTGCCCAGTCGACCTCGTCTGCCCGGCTTTCCGGGTACGGAGCACTGGCGGCGCGAGGAGGAATCCGGATTGCACTACGTCGACCAGGGGTCCGGCGACGTCGTGTTCATGCTGCACGGGAACCCGACGTGGGGATATCTGTGGCGGCGCCTTGTCACCGCGCTGGCCGAGGACTTCCGTTGCGTCGTGCCGGACCAGCTGGGCATGGGCCTCTCCCGGCGGAGCGTCGGCGCCGCCCCTATTCCCTTCGTGGAACGGCTGGAGCACCTCGACGTGCTGGCGGCCCACCTGATCGAGCGGTGCGGGGCACCGTCGGAGGGTTGGACCCTGGCGGTGCACGACTGGGGAGGGCCGATCGGTCTGGCCTGGGCGAGGCGGCATCCCGGGCTGGTGACCCGGCTGGTCGTGCTGAACAGCGTGGGCTTCCGCTGGCCCGAGGGTTACCGGCTGCCGCGCTCGCTGGCCCTGCTGCGCGACGTCGGGCCGCTCGGTGAGGCGGCGCACCTGCTGAACGCCTTCCCGCGGGCGGCGCTGCGGGCCGGGGTGGTCCGGCCACTGCCCGCCGAGGTCCGTTCCGCCTACCTGTGGCCGTACCGCGGCGCGTGGCGGCGGCGGGCGGTACGGGACTTCCTGCGGCAGATCCCGCGCAGCGGCGAGGACCCCGCCTGGTCCCTGGTCGATCCCGGTGGAGACAGCGCCGACCACGCCGGGCTGCCGGTGTTCATCGGCTGGGGCCTGCGCGACCCGGTGTTCACGCCGCTCGTCCTGGGGGAGTGGCGCCGCAGATTCCCGCACGCCGAGGTCCACGCCTTCGCCGACGCGGGCCACTTCGTCCTGGAGGACGTCGGCGAGGCCCTGGTCGGGCCGCTTCGGCGCTTCCTGTCCGCGCGGTGACGACCTATCACAGGGAGGTACCCATGCCCTCGCCCCACAGCAGGATCGGTCTCGTGCGGGTCCATGTCCCCGAGGCCCGCCAGAGCTCCCGCGAGATCGAGGAGGAGCTGTGCCGGCAGAGCCCCGGGGCCGCGCTGCCGGCGGGGCTGCTGGAGCACATGTTCGGGCTGCGCGAGCGGTGCGTGGCGGCGCCGGGGGACCTGCCGTCGGACCTGGCGGCCCGGGCGGGTGCGGCCGTCCTGGAGGACGCCGGCCTCCCGCCCGAGGCGATCGACCTGCTCGTCTACACCGGGATCAACAAGGACCTCGACGAGCCGGCGACCGCGAACGTGGTGGCCGCCAAACTCGGTGTCACCGCACCGGTCTTCGACCTGATGAACGCCTGCAACGGCGTGCTCAGCGCGCTGGAGAGCGCCGATGCGCTGATCAGGCTCGGCTCCTACCGGCGGGTGCTGGTGGTCACCGGGGAGGCGCCCAGCCGGCTCACCCGCTGGCGCGTCCCGGACCGCGGCCGGCTCGCGTCGGCGATGGCCAGCCTCACGCTGGGTGACATGGGGGCGGCAGTGCTGGTGGAGGCGAGCGAACGGCCCGGCATCCTCGGCAGCAGGTTCTTCGCCAACCCCGCCGCGTGGCCGAGCGCGGTACTGCGCAGCCCGTACGCCACCGGCCGGATGCACGAGTTGGAGGTCGACGACGCCGCGTTGACGGCCTCCTTCGCGGGGCTGCGGGAACAGACCGTCAAGGCCGCGGGCGAGCTGATCGGTGCCGTGGCCGACTGCGCGCTGTTCTGTGTCCACCAGCCCTCGGCGGCCATGACCCGGATCCTCTGCTCGACCACCGGTATCCCCGAGGAGGCCGTGATCCCCACCTTCGCCGACCACGGCAACGTCGCCACCGCCACCATCCCGCTGCAGTTGGTCCTCGCGCAGGAGCAGGGCCGGCTGCGCGAGGGCGATCTGGTGGGGATCGTCGGCCTGGCCAGCGGCACCAGTGTCGGCGTCATGGCACTGCGGTGGTGACCGCGGACTCCGGGGCCGTCCGGGCGGACGGGGCCTGGCCGGAGACGCTCGCCGCCCGCCTGGCCGGCTGGGCCGACCTGCAACCGGACCGTACCGCGCTCGTCTGGCCCGCTCCGCGCGGGCGTTGGCACACCGTCGACTTCGCGACGCTGGAGGCCGCCTGCCGCGCGCGCACCCGCGAACTGGGTGAGGCGGGGGTGAGCGCCGGGCAGAAGGCCGTGGTGATGGCCCGTGACCCGTACGAGCTGGTGGCCACCGTGTACGGGCTGCTCGCCCTTGGTGCGGTACCGGTGCTGATCGACCCGGCACTGCCCCGGCCGGCCCTGCGGGCCTGCCTGGAGGAGACCCGGCCCGAGGTGTTCATCGGCGACCCGCTCGCCCACCTGGCCCGGGTGCTGTTCGGCTGGGCCCGCCGGCACGTCACCACCACGCTGGTCACGGGACGTGCGCGGCGCGGCCCGCGGCCGGACCCGGCCCGGCCGGGTCCGCCGTGGCCGAGCCCGCCGCCCGCGACCTCGCTCGCGCTGATCGCCTTCACCTCCGGCTCGACCGGTCCGCCCAAGGGCGTCGAGTACGAGCACCGGCAGCTGGCCGCTCAGGTCCGCTCCGTCGCCGGGCTGCTGGAGCTGGGCCCCGATGAGGTGCTGCTCGCCGGGTTCCTACCCTTCGCCCTGTTCGGGCCCGCCACCGGCGCCACCACCGTCGTCCCGGCCGTCGACCACCTCAGGCCCGCGCGCACCCGTGGCGCGGACCTGGTCCGCGCCGTCGCCGACCACCGCACCTCGGTGGTGTGCGCCTCCCCCGCGGTGCTGCGGGCACTGACCGAGGGGTGCGAGGGCGGCCGGCTGCCGCTCGCCCCGGTACGGCGGATCTGCTCCTTCGGCGCCCCGCCGCCCGACCGGCTGGTGCGTGCGCTGCGCCGGGCGCTGCCGGAGGAGGCGACGCTGCTCAGCGCGTACGGCGCCACCGAGTGCCTGCCGGTCAGCGTGATCGACAGTGCCGAGCTGGCCGCCGCGCACGCCGATCCGCTGCACACCCACCGCGGGGTCTGCCTGGGCCGCCCGGTGCCCGGCATGGCGGCCCACGTCCTGGCGCCGGCCGGCCGGTCGGCCTCCGACCGGCCGATGGCGCGAGGGAGGTACGGAGAGATCACGGTCGGCGGCCCGCAGGTCAGCCGGGCCTACCACGCCCGCCCGGAAGCGAACACCGCCGCCAAGGTCGGCACCGGGGAGGACCTGCTGCACCGCACCGGCGATCTCGGCTGGCTGGACGAGAGCGGCCGGCTGTGGTTCCTCGGGCGCTCCGCGCACCGGGTGCACGGCACCGGGTTCGTGCTCGACACCGCCGTGGTCGAGCGGATCACCGACGCGGTGCCCGGCATCGGCCGCACCGCGCTGATCGGCCTCGGGCCCGTCGGCCGCCAACGGCCGGTGCTCTGCGTCGAGTTGGCGCCATCGGCGGCCAACTCCGGGACGGCTGTCCGCCAGAGTCTTCGGCAGGCCCTGTCGGCGGTGCCGGGCGGGCACCGGATCGCCACCGTGCTGGTCCACCGCCGGCTGCCCACCGACCCGAGGCACAACTCGCGCGTCGACCGCGCCCGCCTGGCCCGCTGGGCCCGCCGACAGCTGCGCCGACGAGGCCCGGGCGGCGTGCTGGGAGGCGGGCGATGAGGGTCCTGGTCACCGGGGGCAGTGGCTTCCTTGGTCTGGAGCTGTGCCGGCGCGTCGCCGGGCGTGGCGACATCGCGGTCTCGCTGCACCGCCGCTGGAGTCCTGAGCTGGAGCGGCTCGGGGTCCGTCAGCACCTGGGCGACATCGCCGACCCGGGTGCGGTCCGGCGGGCCCTCGCCGGGTGCGAGGCGGTGATCCACAACGCGGCCCTGGCCGGAGTCCGGGGGCCCGAGCGGCCGTACCGCGCGGTCAACGTCGAGGGCACCCGCAACGTCCTGAGCGCCTGTCGCGCCCTCGGCGTCCCTCGGCTGGTCTATACCTCCACCGCGAGCGCGGTCTTCACCCCTGACGGCATCACGGCAGGGGACGAGTCGCTGCCCCGGCCCCGGCGCCATCTGGCCGCCTACCCCCGCACCAAGGCCGAGGCCGAGGCGGCCGTCCTCGCCGCCAACGGCCCGGACCTGGCCACCACCGTGCTGCGGCCCCACCTGATCTGGGGGCCCGGTGACCCCCACTTCCTGCCCGCCCTCCTGCGGGCGACCGAAACCGGACGGCTGCTGATGCCGGGCCGCGGCGGCAACCTCGTCGACACCTGCCACCTCGCCACCGCCGCCCACGCCCACCTGCTCGCGCTGGACCGGCTGCGACCGGGCCACCCGGCGGCCGGGCGGGCCTACTTCGTCGCCCAGGGCGAACCGCGGCCGCTGCGCGAGGTGGTGACCGGGCTGCTCGCCGCGGCCGGACGCCACACGAGCTGGCACCCGGTGCCCTACCCCGTGGCGCTGGCCGCCGCCGTCCTGGCCGACGCCACGACGGCGACGGTCCGCCGCCACACCGGCCACGGCCTGAGCCGGTTCCTGCTCCACCAGCTCACCCGGCCGCACTGGTTCGACCTCACGGCGGCCCGGCGCGACCTCGGCTTCGAACCGCCCACCACCTTCGACCAGGGCATCGCCGAACTGACCCGCCACCACCGCACCACCGGCAGCTGAGCCCGCCCCCTCGCCCTCCGGAAAGGAACCACCATGGACACGACGCTCTCCGTGGACGCCGTCTGCGACACCGCCCAGACCCTGCTCGTCGAACGGTTCGGCGTATCCGCGGACGCCATCAGCCCCGACGCCACGTTCGAGGAGATGGAGGTCGACTCGCTCGCGCTGGCCGAGTTCGCCTTCGTCCTCCAGGACGAGTTCGGCATCCTGATCAGCCAGGAGGACGCCGACCGGCAGAGCACGCTCACCGACATCGCCCGGATCGTCCAGGCCCGCCTCGGCGACGCGACCGAACCCGTCGCGTGAACCGCCCCGAGATCGCCGTCACCGGCCTGGGGCTCGTCACCCCGGCCGGGGTCGGCACCGAGGAGACCTGGCGGCGGGTCTGCGCCGGAACCCCCACCGCGTCACCGGACCCTGACCTCGACGCCGCCCCGGTGGCGTTCTCCTGCCGCATCCCCGCCACGGACCTGGACACGGCGGTCGGGCGCAAGAAGGCATGGCGGATCGGACGGTTCGGAAAGCTCGCGCTGCTCGCGGCCCGGGAGGCCGTCCGGAACGCGCGGCTGGACACCGGCGGGTGGGACGGTGCCCGGGTCGCCGTCGTCCTCGGGGTGGGCTTCGGCGGCGCGCCGCACTGGGAGGACCAGCTGCGCCGATTCCAACAGCGCGGGCCGGCCCACGTCTCGCCGACACTGGTCCCGATGGTCATCGGCAACATGGCCGTCGGCGAGGTGGCCCAGGAGTTCGGCGCGCGCGGCCCGACCCTCGCCTGCGCCACCGCCTGCGCCTCCGGCGCCACGGCGCTGGCCGTCTCCCACGACCTGCTGGTCGCCGGGTCCTGTGACATCGTCCTGGCCGGTGGCACCGAAGCCGCCCTCAGCCCGCTGGTGGCGACCGGATTCCACCGGATGGGCACCCTGTCGGCACGCGGACACGACGTACCGGGCGCCTCCCGGCCGTTCGCCGCCGACCGGGACGGCTTCGTCCTGGCCGAGGGCGCCGCCGTCCTCGTCCTGGAGCGCGCCGCGGACGCGAAGGCGCGCGGCGCCCGGGCGCGCGCCGTGCTCGCCGGACACGGCGCCAGCAACGACGCCCACCACCCGACCGCGCCGCCCCAGGGCGCCGCCGGCGCCGAGCAGGCGCTGCGCACCGCGCTGCGCACCGCGGACCTGGGCGCCGACGACGTCGACCACGTCAACGCCCACGGCACCTCCACCCCGCTCAACGACGCCGCCGAAGCCGGCCTGATCTCCCGCGCCCTGCCGCACCGGCCCAGCGTCACCGCCCCCAAGGGCGTGCTCGGCCACAGCCTCGGCGCGGCCGGCGCGATCGAGGCGGCGCTCACCGTGCTGACCATCGAGCACGGACTGGTACCGCCGATCGCCAACCTCACCCCCGACCTCGCCGAGTTCGACATCGACTGCGTCACCGGGACCGCTCGCCGACAACGCATCGACGCGGCGCTCAGCAACTCCTTCGGCTTCGGAGGCCACAATGTCGTCCTCGCCCTGCGCCGAAGCTGACCCCCGGGCGAGCGCGGCCCGGGGCGCCCCGGCACCGCCGGACGGCGCCGGGGCCCGGCTCGGCGCACTCGTCGCCCGCCACCGCTGGGCGGTGCTGTGGACCACCGCCCTGCTGCTGGCCGTCGCCGCGGCCGTCGGGGCAGGGCTGCCCGCGCGGCTGTCCCACGGCGGCTTCACCAACCCCGGGGCCGAATCCGGCCGGGCGCTCGAAGCCGTCGAACACCACTACAACGCGGGCGGCACCAGCACGGTCGTGATCTTCCGCAGCGAGACCCTCACCGTGCACGACCTGGAGTTCGGCGAAGCCGTGCGCACCGCGCTCGGCGACGTCCCCAGGACCGTGATGGCAGGCGCCCAGCACTACTGGAACACCGGCAAGCGGGAACTCCTCTCCGCCGACGGGCACGCGGCCTGCGTGGTCGTCGGCCTGGCCGGCACCGGCGACCAGGCCAAGGACGCCTCCTACGAGCGGCTGCGCCGGCTGCTGCACGTCGACGGGTTCACCGTCGCCTACGCCGGGGAGGTGCCGCTCCAGGTCGACCTGGACCGCACCGTCGACGACGACCTCACCCGCGCCGAACTCTACGTCTTCCCCCTGCTGTTCCTCCTGCTGCTGCTGTTCTTCGGCAGCCTCACCGCGGCCCTGCTGCCGCTGGCCGTGGCCGGCACGAGCCTCGCGATGTCCTTCGCGGTGCTGCGCCTCCTCTCCCCGCTGGTGCCGGTCAGCTACATCACCCGCAACGTCGTCGTCATGATCGCCCTCGGGCTGTCGGTCGACTACGCCCTGTTCGTCGTCGTCCGCTTCCGGCGCGAGCTGCGCCACCGAGGCGACCCGCACCGGGCCGTCGCCGCCACCATGGCCACCGCCGGGCACACCGTGCTCTACTCCGCGACGGCCATCTCGCTCGCCGTCCTGGGCCTGACCCTGCTTCCGTTCCCCATCACCCGCTCCCTCGGCATCGGCGCCGCCGTCACCGTCGCGCTGGCCGGCGCCGCCAGCCTCACCATGCTGCCCGCCGTGCTGGCCGTGCTCGGCCCGCGTGTCGAGGCCGGGTGCGTCCGGCTGCCGGGCTTCGGGCGGGCCGGTCTCGGCCGCGCCTGGGCCGAGGGCGAGGAGACGGGATTCTGGTGCCGGCTGGGCCGGAGCGCCGTCACCCACCCCTGGGCCTGGCTCACCGCCGCCGTCGCGGTGATCGCCGTGCTGAGCGTCCCGGTCGTCGGGCTGCACCTCGCGGCGAGCGACCTGCGGACCCTGCCCGCCGGGGCGGCCAGCCGCAGAGCGCAGGAACTGCTGCACGAGGACTTCCCGGCGGCCGGGCTCGACCAACTCCAGGTCGTCGCCCACCTGCGGGACGACATCGGCGGCCAGCCGGGCAGGGACGCACTGGCCCGCTGGCAGCAGCGGCTCGCCGGGCTGCCGAACGCCCAGGACGTCCGACTTCGCGCCACCACCGCGCACAGCGCGCTGATGAGCGTCACCGTCCCCGCCGCCCCGGACGCCCCCGTCGCCGAGGAACTGGTGCGCGCGGTGCGGGCGCTCGACCCGCCTGACGGCGGTCGCGTCCTGGTCGGCGGACCGGCCGCCGTCAACGTCGACGTCCTGGACACCCTGAAGGCCAGGCTTCCGGCGCTGGTCGGGTACCTGCTGGTGGTCACGTTCGGCCTGCTCTTCCTGGCCTTCCGGTCGCTGCTGGTCCCGCTCAAGGCCGTCGTCACCACGACGATGTCCCTCGGCATCGCCTTCGCGGCCGTCACCTGGACCGTCCAGGACGGCCACGGCGCTCGGCTGCTGGGCCTTCAACCCGCCGGGTACGTCGGAGCGTTGGAGTCCGCCATCATGCTGATGTTCGTCTTCGCGCTCTCCGTCGACTACGAGCTCTTCCTGATCGCGCAGATCCGCGAGCTCCACCGGGGCGGCATGGACAACGCGAGCGCCGTGGTGACCGGCCTCGGGCGCACCGGCGGGCTGATCTCGGCCGCCGCCGCTCTGATCGTGCTGGTCGCCGCCGCCTTCGCGACCAGCCCCGTCCTGACCGTGAAGGAGATCGCCCTCGGTGTCGTGGTGGCCGTGGCCGTCGACGCCACCGTGGTGCGCATGCTGCTGGTGCCCGCCACCATGCGGCTGCTCGGCGAACTCAACTGGTGGACACCGCGCCTACGGCGGCGGACGGCACCGAGCGGGCCTCGTCCGGAGCCGTTGCGGGACCTGGGGGCGGTCGAGTGAGCGCGTGAGCGACGTGGCTGGCGGGCGGGGCGCCGCGCAGGATGAGGCCGTGGTCGGTGGTGGGCCGGCGGCTCCGCGGCTGACGGCGAGTCCGCCGGAGTGCTGTCCGGCGCTGGAGGCGTGGGCGGGGCGTGCGGTCGCGCGGGGCCCGTCGTGACGGTGTGGAGGGGGTAGTTCCTCTCCCGAGGCCGGGTGTTCGTTCCCACCTGCCGGCACCGCCGGACGCGGGGGTGCGGGCGGCGGGTCGGCGTCCGTCTCCCCCATCACGCGCTGTTCGGGGACAGTGACGCAACTGCCCGGTAATCCTGGGACGGTCGGCCAGGCCGGTGCTGCGGGCGACGGTGGCATCACTGGCGGCCAGGGTACGGAGGGCAGGCCCGGTTCGGGCGAGCGCGGTGGTTCGGGCGGCGCCGACGGAACCGGTTCCGTCGGCGCCGCCGCTCCGGTGGCCTCCGTCACCCCGCCCGCCGGTACCGGAGCCGGAGGAAGCGGTGGCAACGGCAGCGCCGGCGGCACGGGAGGCCAGGGAGGAAACGGCGGCGCCCCGAGCCCCAACCCCGGCTCGCAGCCGGGCGGCTCCGGCACCGGTGGCGATGTCGGCCGGCAGGGCGGCGCGGGTGGCCCCGGCTACGTCCTGATCACCTGGTAGCAACACCCTTGGCGTGGCCGGACCTTCACCGAGCGCCGGTCGGGGAAGGCCCGGCTACGGTGAGGAGCGGCGTCGGCAGGGCCCCGCCACCCAAGCCGCCAAGACGTCGAGAGCGGTGGGAGGAGCCCGAGCGGGGCGGGCCCCTCCCTGGTGGGTTGGTGGAGCGCGTCGCGAAGAGCCCCTCCGGCCCGGTGGGCGTGACCTCGGACGGGTCGGATCCGTGCGTGGCCGAAGGGGCGTCCGCCGCTTTCATGTCCGGGCTGGGATCGGGCCCGACCTGCCGGTGAGCGGGGCTCAGACCTGGATGAGACTGAAGTCGAAGAAGTTGTCCCCGGTGAGGGCTGTCACCCCGCCGGGGTCGGTGCACGAGCCGGTGAAACCGGTCGGCGCGAAGCTGCTGTCGTAGTTGTTGAGGGGTGCGACGGTGCTGGTCGCGTTGGTGATACCGGTCTCGTGGTTGGAGATGTCGCCGGAGTCCGAGGTGCCCTTTCCGCCGCCCTGGAAGGAGACTGTGGTGGTGCCGACGTTCCTGTTGGAGGCGTCGTACCAGGTGAAGGTCGCGTTGCCGTTGAAGGAATCAGTGGCGCCACAGGAGAGCGTTCCGGAGCCCACCGCGACGACGGTGCCGTGGTCGACGTTCGGATAGGCCCCGGACATGCTTTCGCAGTTGATGAGGTTGCCGGTGAGGGTGTAGCTGTTGGCGGCGGGGGTGTCGGTCACCCCCTTCGCGAATGTCAGCGCGGCGTCCTTCGCCTCGCAGGTGAGGTTGTCGACCAGTGACGTCGCGTGCGCGGTACCTGCGCCCGCCGCGCACAGTGCGGCCAGCAGACCGCTGGCCATGCTCGTGGCCATGAGGCTTCTCATCATCGGATGTTGCTCCTTCTGCTGAGTTCGGTTGTGCGATCCGGCCGCGTCCGGTCTCGGCGAGACTCGGAGGGCCAACTTGCGCTTCCGGCCGCCCGGTTGTCGGGATGATCGGGGTACGGTGACCGCCGGTCACGCCCTCCAGCGGTGTTCCGCGGGTGGAAGACCTGCGGTGGGAGGCCGGCTCTGGCGCGGTGGTTCCAGAGGCGGAGTGGTGCTGTTGCCCGGTTCAGGACTGCGGTGCAGTTCGGCCTTGACGGCCGCGGCGACACCGATCCCCTGACTCAGGGAAGTCGCGCGACTACAAAAAAGTCCGCATGCGTCCTATATGCCATGCCTCCGCTCCCGCCGCCACGCCGGCGGGGCCTTTGGGGTCGACCGGTCCTGCATTCCAGCGGTAAAGGCAGCACGACCGTCACCGTGTCACGGCTGGCGGGTGGGGAGCTCCGCCCGTTGGCCGACCCATTGGAACGACCCACCCGAACGAGGTAGTTCGCATCGAAAGCGCAGCGGTGCCATGGGAGTTGGCACACGATGCAGCCATGAGACTCCATGGTCCCCTCGGTTCCCGCCCCGGCGGGTTCCTAGTGTCATCGCCGATGTCGGCCTCGGGTGGTGGGCCCGCTTTCGGGCGCGCTCGCCGGCGGGCCCTGCTGTGCGTGTCCGCCGCACTGTGCTGCGTCCTGGGTGTGACCGCTGCCCCCGCTCAGGCCGAGGTCGGCAGGGCCGGGCCCCGGGCGGCGGTCGATCAGCCCCACGGCCAACAGGGGTACCTCCAGGCCGGAAAGTACTCGTTCACCGTGCCGGAGGGCGTCAGCACCATGACCCTGTACGCGCTCGGCTCCGGCGGTGGTGGAGCGGCCGGGGGCGGAGGCGGCGGTGGGGGCGGCGGTGGCGGTGGCGGGAACTGGACCTTCCTGGGCCAGGCCACGGGCGGCGGCGGGGGCGGCGGAGCGGGTGGCGGAGGGGGAGGAGGTGGCGGTGGCGGTGGCGCGGGGGTGTTCGTGACCTGCGCCGTGTCGGTCACTCCCGGAACGGTCCTCTCGGTCACGGTCGGCAAGGGCGGCCCGCCGAGGAGGAACAACTCCCAGGGCGGTACCGGCGGTGCCGGAGGCCGGGAGGGTGCCACCGCGCGGCCCGCCAAGCCCGGTGCCGCGGGCACCCCGGGCAGGGGCGCCAGTCTCGCGAGTCCGGACGGAAGCTACACCCACGTCCGCGCGAGCGACCGCTCCGTCGAGCTCCTCTTCGGCGGTGGCCACAGCGGGTTCCCCGGTGAGCCAGCCGGTGCGGGGCGGGGCGGCCGGGGCGGGGAGGCGTCCACCGGCTCGCTCGGCGGCGCGGGCGGAGGCGGTGGGACCGGAGCCGCGGGCGGTCCGGGCGGCCTGGGCGGAAGCGGCGCCGCGATCAAGGCGTCCCCGAAGACCTGTGGCAGGAACACGGTCTCGGTCAGCGTGGCCCGAGGCGGTTCCGGGGGCTCCGGCCAGGCTGGCACGGCCAGCTCCGACGCCGCCCCTGGCGGGCACGGCGCCAACGCTCTTCCCCCCGGCGGTCTCCCGGGTGGCGGGGGCAACGGCTCCCGCGGCGGCGAAGGCGGCACCGCCGGCGGCGCGGGCGGTATCCCGACGGTCACCCTGCCGGCCGGCGCCACCCTGCCGCCCGGCGCAGGGAAGGGGGGCGCCGGCAGCGACGGCACCGACGGCGGCGCCGGCGGCTCGGGCGGCCACGGCGGCGAGAACCCGCCCGGTGAGGACGACGTCCCCGGCGCCGGCGGGGCCGGAGCCCGGAACCCGTCCGACGCGGCCGGCGGCGGCGACGGCTACATCCTCATCGCCTGGTAGTACCCGCTGCCCCGTGCGGCGGTGTTCCGATCGGGGTTGCCTACCTCGCACCGGCGCCGGTGCGAGGACATGGACCTGTGCTCACCCCGGCGCCGTGAACGGTCCTTCCAGGTAACGCCGGGCGCAGGGGTTGGCTCGTGCGGTGCGCCCGGTCGAGTGCCTGGGCCGGTTGGCTCAAGGCTTCGAGCTGACCCGCGGATGGGGCGGAAGGGCCGGAGAGGCCGCCTCCACCTTCTGGTGGAAGCAGCCTCTCCGGTCTGTGGAATGATGGTCGGGAAGGTGTAAGCCCGCTAATTCCTCGCTGTCTTGACGGTTCGTCAGGTCGTCAGACGACCGGAAGGCGCGGGGTGCGCGGCGGCTCCGTGCGGCGGTGTCCGGTCGACTCGAAGGCGGCGGCGAGTCGGAGCAGGCTGTTGTCGTCGTAGGCGCGGCCCGCGAAGGTCAGTCCGACGGGCATGCCGGTGTCCGCCATGGTGCCCATGGGCACGGTGACCGTCGGGATGCCGAGGTGGCGGGGGGCGAGGTTGCCGTTGGCGACCCAGACGCCGTTGCGCCAGCCGAGGTCGGCGGAGGCCTCGTTCACGTCCATGTCCGCGGGGCCGACGTCGGCGACGGTGGGGAAGACCACGGCGTGCAGGCCGAGTTCGTCCATCCACGTCTCCAGGTCGATCCGGCGGGTCTCCTCCAGGCCGCGCAGGCCTTCCTCGAGGTGCGGCATGTCGGTGATCGACGCGTAGGGGTGGTCGCGCACCAGCCGCGGGTAGTCGGCGATCCCGTCGTCGAAGCCGGCGTAGCGGTCCGGCAGTTCGCCGGGGTGCTTGGGCCAGATGAGCGCGCCGTCGACGTCGGCGAGGGTCGCCAGCGCGGGGTCCCCGTTGGCGCGCAGGAAGTCGTCCCAGGCCCAGGCGGAGAGGTCGAGGATCTCGTGGGTGAGGAAGTCGCGGCTGACCAGGCCTCGGGTGAGGAGCGACGGCGCGCCGGGGCGGTCCGACTCGTAGTTGGTCACCACGGGGAAGTCGACCTCGACGACCTCGGCGCCGGCGGCCTCCAGGTCGCGGCGGGCGGCCTGCCACAGGGCGATCACCGAGGCGCGGGTGTCGATCGGCTGCCCGGTCTGGCCGCCGATGCCGCCGTCGGGGTTGGTGCCGGCGTCGGGGTCGGCGTTGATGTACATCCGGGGGACGCCGACGCGCCGGCCGGCGAGCGTCGCGCGCGCCGCCGCCGCGTCGGCGGGGGCCAGCGCCGGGTAGGAGGCCGGACGGACCTGGGACGGCGCGGGCAGCAGGATCCAGGGCTGGGCGCGCCACAGGTCGCCGCGGGTGTCCGGGTCGTCGGCGACGATGACGTCGAGCAGTTCGAGCAGGTCGGCCATGGTGCGGGTGTGGGGGACGACGACGTCCATGGTCGGGACGAGCGGCCAGTTGCCGCGCACCGAGATCACGCCGCGGCTGGGCGTGTAGGCGCACAGCGCGTTGTTGGAGGCGGGGGCCCGGCCCGAGGACCAGGTCTCCTCGCCGAGGCCGAAGGCGCCGAACGAGGCGGCCGTGGCGGTGCCGGAGCCGTTGGAGGAGCCGGAGCCGTAGGCGCTGGTCAGCCAGTCGGCGCTGTACGGGCTCTCCGCGCGGCCGTACACGCCGCGCTGCATGCCGCCGTTGGCCATCGGCGGCATGTTGGTCAGGCCGATGAGCACGGCCCCGCCGGCGCGCAGGCGCTCGATGGCGAAGGCGTCGCGCTGGGCCACGAGGTGCTCGAAGGCCGGTGAGCCGGCGGCGGCGGTGAGGCCCTCGGCGAGGTAGCTGTCCTTGGCGGTGTAGGGGATGCCGTCGAGGGGGCCGAGGGTCTCGCCGCGGGCGCGGCGGGCGTCGGAGGCCTCGGCCTCGGCGCGGGCGCGGGGGTTCGTCACGACCATCGCGTTGAGCGCGGTGGCGGTGCCGGGCCGGTCGTAGGCGTCGATCCGGGCGAGATAGGCGTCGAGCAGGCCGACCGCGGTGGTCTCGCCCTTCTCCAACGCCGCGCGCAGGTCGGCGATACCGGTCTCGACGACGTCGAATGCGCGTGTCATGCGGGTGCCTCCAGGGTTTTCGGTTGAACGGTCCGAGGTGTCGGGCCTCGAAGGTGCGGCGCTGGGCCGCTGGTGGGACGTGACCCCGCCCGGGGGTGGGATGCAGCTTCGCACGCGTCGGCCGAGCGGTGCCGCCCGGGCCGACGCCGGCTACAGGACGGCGGGGGCGAGTTCGGCGGTGTGCGGGTGCTCCTGGTCGGTGTCGGTCATGCGGCGGTCGGGGCGGCGGGCCAGCAGGTAGGCGAGGCCGGCGAGGGTGACGGTGCCGACGCCGAGCGGTGCCGCCCAGATCTGGTACCAGGGCGCTCCGGCCGGGGCGAGGATGGCGCGCGGCCAGCAGATGTTGACCAGCTCGAAGCCGGTCCACAGCACCGCGAGGACGTTGAGCGGGGTGCCGAGGCGTCCGTAGCCGACCGCTCCGGCGGGCTTCCAGGTGCCGCGCAGGCGGGCGACGAGGGCGACGAGGGCGAGGATGAAGAACGGCACGAAGATGGCCGCGCTGCCGAAGGTGATCAGGCTGCCGATGGCCGAGGTGTTGAGGCCGAGCACCAGCGCGGCGCAGCTGACCGCCGTGGCGGCGACGAGGCCGCCGATCGGTGCCTTGTGCCGGTTGACCTTGCGGACGTGGCGGGAGAAGGGGAAGACGTCGTCGCGGGCGAGGGAGTAGAGGCCGCGGGCGGCGCCGCCCTGGGAGGCCATCAGGCAGGCCGTGAAGCTGATCAGGACGACGAGGACGAAGGGCTTCTCGGCCCAGCCGCCGAAGGCGTGGGTGACGGCGGTGGTGACCGGGTCGAGGTCCTTGACCGCGACGACGTCGGCGGGGTCGGGGTGGGCGAGTTCGACGGAGACCGCGTTGAGGATGACGACGAGTCCGACGCTGAGCAGCGACCACCACATCGCCCTGGGGACCTGTCGGGCGGCGTCCTTGGTCTCCTCGGCGGTCGACACGCAGGCGTCGAAGCCCATGAAGGCCCAGCCGGCGACGGCCACGGCGGCGAGCAGGGCACCGGTGTCGCTGATGCCCAGCCCCTTCGGCGCGTTCAGGAAGTCGGTGAGCAGGGAGAGGCCGTGCTGCCGGAAGACCAGCAGCAGGGTGAGGCCGACCAGGACGGAGGCGACGGCTTCGGCGGCGATGCCCAGGCCGACGAACCAGCGCAGGAAGTTGATGCCGTAGGCGTTGACCAGGGTGCAGCAGAGGATGAAGCCGGCCGAGACGAGGACCTGTTCGGCGGGCGTCGGGACGGTGCCGAAGAGCGCGAAGAGCCAGGGCGAGGCGAGGTAGGCGACGGTGGTGTTGCCGAACATCACGGCGAACTGCCACATCCAGCCGCTCAGCCAGGCGACGGCCGGTCTGGCCAGGCGTCTGCTCCACTGGTAGGCGCCGCCGGCCAGCGGCCACTGCGAGGCGAGCTCGGAGTAGACGGCGACGACCAGGCACTGCCCGAGCAGGCACAGCGGCAGCGCCCAGACCCAGGCCCCGCCCGCGACGCTCATGCCGACCTGCACGGCGGCGTACAGCCCCACGACCGGGGAGACGACGGCGAAGCCCATGGAGATGTTTCCGAGCACGGTCAGGCTGCGCCGCAGCTCCTGCTGGTAGCCGAGCGTGGCCAGCCGGTCGGCATCGGTCGGGGTGGTCTCGGCCACGGGCTGCGCCTTTCAGATAAAACTAACTTTGTTAGCAACCGCTGTTGATCTGGCACGATAGCCTCCGGACATGGAGAGCGGAAGAGGGGATTTTCGGTGGGCCGACCGAGCAGGGCAGTGCTGACCCGCGAGCGGATCGCGCTCGCCGCGCTCCAGGTGGTGGACGAGGACGGCCCCGACGGCCTGACCATGCGGGCGCTGGCGGAGCGGCTCGGAGTCAAGGCGGCCTCGCTCTACAACCACATCCAGAGCAAGGACGAGCTGGTCGACGCGGTCTCCGGGCTGGTCAACGACGAGATCGACCACACACCGCTGGGTGATCCCGACTGGCGGGCCGGCCTCGCGGCGTACGCGCGCGGCTACCGCGCGGTCTTCCTGAGGCACCCGAACGCCATCGCCCTGCTTGCCCGCCGCCGCGTCGAAGCAGCCAGCGCGCTGCGCGGCTACAACGGGCTGCTCGCCCTCCTCGGCCGGGCCGGCCTCGGCCCCGCGGACGCGGCGGAGGTCGCCGCGGCGGTGGACTACCTGGTACTCGGCTCCGCGGTGGAGACCTTCGCGGCCGGCTTCACCCGGGCACCGGCCGAGTACCGGCCGGAGTACCCGGCGCTCGCGGACGCCCTGGACGGCTCCTTCGCCCGCGGCGGCGGTGCCACGGGCCTCGACGACCGCGGGTTCGAGCTGGGGCTCGGCCTGCTGCTCGACGGCGTGGAGCGTCGGACGCCGTAGGGCTGGGGCGGTTCGTCGTTCCCCGGGGAGGGGAGTGAAGCTCCTGGTCCCCGACGCCAGCGTGAGAGCACCGGCCCCGAGCACTCCGCAACCGGACGGGCGGGACGCCGGCGGAGCCGTCGGACTGGCCTGCCCCTGCGGCAGGTGCTGTCTCGTGTCAGCCCCTGAGGTGCCGCTGCCGCTGTGAACTGTCCGTCACCATCGGGAGGTTGCGCAGTGTCAGCGCGGCCGGCGGAGGCAGCGGTCCGTTGGCCGCGTCGGCGCGGAACGACTGGAGCAGGTAGGCCACCAGGCGCCGGGACGCCGCACCGTCGTCCGGCAGGGCGGTCACCAGGGCGCAGTGTGCCAGCAGGACCACGGTGAGGTCGGAGGGGTGGAAATCGGCCCGCAGCGAGCCCGAGGCCTGGGCCCTGCGCACCAGGGTCGTGAGGTCCCGCTCGGCCCGTCGCCGGGACTGCGCGTGCTCCGGCGTGCTGTCCGGGAAGGCCGTGACGAACGCGGCCGGGAAGCCGCGTTCCTCCCGTTGCAGGGCGCAGACCGTCTCGACCAGCTGCTGGAAGCCCTGCCACGGGTCGGGGGCGGCCAGCGCCTCGGTGAGCGCCCGCGAGCAGGTCTCCATCTGCCGCGCGAACGCGCCCCGCACCAGGGCGTCCCGGGTCGGGAAGTGCCGGTACAGCGTCGCCACGCCGACCCCGGCCCGACGGGCCACGGTCGCCATCGGGGCGTCGATCCCGTGCTCCGCGAAGACCGCACGGGCGGCGACGAGGACGCGCTCCCGGTTGCGCCGGGCGTCCGCCCGCACCCCGTCCCGGGCTGTGATCCGAGAGGATTCCGCCATCACTGTCTCTCGCTTCCGGTCGAAACGGACGATCGCGTCCACTTGAGAGCCTACGGTCGCTGCCAGATCCCTACGGCCCCCGGCGGCAGAGGCGGAACGATGAACGACCACATGATGAAGGCAGTGCTCTACGACCGCTACGGCGGCCCCGACGTGCTCTACACGGGCCGCGTGCCGCGCCCCGAGCCGGCCCGCGGCGAGGTCCTCGTGAAGGTGCGCGCGTTCAGCGTCAACGGCGGCGAACTGGCCGTCCGCTCCGGCCGTCTCCGCCTCCTGAGCGGCCGGACGTTCCCCAAGCGCGTCGGCCTGGACTTCACCGGCGAGGTCGCCGCACCGGGAGCCGGAGTCACCCGGTTGGCGGCCGGCGACCGCGTCTGGGGGGTCCTGGGCCGCACCTCCGGGTTCGGCAGCGCCGCCGAGTACGTCACCGTGCCCGCCGAGCGGGTCGGCCGGCTCCCCGACGGCCTCGACCCGGTGGACGCCGCCGCGCTGCCCGTGGCCACCGCCGTCATCACCGCCCTGCGGGACAAGGCCGGGCTGCGCCCCGGCGAACGACTCCTCGTCCGGGGCGCGGCGGGCGGTGTCGGCAACGCCGCCGTCCAGCTCGGACGGGCGTACGGCGCCGAGGTCACGGCTCTCGCCCGCGCGGCGAGCCTCGACTTCGTCCGCGGGCTCGGCGCGCACCGGGCCGTCGACCACCGGACCGTGCGGCCGGCCGAGTTGGGCCGCTTCGACGTGGTCCTGGACGCCGTGGGGACCGACCTGCGGGCCTTCCGGCACCTGCTGACCCCCGGCGGGCGCATGGTCGCCCTCGCCTTCGACCCGAAACGGCCCGCCGCGACGTTCGGCTACGTCGCGGCCAGCACGGTCCACGGACACCGCCGGGTCCGCTTCTTCAGCGGCGACCCCAAGCGGGCGGACTTCGACGACCTCGCCCGCCACGTGGCCGAGGGCAAGCTGCGCCCCGCGGTGGACACGGTCTTCCCCCTGGAGGAGACGGCAGCGGCACACCGGGCGCTGGAGGCGGGCGGCGTCCGGGGCAAGTACGTGGTCAGGGTCGCGTAGGAGCCGGTGGAGGCGCTGAGCGCAGTCACCCGTACGGGTTCGTGCGGCCCCGTCCGAGCAACGGTTTCATCCGGCTGACCAGGGGTTGTAGGACCAGTACGTCCACGTTCGGCGCAATCGCGGGTTGGGGCCGGTTGGCGGTGTCAGGCTGCGCCTCGTTCTTGATCGCGGCAGTGTCGGAGGCCCGGGGTTGTCGTCGCGCGTGGCGGTCCGCCGAGGGTCGTCATCGCCCCGTTCGCCGCCGTCGCCGGCCGCCCACGGCCGGTTGTTCTCCCTCAAGTCGAAAGGCCCAGCATGACGCAGAGCACCGCCCAAGCTCCCGCTTCCACGGGCCCCCGGGGTCCCGACAGCCTGCCCGGACAGCGCGGCGCCGATCCGGCGCCGGCCGGCGAGGCGGCTGCCGCCGTATGACGGGCCAAGGAGATGCCGAGGACCAGGACCCCACCGTCACCGACCCTGATCTCTACCGCATCGTCTTCGAGAACGCGCGCGTCCGGGTGCTCGAGTACCGCGACACCCCGGGGGTCAAGACCGGGCTCCACTACCACCCCGACAGCGTCATGGTCGTCCTGAGCACCTTCCGACGCCGCATGACCGAGGGCGACACCGTGGTCGAGGTCGAACGGAAACGGGCACCTGAGGCGAACTGGCTACCGGCCCGGACCCACGTCGGCGAGAACATCGGGACGACGGACACCCACATCATCTTCGTCGAACTCAAATGACCGGCTGACAGGGTCCCGAAGCCGACCGGGCGGAGGGGAGGTGTTTCGCCCGGGTGGTACCGGCAGGGCTCGGCCGCCCGGGCCCTGGACGTCTCGCACGACCGGGGGGGGGTGACCTCGCGCGACCGTCCGGCTAGTGAAGGCGTCGCAGGCCCTCGCGCAGGGCGCGGGTGATCGGTTCGACGGCCTGTGGGGAGTCGAGGAAGTGGTGGGGGACGGGGAGGACGTGGTGGGTGAGGGGGTGACGGGTCATCGGCTGCCAGCGTGGTACGGAGGCGGCCGGGACGATGGCGTCGTCGCGGGCCGTCCACACGGTGACGGGGTACTCCAGGGGCCTGGGGCGCGGGTCGTACGCGTAGGTGTCGATCAGGGTGAGGTCGGCGCGGACGGCCCGTAGCGCTTCGCGCCGGTCCGCCTCGCGCTCCTCGGCGGGCAGCGGGATGGCCAGGGTGGCGGTGAGCGCGGTCAGGGCGTGGTCGGTCAGGGACCGGCCGGCCGCGTCGAAGGCGGCGTACTCCGGCGGCGAGAAGGCGGCGCACACGTGCAGGGCGAGGGCGGGCCGGCCGCGCTGCTGGAGGCACCACGCGACCTCGTAGCCGATGACGGCTCCCATGCTGTGCCCGAGGATCACCAGGGGTTCCGTCGTGTAGCGGGCCACGGCGTCGGCCAGTTCGGCGGCGAGGTCGGCGAGGCCGGGGGCCGGGGCGGCGCCCGGGTCGGCCTTCCTACCGGGGTAGCGGGCGGTCAACGCCCGTACCGTCGAGGTGAGATGACGCGGCCACAGGGAGAAGTCGGTGACGCCGCCGCCCACCCCGGGAAGCAGCAGGACGGCGACCTCCGCCTCGGTCCATCCCCCTCCGGCCGACAGCTCCCACAGCGGGCCGTCGCCGAGCATCCTGCCCCTCACGCCACCCTCCCTCCCCGTGTGCACCCGTTCCGGTGAGGCAGCCTTCCCCGGACGGGGCACACCGATAGCCGGAACCACCCGATCGTGGTAACCGCGGGACTTCGACGTGTCCCCGCGCCCGGGCTGGGCAGGCTCGGGCGGAAAGGCCTGGTCAGGGCGGGAAGGAGGCGGTTGTGCGGGGTACGGAGAACGTCTGCGGGGGCGGTGGCGTCCAGGTGCGGGACGTGGCGGTCATCGGCGTCTCCTGCCGCCTCCCGGGCGGCCTGAACGACCTCGGTTCGCTGTGGTCGGCCCTGATCGAGGGCCGGGACGTGGTCACCCGGATGCCTGCCGAGCGCTTCGACGCGCGGGAGTTCACGGATCCCGATCCGCGTCGCCCGGGCCGGAGTTACACGGCGGCGGCCGGGGTGCTCGACGACATCGCGGGCTTCGACGCGGAGTACTTCTCGATCTCCCCGCGCGAGGCGGCCCGGATGGATCCCCAGCAGCGGCTGCTGCTGGAGCTGGCCGTCGAGGGCCTGGACGACGCCGGCCTCGACCCGGCGGCGCTGGCCGGCTCCGGCGCCGGGGTCTTCGTCGGGGTGTCCAACCACGCCTACGGCAACCTCCAGCTCAGCCGGCTGGAGACGGTCGACCGGCACACCATGACCGGCCTGGCGAGCGGCAACACCGCGGGCAGGCTCTCGCACGCCCTCGACCTGCGCGGTCCCAGCCTGGCCGTGGACACCGCCTGTTCGTCCAGCCTGACCGCCCTCCACCAGGCCTGCGGGTTCCTCGCGTCCGGCGGGGAGCTGGCCCTCTCGGCCGGGGTCAACGTCCTCATCGGTCCACACGAGTTCGTCGGATTCTCCAAGGCCGCGATGCTCTCGCCCACCGGCCGCTGCCGGGCCTTCTCCGCGGCCGCCGACGGGTTCGTCCGGGCCGAGGGCGGGGTGGTGCTCGTCCTCAAACCGCTCGATCGGGCGATCGCCGAGGGCGACCGCGTCCACGCCGTGATCGCGGCCACCGGCGTCAACAGCGACGGCCGCACCGCGGGCCTGGCCCAGCCCAGCGTCCAGGCACAGGCCGCCCTGCTGCGCCAGGTGTACGGCGGGCCCGGCCCGGACGCCCGCGAGCTGGTGTACCTGGAGGCGCACGGTACCGGCACCCCGGTGGGCGACCCGTTGGAGCTGGAAGCCGTCGCGGCTGCGCTGGCCGGCAGGTGCGCGCCGGGCAGGCCGCTGCCGATCGGGTCGGTCAAGACCAACCTGGGGCACCTGGAGTCCGCTTCGGGGCTGGCGGGGCTGCTCAAGGCGGTGCTCGTCCTGCGGCACCGCGTCATCCCGCCGTCCCTGCACGGCCTGCCCGTCACGTCGGCCGTCGACTTCGCCCGGCTGGGCCTGCTGCCCGTGCCCGCCGCCCTGCCGCTGCCCCCGGGCCCGGGCGGACTGGTCGGCGTGAACTCCTTCGGGTTCGGCGGCTCCAACGCCCACGCCGTCCTCGCCCCCGCGCCCGAGGCGGCCCCTCGCGGCGCTCCGCCCGCCGGATCCCACCCCGTCCTGGTCAGCGCGCGCGGCCTCGCCGCCCTCGCCGCGGCCGCCACCGAACTCGCCGACCACCTCGACGCCACGGCCGCGGACGGCCACGCGTTCCACGACGTCGCCCACACCACGCTCAACCGGCGCGGCAGGCAAGCCTTCCGCGCCGCCGTGATCGCCTCCGACGCCCGGACCGCCGCCGCCCGGCTGCGCGCCGTGGCCGACGCCCCGCCGGTGCCGGTCCTGGCAAGCGGTGCGATCGGCTTCGTCTACAGCGGCAACGGCGCCCAGTGGGCCGGCATGGGACGCCGGTTGCTGACCTCCCCGGCAGCAGGAGGCGCGAGCGGCAGCCCCTCCGGGACGGCGGCCTTCCGACACGCCGTCGGCGAGGTCGACGCGGTGCTGTCCCCGCTCCTCGGCTGGTCCGTCCGCGAGGAACTGACGCACGGCACCGACGCCGCCCGGCTGGCACGGACGGAGGTGGCACAGCCGCTGCTGTTCACCGTGCAGGTGGGGCTCACGGCCGCGCTGGCGGCGTACGGGGTGCGCCCGGCCGCCGTGGCCGGGCACAGCGTCGGTGAGGTCGCCGCCGCCCACGCGTGCGGTGCCCTCGACCTGGCCGCCGCCGCGCAGGTGATCGCCCACCGCAGCCGCGTGCAGGCCCGCACGGCCGGCAGCGGGCGCATGGCGGCCGTGGGCCTGCCCCCCGACCAGGCCCGGGAGGAGCTGGCGGCCTTCGGCGACGCGCTGGAGCTGGCCGCCGTCAACAGCCCGCAGGACGTGACGGTCGCCGGAGACGAGGCCGCCCTCGTCCGGCTGGCCCGTCGGCTGGCCGAGCGCGGCGTCCACTTCCAACGGCTCGATCTCGACCACGCCTTCCACACCGCCCGGATGGACCCGGTCGAAGCGGACCTGCGCGCCGCCCTGGACGGCCTGCGCCCGGGCCCAGCGACGGTGGCGTTCGCCTCCACGGTGACCGGTGCCCTCCGGCGGGGCGAGGACCTGACGGCGCGGTACTGGTGGGAGAACGTCCGCCGGCCCGTGCAACTGCCGCCCGCGGTCAGGGCGCTGGCGGCGGGCGGCTGCGACGCCTTCGTCGAGATCGGCCCGCATCCCGTCCTCGGCCACTACCTGCGCCGCACCCTCGGCGCCGACGGCACGGCCCCCGTCCTGGTCCTGCCCTCCCTCTCACGGGACCGGGACGGCGCCGAGGACATCGAGCGGACGGTCGCCACGCTGCTGGCCGCCGGCGCCCGCACGGACACCGGCGTCTTCTTCCCCGTGCCGGGCCGGGTGCGCAGCCTGCCCGCCCGCCCCTGGCAGCGCGAGCGCCACTGGCACGGCGCTCCGGACTGGTTCGGACGGGGCTGCGGCGACGGAAGGCACCAGCACCCCCTGCTCGGCGAACGCACCGCCCACGCCGAGCCGTTGTGGCAGCTGCGGATCGACCCCACCCGGCACCGGTGGCTCGCCGACCACGTCGTCACCGGAGCCGTCGTCGTCCCGGCCGCGGCCTTCGCCGAAGCCGCCCTGGGCGCCGGCAGGGTCCACCACCAGGGCCCGGTGCAACTGGAGGACCTCGCCGTCGAACGCGCGCTCACCCTGCCGTTCGACAACCCCGCCATGGACATCCGCCTGCAGACCTCCCTGGACACGGCGGACGGCACGGTGCGCATCGCGAGCCGCGACGGCACCGGTCCCTGGCGCACCCACGCCCGCGCGGTGGTCCGCCGCCTCCTGCGGGAACGGCCCCCGGCGGAAGACCTCCGCGCGCTGCGGGACCGCCTGCCCACGAGGCTCCGCGCGGACGACGCCCGGGCCCGGGCCGCCGACGCGGGCATCGTCTACGGCCCCGCCTTCCGCGCCCTCACCGCCCTGTACGTCGGGGACGGCGAGGTCCTGGCCCGCTACGAGCTGCCGGAAGCCCCGGAACCCGCCGAGGCTCCGGACAGCGGCGGGGCCTCGGGCAGGGGTGGGGCTCCGGACAGGGGTGGGGCTTCGGGCGGCGGCGGGGCGTACGTCCTGCGCCCCGTGCTGCTCGACAGTGCCCTCCAGGCCGGCGCGCCCTTGCTCGCCCAAGGGGGTGAGGCGCCCGACGCCCTGTTCCTCCCCTCGGCCGTCGCGGCCCTGCGGGTGTGGGAGGAGGCACCCGCCAAGGGCTGGGTGCGGGTACTCCGCCGCGACGCCGGGCCCCGCGAAGTGTGCTGGGACGTACGGCTGCTGGACGACCAGGGCCGGGTCACCGCCGAAGCGGACGGCTGCCGGCTGCGCAGCTTCGACGCCGCCCGTACCGCGCCGGCACACCTCGCCACCGTCCTGCGCGCCTCGCCCGGCCACAGCGGACCCCTCCCGTCCCCGGCCGGCATGCCCGCCCTCCGCGACCTGGTCCGTGCGGCCCGGCACTCGCTGGACGGCCCCGCCTGGGACGCCCGCCGGTACGCCGGGGCCGCCCTGCTGGCCGACCGGCTCAGTGGGCACTTCACCCTCCGCGCCGCCCGCACCGTGGCCCCCGGCGCCACCTCGTACACCCCTGGGAGCCTGATCGCCGCCGGGGTGCTCCCGGTCTATCGCCGGCTGCTGCACGCCTCACTCCGCCAGGCCGAACGCGTGGGCGTGCTGCGGCGCGACGCGGACGGAGCGTGGACGGCGGCGGTGCGCCCCGATCCGCACGGCGCCCTCGCCGAGCTGGTGCGCGCACACCCGCAGTGCGCCACGGAAGCGGTGCTGCACTCCCACTGCGGCACCGTGCTGCCCGACGTGCTGCTCGGCCGGCGGGACGCCGTGTCCGTGCTGTTCGACGAGAACACCCGTCACTGGGTGGAGAGTTACTACTCCGGCACCACCGTCACCCGACACTGCAACGCCCTGGCCGCCGCTCTCGTCCGCCGGCTCGTCCGGCACTGGCCCGCCGACCGCCCGCTGCGCGTCCTGGAAGTGGGCGCGGGCACCGGAGGCCTGACGGCCGCGCTCCTCGACGCGCTGCCACCGGAGCGCACCCACTACACCTTCACGGACCTGTCCGACGCCTTCCTCCCGCGCGCCCGCGTCCGCTTCGCCGGCCACGACACCCTCGCCTACCGGCCGCTCGACCTGGACCGCGACCCCGAATCCCAGGGATTCCAGCCGGGTTCGTACGACCTCGTGGTAGCCGGCAACGTCCTGCACGCCACCGCCCGGCTGCGCGAAACCACGGGGCGGGTGGCCCGCCTGCTCGACGAGGGCGGGCACCTGGTGGCCGTCGAAACCCACGCCCTCGACCGCCTCCTGCCCTGCTTCGGCCCCCTGAAGAGCTTCTGGAACGCCGACGAACCCGACCTGCGCCCCGATTCGCCGCTGCTGACCGCCGCCCAGTGGCAGGACCTGTTCACCGCCCACGGCTTCGCGGACACGGCCCGGCTCGGCGTCGATGCGGTGCGGGCCGGTACGCCAGAGGCCGACTACTCCGTGCTCGTCGCCCGGCGCGGCGCCGTACCGGGCGGGAAGCCACTCGCGCCGCCCACCGTCACCGCCGTGCCCCCGACGGTCGCGACCTCGACGGCCGGAGCCGGTGCCATGGAGCAACCCGGTGCCATGGAGCAACCCGCTTGCCGGGGTCCCGCGACGTCGTGGGTCATCGCGGCCGAGCACCCCGAGGACCCGCTCACCGAACCCCTCGTCGCCGCACTGCGCGCGGCCGAGACCGGCCCCGTCACCGTCGTCCGGGCCACCGCCGACTCCGCCGACTGGCTCGACGGCCTCCGCGCCGACCCCGTGCGGCCCGTCCTGGTGCTCCTGCTCTCGGGCAGCGACACCTCGACCGGTGACACCTCGGACAGCGAGGAGGACGCCGGTCGGCAGGCACTGGCGGCCGCCGTGACCCGCACCGCCATCCTGCGCGCCGTGGCCGAGGCCTGCGCCGTGCTCCCGCCCGCCGCCGACCCCGTGCTGTTACTGGTCAGCCCCCCGTCCGGTGCGCTGCCGACGCCCGGTGCCCGGCTGTTCCCGGCGGACTGCGTGCCGTGGGCGGTGTCGCGCACCCTCGCCAACGAGAAGCCCAGGCCGGCGGTCCGGCGGCTGGTCCTCGAGCCAGGGCCGTCGCCCCGGCTCGACGCGCGGCGGCTGGCCGACGAGTTGCTGAGGCCCGGAGCGGAGGACGAGATCGTCCTGCGGCCCGCCGGCCGGTTCGTCCCGCGCCTGCGGGAACTGCCCGCGCCGACCGGCCCGGCGGGTCGGCGCCCCTACCGTCTGCGCCTGCGCCGGCCGGGGCTCGGCCACGCCCTCGACTGGGTCCCCGCCCCCGAGCCACCGCCACCGGGCCCCGGTGAGGTGGTGATCGAGGTCCGGGCGGCCGGGCTCAACTTCCGTGACGTGCTGCTGGCCACCGGTTCCCTGCCGTCGGGTGCCGAGCCCGCCGTCCCGGGCGAGTACCGGCTCGGTCTGGAGGCCTCGGGCGTCGTCGCGGCGGCCGGGGAGGGAACCACCCTCCGGGTGGGGGAGCGGGTCTTCGCCTGCGCGCCCGGGGCGCTGGCCTCGCACCTCCTCGTACCCGAGGCGGCCACCGGGCGGATGCCCGACGGCATGATGTTTGCTGAGGCCGCGACGCTGCCCGTCGCCTTCTTCACCGTCCAGCACTCCCTGGAGCACCTGGCCCGCCTCACCGCGGGCGAAACGCTGCTGGTGCACGGCGCCGCCGGCGGTGTGGGCCTCGCGGCCCTGCAGTACGCGCGGCAGGTCGGGGCGCGGGTCATCGCCACCGCGGGCAGCCCCGCCAAGCGCACGCTGCTGGAACTGCTGGGCGCCGAACACGTCCTGGACTCCCGCACGCTCGCCTTCGCCGACCAGGTGATGGAGCTGACCGAGGGGAAGGGCGTCGACGTCGTCCTCAACTCCCTCGCGGGCGAGGCGCTCTCCCGCAACCTCGACCTGCTGCGGCCCGGTGGCCGCTGCGTCGAACTCGGCAAGCGCGACATCCACACCGGCGGCCGACTGGCGCTGCGGGCCTTCCGCAACAACCTCTCGTTCCACGCCGTCGACGCCCTCCAGATGTTCGCCCGGCAGCCGGAACTCTCCGCCCGCCACTTCGACGACCTCGCCCGGCGCGTCCACCAGGGGGTCTACCGCCCGCTGCCGCACCACCTCCACCCCGCCGAGGACGTCGCGGACGCGTTCACCCTGCTGCGGCGCTCCCACCACGTCGGCAAGGTGGTCATCGCCCTCGACCCCGCACCGCGCCTCACCGCACCTCCCCGGCGCCTGGCCTGCGACCCCGGCGCCAGCTACCTGATCACCGGCGGACTCACCGGTCTCGGCGCCGAGGTCGCCCGGTTCCTCGCCGACCGCGGAGCCCGCCACCTGGCCCTGGTCTCCCGCCGCGGCGCCGCCACACCGGGCGCCGACGAGCTGCTCGCCGCGCTGGCCCGCCAGGGCGCCACCGCCACGGCGTACGCCGCCGACGTCGCTGATCCCGACGCCCTCGGCGACGTCGTCCGCCGCATCGCGGCCACCGGGCATCCGCTGCGCGGCATCGTCCACTCCGCCGTGGACGTGCGCGACGCGCTGCTCACCGAACTCGACGACGCGACGGTCGAATCGGTCCTCGCGGCGAAACTCCGCGGCGCCCTGCTCCTGGACCGGCTCAGCCGCGGCCTCCCGCTGGACTTCTTCGTGGTCCACTCCTCCGTCTCCGCCACCGTCGGTCACCGTGCGCAGGCCGCCTACGCCGCAGGCAACCTCGCCATGGAGGGCGTCGTCCGCGCCCGCCGAGCCGCCGGCCTGCCAGGTCTGTCCATCGGCTGGGGCCTGATCGGCGAGGTCGGCCTGGCGGCGGACGAGGAAGTCAGCCGGGTCCTGGAACGCATGGGCCTCGCGCCCATGCGCACCGACCGGATCCTCGCCGCGATGGAGGACCTCATGACGCGCCCGCACGGCGGCCACGGGGAAGGCGGGGACGGCGGGGGTGACGGGGAAGGCGGGGAACCCGTCGTTCTGGTCGGCCACTTCGACTTCGCCCGCCTCGCCACGCTGCTGCCCACGGTACGAGCACCCCGCTTCACCGCCGTCCTGCCCGCCGAGGAACCGGACGCCGTCCGGAACGCCGCCAGGCGCCCCCTCGGGTCCGACCGCGCAACCGCTCCCGACTCGGCCGACCTCACCGACCTGCTCGCGACCCTCGTTGCCCGCATCACCCACCGCGCACCCGACCGCATCGACCGAACCCAGGGGCTCGACACGCTCGGCCTGGACTCCCTCATGGCCACCGAACTGGTCGTCGCCCTCCAGGGCGAACTGGGCGTCGACATCCCCACCATCGAGGTCGTCAACGCCGGCAGCATCGACAACCTCGCCGACCGCGTCCTGACCCTCTTGGACCCGGCCGCCGTCCGCCCGTGACCGCGGCGCTGCGCGACCGGTTGCTGCGCCTTGCCGGCGCGGGGGTTCGGACGGCCGAGTCACGGTGCCACGACTGAGGATGATCTGACATGTAGTCAAATCCATGGGGCGAGCCGCCGGATGCTTCCTCGATGACCGACGGCGACCTGAAATTCCGTAATAAGTTGATTGCTGCTTCATGGGTGATCTGCGGCATACGGTCGTGTCAGCGCGGCCAACCCGCCTCCGCACGCACCCGCGAAGGAGCGCCACCCTGAACGCCCACGACGACGCCGACGGACCCCACCGCCCGCAACCCGGCCCCGAGCGGGAGCCCGGGCCGGCCCCGGCACCGCAGCCCTCCGCGGACAAGCCGGCCGCCGGACCTCCGCCACCGCTCCCGCAGCCCGAGCAGCCCGAGCAGCCCGACCAGCCCCCGGCGCCGCCGCGCGACCACACCGCGGAGGGACGGCGACCGGCCCCCCACGCGCCGACGCCCACAGCCCCCAAGCCCAGGGGATCTCGCCTGCGTGCCGCGCTCGCCGCAGGCCCCCCGCCCGGGCCCGCGCGCCCGGAGTTCTGGCGCAGCCCCTTGCGCGGCCCCTGGCTCACCTCGGTGTTCGGCCTGGTGCTGCTGCCCGGGATCACGGTGGTGTTCGTGACCGGGCTGCTGTCCTACGCCGCCTACAACCCCGACCTCGCCGCGGTCAACGACCAGACCCCGGACAAGGGCTGGCTCGGCTTCTACCTCTTCTCCTGGCCGACCAGCCCCAGCTGGCTGTACCGGCTGAACCAGGGGATCCACGTGACCCTCGGCATCGTGCTGGTCCCGGTCCTGCTGGCCAAGCTCTGGTCGGTCATCCCCAAGCTCTTCGCCTGGCCCCCGCTCCGCTCGCCGGCCCAGGCGGTCGAGCGCCTGTCGCTGCTGCTCCTGGTCGGCGGCGCGCTGTTCGAGTTCGCCACCGGCATCCTCAACATCCAGCTGCACTACATCTTCCCCGGCTCCTTCTACACCCTGCACTACTACGGTGCCTGGGTCTTCATCGGCGCCTTCGTCGTCCACGTGGTGTTCCGCGTCCCGGTCATGGTCCGGGCGCTGCGCAGCCGGCGCCTGCGCACCGAACTGCGCACGGGCGCCGCCGACACGCTGCCCGAGCCGCCCGACGGCACCGGTCTGGCCTCCCCGCGCCCCGCCCCCGCGACCCTCTCCCGGCGCGGAGCCCTCGCGCTGGTCGGTGCGGGCTCCCTCGCGCTGTTCGCGGTGACGGTCGGTCAGAGCATCGGCGGATGGTGGCGCAGGACCGCGCTGCTCGCCCCGCACGGCCAGGAGCCCGGCGACGGCCCGAACGGCTTCCAGATCAACAAGACCGCCGCCGCCGTCGGCATCCGCCCCGCCGACATCGGCCCCGACTGGCGGCTGACCGTCCGCGGCCCCGGCCGCGAAACCGTCCTCACCCTGGACCAGCTGAGGAGCCTGCCGCAGACCACCGCGGCCCTGCCCATCGCCTGCGTCGAGGGATGGTCCACCCCCGACCAGGACTGGACCGGCGTCCGGCTGACCGAGCTGGCCGCGCTCGTCGGCCTGACCGACAGCCCACCGGACGTCTTCGTGGAATCCGTCGAACGCGGCGGGTCCTTCTCCTCCACCGTCCTGCGCGACAACCAGGTCCGCGACGCCCGCTCCCTGCTGGCCCTGCGCGTCAACGGAGCCGACCTCTCGCCCGACCACGGCTACCCGGCCCGGATCATCGTTCCCGCCAACCCCGGTGTCCACAACACCAAATGGGTCACCCGCCTCACCTTCGGAGCCACCGGATGAAGCGCCGCAGCGGCCTCCGCGAGCGCTACGGCGCATCCCCCCTGCACCTGCTCCTCCTCCTGTGTTCCTTCGCCCTGGCCCTGTACGCCGGGATCCGCCTCCTCAAGGGCGATCCGCTCGGCGTCGTGATCTGGTTCGTCGGGGCCGCGCTGCTCCACGACCTGGTCCTGCTGCCGCTCTACACGCTCACCGACCGGGCCGCCCAGGCCCTGACGGGTGTCCGCCAGGCTCCCGCGGGCGGTACGCACCGGATGCCGGCGGTCAACTACGTCCGCGTCCCCGCGTTCCTCTCGCTGCTGCTGCTGGTCGTCTGGTACCCGCTCGTCCTGCGTCGCGTCCCCGGGTACCGCTCCGCCACCGGCCTGGACCCGGACGTCTTCCTCGGGCGCTGGCTGCTGCTGACCGCGGCGTTCTTCGCCGTCTCGGCGCTCTTCCTGCTCGCCGCGACGGCCCGGCGGGGACGGTCGCACAAGCCCCGCCGCGAGCCGGCGGCGCGGGGACGTTCGTGATCCGTAAGGCATGGTGCCCCGGTTCCGGCCCGGTCCGTTCCTAGAGTTGGCCGGGAGGCTGTTCCCGAGAAGAGAGGTGGACCGGGATGACGGTCGACCAGGACGTCCCGCCGAGCGCCGAGGTGGGCGTCATCGGTGGCTCCGGGCTCTACGAGCTGCTGGACGACGTGACCGAGGTACGGGTGGACACCCCGTACGGCGAACCGAGCGACGCGGTGTTCGTGGGAGAGGCGGCCGGCCGCCGGGTCGCGTTCCTACCCCGGCACGGGCGCGGCCACCGGCTTCCCCCGCACCGGATCAACTACCGCGCCAACCTGTGGGCGCTGCACACGCTGGGTGTGCGGCAGGTGGTCGCGCCGTGCGCGGTGGGCGGGCTGCGCCCGGAGTACGGGCCGGGCACGCTGCTGGTGCCCGACCAGTTCGTCGACCGGACCTCGGGGCGCCCGCAGACCTTCTACGACGGCCTGCCGCTGCCGGACGGCACGGTGCCGGAGGTAGTGCACGTGTCGATGGCCGACCCGTACTGCCCGGCGGGGCGGAAGGCGGCACTGGACGCCGCCCGGGAGGCGGCCTGGGAGCCGGTCGACGGCGGAACGCTGGTGGTGATCGAGGGCCCGCGCTTTTCCACCCGCGCCGAGTCCCGCTGGTTCACCGCCAACGGCTGGTCGGTGGTCGGCATGACGGGACATCCGGAGGCCGTCCTCGCCCGTGAACTCGGGCTCTGCTACGCCTCGCTGGCCCTGGTCACGGATCTCGACGCCGGGGTGGAGAGCGGCGCGGGCGTCACCCACGGCGAGGTGCTGAAGGAGTTCGCCCGCAACGTCGACCGGCTGCGCACCGTGCTGTTCAAGGCGGTGGAACGGCTGCCGCTGGTGCGCGAGTGCCCCTGCCCGCACGCCCTGGACGGTCTCACGACCGGTCTTCCGGGGGTCCCCGGCGTCTGACGCCCCACCCCGGCGAGGGAACGCCGGGGCCGCGAGACTTCATCACCGGGAGGTTGGGCAGGATGATCGACCGTACCGTTCCGTCCTGCGCGCTCGCGCTCGCGGCCCTGGTCAGCGCTCTGGCACTGACCGTCACCGACGGCGGCTTCGTGCCGCTCGCCGTCTGGTACCTCCTCGACACGGCCCTCTTCGCGGTCGCGGTGGTGCTGCTGCGCGGGGTGCCCGGCCGGCTGGTCGCGCCGCTGGTCCTGGCCGGCGCCGTGGCCGTCGCCGCCGTCGGGCTGCTGGCCCCACCCCGCACCAGCGACGACGCCTACCGCTACGTCTGGGACGGCCGGGTCCAGGCGGCCGGGATCTCGCCCTACGCCCACACCCCGGACGATCCGGCGCTGGCCCGGTTGCGTGACCCGGGGCTCTTCCCGGTCGGTGACGGCTGCACGGGCTGGGACGAGCGGCGCACCACGGCCGGGGACTGCACCCGGATCAACCGGCCGGCCGTGCACACCATCTATCCGCCGGTGGCACAGGTCTGGTTCGTCGTCGTGCACCCGTTCGGCGGCGGGGTCCGCGGGGTGCAGGCCGGCGGTGCGGTGCTGGCGGTGGCGACGACCGCCCTGCTGCTGAGGGTGGGGCGGGAGCGGTGGCGGGCCGCGTTGTGGGGGTGGTTCCCCGGCGTGGCCGTGTGGGCGGTCAACGACGCGCACGTGGACACGCTCGGAGCCCTGCTGACGGTCGCCGGACTCGGCTGCGCGGCGCGGGGGAGGGCCGTGCGAGGGGGGCTCCTCCTCGGCGGCGCGGTCGCGACCAAGCTGCTGCCGGCCCTCGTCCTCCCCGGCGCGCTGGCGGGCCTGTCGGCCCGGCGCCCTTCCCGGAAGGACGTCCTGCTGGTCGGATCCGCGCTCGGCGCCTTCGCCCTGTCCTACCTCCCGTACGTCGTGGCCTCGGGCGCCTCGGTCCTGGGCTACCTGCCGGGCTACCTGAAGGAGGAGGGCTACGAGCAGGGGCACATCGACCGGTTCGGGCTGCTGAGGCTGGTGCTGTCCGACCGCCTCGCGCCGTGGGCGGCGGCGTTCGTCCTGGCGGCCGTGGCGGTCCGGGTCCTCCGCCGGGGCGACCGGAGTGAGCCGTGGGCCGGCGCGCTCCTGGTGACGGGCACGGCGCTGCTGCTGGTCGCGCCCTCCTACCCCTGGTACGGGCTCCTGGTGGTCGCGCTGGTGGCGCTCGACGGCCGCTGGGAGTGGCTGGCCGTCCCGGCCGCCGGGCAGGCGCTCTACCTGGTGCAGGGCCCGGTGGCGCAGCAGTTCGCCTACGGCACGGCCCTGTGCGTCGTCCTCCTGGTCCCGCTGCTGCGCCAGCTCCGTACGGGGCGGGTCGCCGCCGTGGCGGGGGCCGGGAACTGACCGGCGGCCGAGCTAGGGCCTGTGTGATGTTGTGATCAGTTGGGTGGTCGCACGAGGTCGTCTATCCAGATCATGGAGGCGCGGAGGTGGAGGCCTGCGAGGTAGCTCTCGGGCTTCTTGTCGAACCGGGTGGCGATGCCCCGCCAGGCCTTCAGCCTGTTGATCAGGCGCTCGACGGTGTTCCGCTCCTTGTAGAGGTCGGTGTCGTGGTCGACGGGTCGGCCGCCCCTGCTGCCCTTCCGTTTCCGGCTGGCGGCCTGGTCCTTCTTCTCCGGGATGACGGCCTTGATGCCGCGTTTACGCAGGTAGGCGCGGTTGGCGCGGGACGAGTAGGCCTTGTCCGCGGCGACCGCGCCGGGCCGGGTGCGGGGCCGGCCGACGGGCAGGCGCACGCGCACCTTGTCGAGCACGGGGACGAACTGCGGGCTGTCTCCGGCCTGCCCGGCGGTCAGGACGAGTGCCAGCGGACGGCACCGGCGGTCGGCGGCGAGATGGACCTTGCTGGTCAGCCCGCCCCGTGACCTGCCGAGCTTGGCCTGCTTCAAACGGAGTTCGCGTCGCCGTCGGATGCGTCTGCGCTCGTCCTGTCCGTTCTGTTCCGGTGGCCCGCCCCCTTTTGCCGGGCCGTCTCCTGCTCGCGCGCGGCCTCCTCCAGGGCCTGCATGACATCGTCGTCGACGAGCATCCCGGCGGCGTCGTGGTGGGCCCGGACGGTCGTGGAGTCGACGCTGACCAACGACAGGTCCGCCTTCCCCTCGCGGGCGGCCGCGGCGATCAGGCCTTCGAGCAGGGCACTGAACACGCCGGCGTCCCGCCAGACCCGGAACCGGCCGAAGACCGTGGACCAGGGGCCGAACTCCTCGGGCATCTCCCGCCACTGGGCACTGGAGCGGAACCGCCAGATCACACCCTCGAACTGGTCACGAAGCCGTTCGGGGTAGGGCCCGAACCTGCCGATCGGCAGATATGGCTCGATCAAACTCCACTGCTCGTCGGTGAGTTGCCTGCGCGTCACATCCAACAGTCCTACCGGGTTCTGCCCCGGAGCGGGGCAGAACCCGAAGATTGATCACAACATCACACAGGCCCTAGGTGGCAGCGCCTTCGACGTTCCGGCGAACCCACTGGGCCAGGCGGGCGGGCGAGCCGAAGTTGTCGGGGTTGATCTCGTCGAGGTCGGCCGAGAAGCCGAACGCCTCCTCGATCCACACCACCACCTCCATGACGGCCGTGGAGTCCAGCACGTACGAGAGGTCCGTGTCCGCGGCGATGTCGTGACCCGGCCCCAGCTTCTCGGAGATGTGGCTGATGATCCGCTCTTCGATGGTGGTCATACGGGTGGCTGCCCTTCGTTCGATCACGAGTTCTCAGTCACTGGTTCTCAGCGGGCGGGCGCGGTGCGGCGGCGCAGGGTGAGGAAGCGTCGGCCGTGGGAGGTCCATCGTTCCGCTTCGACGAGCCCGGCGCCGTGGGCCCGTCGTGCGGCGGCCCTGGCGCCGAGGCGTGCCCAGGCGAAGGGCGGGCCGAGCCGGCCGTCCGGGCCCTCGACCCGGACGGTGACGCGTTCGTCGACCTCGCGCGGTTCGACCTCCACCAGCAACAGCCCGTCCGGCGCGATGAGTTCGGCTGCACGGCGCAGCAGGGCCTCCGGGTTCCCGCCGATGCCGAGGTTGCCGTCCGCCAGCAGGGCCGCACCCCAGCGGCCCTCGGCGGGGAGCCGGTCGAACACCGAGCGGCACAGGGCCGCGCCGCCGAGGCCGAGGGTGCGGGCGACGGCCGCCGGGGTGACGTCGACGCCGAGGGCCGGGACGCCCACGGCGAGGAGCGCGGCGACCAGCCGGCCGGGTCCGCAGCCGAGGTCCACGACCGGCGCCGACAGGTGGAAGCAGCGCATCAGGAGGCTGTGGTCGCCGCCGGCGGCCGGTGCGCACCAGCGTTCGATGTCGAGCGGGATCCGGCGTCCGTCGTCGCCGCGCAGCCACAGCGGACCGCGTCCGGTGCGGACGGCGTCGGCGAACGGGTCGTCGATCCATGCCGTCGAGGTGCCGGTCAACCCGCCACCTCGGGGACGGTGCGGAACGAGTGCAGGCGGGCGGCGAACCGGCTCCGCGGCGCCTGGGAGGCGACCAGCAGGGCGTCCTCGACGGTGTCCACGTCGGTGGCTTCGGGCAGGGTGCGCACCGTCAGGCCGGCCGCCCCGAGCCGGTCGAGGAGCGCCTGCCCCGTGTCCGGGGTCGACATCGGCACCCCGAGGAGGAGCCGGCGGGCGAGGTCCTCGGTCGGCCGGGCCAGGCCGAGGGCCCAGAAGCCGCCGTCGGTCGCGGGCCCGTACCAGGCGTCGGCCCCGGCCCGGCCCGCCGGGGAGAGCGGCTCGGCCAGGGTGGCCGCGCTGAGCTGCGGGGTGTCCATGCCGACCAGCAGCGCGGGCGCGTGCGGGGCCAGCCGGGCCGCGTGGCCGAAGGCCGCCGCCAGCCGGGCGTCCAGTCCGCCGCCGCTCTGCGGAAGCACCTGCCACCCGGGCGGCAGCCAGCGGCCCGGTTCGCCGTCCAGGACCAGCAGGCGCCGCCCGGCCGGCACGGTGGCCAGGGTGTGCAGGGTGTCGGAGAGCGCGGCCTCGGCCAGCGCCGCCGCCTGCTGGGGCGTGCAGGCCGGGGTGAGCCGGGTCTTCACCCGGCCCGGTACGGGCGACTTGGCGATGACCAGCAGGGTGGGCGGCGGGGCGGCGAGCACGGCCCGCATGTCCCGGATCGCCTGCCGGGTGCCGCGCACCGTGCCGGTGACCTTCGAACGGCCCGCGCGCGGCAGGTAGTCGACGGAGGTCTCGGTGATTCGCATGCCGGCGGCCGAGGCGGCGAGCACCATCTCCAGCGGGTATCCGGAGCGGCGGTCGCCCAGGCCGAGCGCCAGCAGGCGTTCCCGTCGGGCGGCCCGCATCGGGCCCAGGTCGTGCAGCGGGGCGCCGGTGCGGGCCCGCAGCCGGCGGGCCAGCACGGTGTTGGCGAGCCGTGCGTGCACGGGCCAGGCGCCCGTGCTCACCGGCCGGCGGCGGCCGAGGACGAGGTCCGCCGTGCCGTCGGTCACCGGAGCGGTGGCCCGGGGCAGTTGGGCGGGGTCGAGCGAGCCGTCGCAGTCCAGGAAGCAGACCAGCTCGGCGGTGGCGGCGAGGAGCCCGGCGTGGCAGGCGGCGCCGAACCCGCGCCGGGACTCCTCGACCACGGTCGCTCCGAGCGATCGGGCGAGTTCTGCCGAGCCGTCCCGCGAACCGTTGTCCACGACGATGGCCCGCCAGCCGGGCGGGATGCGCCCGAGCACCCAGGGCAGCGCCTCGGCCTCGTCGAGGCAGGGCAGGACGACATCGACACCGGACGAACGAGGGGTAGCGGAGGTCACGTCGGCCACGCTAAGGGCGGGTCGGCCCGGGACGGTGGTGCCGCAGCCTTACGGAAGCCGAACGTCGCGCCGACGGCCCACCGGGGAGCCGTCGGGGCCCGCGCCGGTGCGCGGACGGGTGTGCGGACGGGGCCCAGGATCTTACGGAGGTCGAACGGGGGGACGGCGGCGGCTTCCGCACCGGCGCCCGGCGCCTATTCTCGGCGGGGTGAACGAGCCCTCCGCCAACGAGCCCTCCGCCATCGCCGGGCCGTCGGCCGCCGGCCGCATCCTGGTGATCGACGACGACCCGACCGTGGCCGAGGTCGTCGCCGGCTACCTCACCCGGGCCGGCCACCACGTCGACCACGCCGCCGACGGTCCGCGGGGGCTCGCCCTCGCCCGGGCCCACCAGCCCGACCTCGTGGTCCTGGACCTGATGCTCCCGGGCATCGACGGCCTGGAGGTGCTGCGGCGGCTGCGCGGCCAGGCCGCCGGCGGTGAGCTGCCGGTCGTGCTGCTCACCGCCAGGAGTGACGAGGCCGACCGCGTCCTCGGCCTGGAGCTGGGCGCCGACGACTACGTCACCAAGCCGTTCAGTCCACGCGAACTCGTCCTGCGGGTCCAGTCGGTGCTGCGGCGCTCGCGCGTGGCGGCACCCGCGACGGGCGCCCCGGCCGGGCCCGTCCGCTCCGGGGACATCACCGTCGACGGGCCGGCCCGGCGCGCTCACCGTTGCGGGAGGGAACTGTCCCTGACCGCACGGGAGTTTGACCTGCTGGCCTTCCTCCTGCGGTTCCCCGGGACGGTGTTCTCCCGTCAGGAGCTGATGGCCCGCGTCTGGGGCTGGGACTTCGGCGACCTCTCCACCGTCACCGTCCATGTGCGGCGCCTGCGCGAGAAGATCGAGGACGATCCCGCCGCCCCGCGGATGATCAGCACGGTGTGGGGCGTCGGCTACCGCTACGACCCGGTGTCCGGTGCCGGGGAGGACCGCGGGTGAAGGACCTGCTGCTGATCGCCCTGTTCGCCGCGCTCGGCGCCGGCGGAGCGGGCCTGCTCGGCTGGCCGGCCGTCCGGCTGCTGCGCAGGCGCTCGATGGCGCTCTCGCTGTTCTGCGTCGCCGTCGTCACCGTGCTCGCGGTCGTCTCCGGCACCTTCGCCGTCGCGCAGGCCATGTTCCTCTCCGCCCACGACCTCGCTGTCGTGATAACGGTGCTCGCCATGGCCGCCGTCGTGTCCCTGGGCACCGCCGCCCTGCTGGGCCGACAGGTGGTCGCCGGCAGTCGGGCCCTGACGGCCGCCGCCCGGACCGTCGGCAGCGACACCGGCTTCACCGCGCCCGTCCACCCGCTGGGCCGCGAACTGGCCCAGCTGAGCGAGGAACTGTCCGCCACCAGCGCCCGGCTCGCCGAATCCCGGGGCCGCGAACAGGCCCTCGAACAGTCCCGGCGGGAGCTGGTCGCCTGGATCTCCCACGACCTGCGCACCCCGCTGGCCGGGCTGCGGGCGATGGCCGAGGCGCTGGAGGACGGCGTCGCCGAGGAGCCGGACCGCTACCTCCGGCGGATCCGCACCGAGGTCGAGCGGCTCACCGGGATGGTGGACGACCTCTTCGAACTCTCCCGCATCCAGGCCGGAACGCTCGCCCTCTCGCTCTCCCGGGTCTCCGTCTACGACCTGGTCGACGACGCGCTGGCCGGTGCCCACGCGCTGGCCCGGCAGCGCGGCGTCCGGCTCGAAGGCCGACAGGTGGAGCCCGAACCGGTCGAGGTCGACAGCCGCGAGATCACCCGGGTCCTGGGCAACCTGCTGGTCAACGCGATCCGCTCGACCCCTCAGGACGGCGTGGTCACGGTCTCCGCGCGGCGGGAGGCGGACGAGGTGCTGCTCTCGGTCACCGACGGCTGCGGGGGCATCCCCGCCCAGGACCTGACCCGGGTCTTCGAGACCGGCTGGCGTGGCACCGCGGCCCGCACGCCCAGGCCGGCCGATCCCGGCGGGCGGTCCGACCGGCCCGAGGCCGGCGGCAGCGGTGCCGGCCTGGGCCTCGCCATCGTCCGCGGCATCGTCGAGGCCCACGCCGGGCGGGCCCGCGTCCACAACGTGGCGGGCGGCTGCTGCTTCGAGATCGCCCTGCCGTCCGCCCGGAGCTGACCTCAGACCCGCAGCGGTGCGGCGGCGAACTCCGCCATGCCCCGGTCGAACGGGACGCGCGGCAGCCAGGCCAGTTCGGCGCGCAGCCGGTTCGAGTCGGCGGTGACGTGCCGTACGTCGCCGAGCCGGTACTCGCCGGTCACCGTCGGCGCCGGACCGCCGTGGGCCGCGGCCAGCGCGGCCGCCATCTCACCGATGGTGCGCACCTCGCCGCTGCCCACGTTGTACGCCCGGACGCTGCCCGGCGGCCGGTCGCCCACGGCGGCCAGCGCCGCGAGGTTGGCGGCGGCGACGTCCTCGACGTGGACGAAGTCCCGGCGCTGGCGGCCGTCCTCGAAGACCCGGGGCGCCTCGCCGCGGGCGAGGGCGGAGCGGAACAGCGACGCCACCCCCGCGTACGGGGTGTCGCGCGGCATCCCGGGGCCGTACACGTTGTGGTAACGCAGCGTCAGCACTGTTCCGCCGCAGGCGCGTGCCCAGGCGGCGGAGAGGTGTTCCTGCGCGAGCTTGGTCACCGCGTAGACGCTGCGCGGGTCGGCGGGTGCGCTCTCCGCGACCAGGCCCGGCCGCAGGGGAGCGCCGCAGACCGGGCACGGCGGCTCGAACCGTCCGGCGTCCAGGTCGGCGGGCCGCCGCGGCCCCGGTGCCACCTCGCCGTGCTCCGCACAGTGGTAACGCCCTTCCCCGTAGACCACCATGGATCCGGCCAGGACCAGCCGTCGGACGCCGGACCGCGCCATCGCGGCGAGGACCACCGCCGTGCCGAGGTCGTTGCAGCCGACGTAGTGCGGTGCGTCCTGGAGGTCCAGTCCCAGGCCGACCATCGCCGCCTGGTGGCAGACCGCGTCCACCCCGGCGAGCGCCTCCTCGACGGTCTCCGCGTCCCGGACGTCCCCGCGCCGGAAGTCGACACCCGCGGGCAGCGCGGGCGGGTTTCCGGTCGGATGGACCGCGGGCAGCAGGGCGTCCAGGACGCGCACGTGATGCCCGGCCGCGACCAGGGCGCGCACCACGGACGCGCCGATGAAGCCGGCACCGCCGGTGACCAGGATTCTCATGCCGCCGACGCTAGCGTCCGACCGGGCCCGCGGCCGGTCGACACGGGGCGGCGTCACGGACCGGTAAGACGCGCACTCCCGGGCCCGCCGAAGGCGAGGACGCCGTCCTCGATCGGGTCGGACAGCAGGACCTTCCGGTCGTGGTGGTAGTCCATCACCATCCGCCAGGGGAACTCGCGCCCCTGGCGCGGCATGACGTCCTTCGCCCGCCGGATGTAGCCCGAGGTCAGCTCGTCGACCACGCCCGCGTCGGTCGCGTTGGCCGCGTGGTCGACGGGCACGGCGACGGTGCGGCCGGTGGCGTCCAGGTGCCTGAGCAGGCGCACCAGGTAGGCGGCGGCGAGGTCGACCTTCAGGGTCCACGAGGCGTTGGTGTAGCCGAAGACCCAGGCCAGGTTGGGGATGCCCTCGAGCATGACGCTCTTGTAGGTGCAGACGTCGTGCAGGTCGCGCGGTTCGCCGTCGACGCTGATCGTGGCGCCGCCGAAGGCCTGGAGGTTCAGGCCGGTGGCGGTGACGACGACGTCCGCGGCGAGTTCCCGGCCGGAGGCGAGCCTGATGCCGGTGGGGGTGAAGGTCTCGACGGTGTCGGTGACGACGTCGGCGCGGCCCTCCCGGAGCACCCGGAAGAGGTCGCCGTCGGGGACGGCGCACAGCCGCTCGTCCCACGGGTCGTAGGCCGGGCTGAAGTGGGTCATGTCGATGCGCGGGCCGACCGCCCGGCGCACCCCGGCCAGCAGCATCCTGCGCGTCGCGCGGGGGAAGCGCCGGGCGGTCCGGAAGAGGGCGCGCTGCAGGCCGATGTTGCGTCGGCGGGTCATCCTGGCGACCAGCGGGCCGGGCAGGAACCGCTGCTGCCAGGCGGTGATCCGGTCGACCGAGGGCACCGAGAAGACGTACGAGGGCGAGCGCTGGAGCATCGTCACATGGGCCGCCCTGTCGGCCAGCGCCGGGACGAGCGTGACGGCGGTCGCGCCGCTGCCGATCACGACGACCCGCTTCCCGGTGTGGTCGAAGTCCCGCGGCCAGTGCTGCGGGTGGATCCGCACGCCCTCGAACCGCTCGGCGCCGGGGAACTCGGGCAGGTGGCCCCGGTCGTAGTCGTAGTAGCCGGTGCAGGTGACGAGGAAGGAGCAGACCCAGGTCTCCCGCTCGCCGGTCGCCTCGCGCAGCGCGGTCACCGTCCACCGCTGGTGCTCGCTCGACCAGTCGGCGGCCAGCACCCGCAGTCCGTGGTGGATCGCCTTGTCGACGCCGTACTCGCGGGCGGTGGCGGTCACGTAGTCGCGGATCGACTCGCCGTCGGCGAGCACCCTGGTCCCGTTCCAGGGGCGGAACCGGTAGCCGAAGGAGAACATGTCGGAGTCCGAGCGGACGCCCGGGTAGCGGAACAGGTCCCAGGTGCCGCCGATGCCGGGGCGGCGCTCCAGGATCGCGAAGTCACGGCCGGGGAGCTCCCGGCGCAGGCGGCAGGCGACGCCGATGCCGGCGACTCCGGCGCCGATGACGAGGACGTCGGTGCGGTGTGTGGTCATGGGTCCACTGTCGTGGTTCGCGGGGCGGCCGTACCGTCTTTTCCCGACAAGCTTTCGGCATTGCGCGACAGGGGCGGGCGACGGGCAGTCCCATCCGGGCCACCTCGGTCCGTCGCCGGCTCCGCGACCTGCGCGCAGGACGGTTCCACCGGCGGCGGCCCGGACCGTGTGAGTGGCCCGGGCCGTGTGGGCGGTCCGTGTCGGTTCGAACGGCGGCGGTGCGGCGAGGGGTCCCGCCGGCGGGTGGGACCCCTGCGGGTAAGTCAGTCGGTTGCCTCCGCTGTCGGTCGGATGGCGATCGCGTCGATCTCGAAGAGCATCCCGGGCAGGGCGAGCGAGGCGACTCCGCTGAGTGTCTGTGCGGGCAGTCGGTCGCCCCAGGCGCCGGCGAGGGCTTTGCCGAGGACGGCGAGCTTCTGCGGGTCGTGGTCGACGATGTACGAGCCGAGGCGGACCACGTGCTCGAAGCCGAGGCCGACTCCGGCGAGCGCGGTGCGCAGGTTGGCGAGGGCGAGTTCCACCTGGGCGGCGAAGTCGCCGGGCACGACCTGGCCGTCGGCGTCGGAGGCGTACTGGCCGCCGATGAACACCGGTTCGCCGGGTGCGGAGGCGGCGTGGCTGTAGCCGAACGGCGTCGGGTCGTGCAGGCCGGGCGGGTTGGTGATGGTGCGGGTGTCGGTCACGGGGTTCCTCTCCTGGTGTCGGGCCGGGCTCGTTGCCGGGCGGTCTACGGCTCGGACCGGGCGGCTTCCTCCCGGGCGTCGCGCCAACTCGGCGACTCCAGGAAGTGGTTGTCGAAGAGGTCCTGCTTGGCGAGCAGTTCCTCGACCGTCGCCTCGCCCGCGCGGATCCGCTCCAGGAGGCGGAAGTAGTCGAAGCGTTCCACGCCGGGGGTGATCACTATCAGTAGGTCCGCCCCGGAGTCCGGCGCGGCCGCGAAGGCGTGCGGCAGGTGGGGCGGTACCACCACGAGGTCGCCGCCGCGGGCGGTGACCACCTCGTTCCCGACGAGCACCTGGGCCGAGCCGTCGACGACGAAGAACAGCTCCGAGGAGCCCCCGTGGTAGTGCGGGGTGGCGCCGTCCTTGCCGCGCCCCAGCGTGACGCGCAGGGTGCTCAGGGCGCCGCCGGTGGCGCTGGAGTCCGCCAGCAGCCGCCCCTGGCCGCCGAGCATCGAGACGGTCTCGGCTTCGTCGCCCCGCACGACCACGGCTTCCGGTCCGATCAACGTCATTGGTCTCTCCCCACGGTGAGCACTCCGATAGTTCCTCAGCTGATAGTACTACGTCTAACTATCTCCCATCGAATAACATTCCCCCATGGATCACGTGGACGTCATGCTCGACCAGTGGAGCCGGGAGCGCCCGGACCTCGACCTGGCGGCGGTCGGCACCGTCGGCCGCCTCGGCCGTTTCGCGCTGCTCGCCGGCCGGGTCGTCGAAGAGGTGTTCAAGCAACACGGCCTCCAGCGCGGCGAGTTCGACGTTCTCGCCACCCTGCGCCGCTCCGGCGCGCCGTACGAACTGATGCCCTCCGAACTCGCCGCGCTGCTGCTGATGTCACGGGCCGGCATGACCAGCCGGATCGACCGGCTGGCATCGGCGGGCCTGGTGGAACGCCGCACCGACCCGGCGGACCGGCGCAGCGTCCGCATCGCCCTCACCGCGGCCGGACGCGCCCTCGTGGACGCCGCCTTCACCGACCACGCGGCCAACGAGACCGCGCTGCTCTCCGCCCTCTCGGGCGAGGAACGGGCCACCCTGGACGGGCTCCTGCGCAAACTGCTCGCTGACGTCGAGGGCACGGAGACCCCGGCACCCTGACAGCCCCGCCCGACGCCCCCACCCGAGGTCCAGCCACCCGCGACCGCTCCGGGACGCCGTCGGCCGCCGTACAAGAGGAACGCGTACGGCGGCCGACACCCGGTGCGGTGTGCCGTCCGTGACGACTGCCGCACCCTGACGTACTCCGCTTCCGACGCGTCCCGTCCGGGATCCTCCCGCCGTGCATTCACCGGCGTGGCGGGCCCGACCGTGGTGCCGGCGCCCAGCGTCGAGCCCGGCGGCACGATGCTGCGCGGGCCGGTGGTGGCGCCCGCCCGCACCCGCAAGGCCTGGTCCCTCCGACCAGGGCGTGTCTCAGAAGTGGATCAACAGCCGCTTCACTCCTGACGAAGCGAAGCGAGCCAGCTCGCGTCCTGGAACTCGGCCGGGAGCTGGTCTTCCCATGGATCGATCCCGCGACGCTCCAGTTCGTCGAACCAGCGATCCCGCTGGGACTCGGGGAGGCGCTGTCCACACCACGGGCAAAAGTCGATCCTGATGATCGATGCACCACCGTCGTGGATGATCAACCCGTAGTCCTGGAACTTGGTGCTGAAGCGAATCAGCGCGTCCGGGCAGGCGAAGGGGTCGTCGTGCTGGTCGCAGTGCCAGTTCACCTGGCCCGTCATCGCCTCGCAGCAGTGGTCGGTCATAGCCTTGGCTCCTCATCGATCAGCAGGACGATCGGAAGTAGATCACGGCCTGAGATGATCTTCGGATGGGGCGGGGAGATCTGACGAACGCGCAGTGGGCGAGGCTGGCGGCGATGTTGCCGGCAAGCAAGAAGCCAGGACGGCCTCCGGTCTGGTCAAGCGGCAGCTGATCGACGGCATACGGTGGGGGCGGTACGGGTGCGCCGTGGCGGGACGTGCCCGCCCGGTACGGCGAGTGGGGGACGGTCTACGGGCTCTTCCGCCGCTGGCAGCGCGACGGCACGGGGCCCGAATCCTCACCGGTCCCCGCGGACCGGGTCCGCAGCCGGAGGAAGCTCGGTTCTCACGGCGGTCGGCCACCCACGTTCTGCACGACCGACTACCGCGGGCGCCGCGCGGTGTCCCGGAGTCGGGTGCCCGTCAGGCCCGGAGGACCGCCTTCCCCCGGATCGCAGCGTCCGACTGATCGTCATCTCCCGTGCCTTAACGTCGACTTTCCCCTTCCTTGCGTGAGAACGGGGCGGGGATCCTGCTGTGCGGCAGGCTCCCCGCCCCGCTGCGGAGGGTCGGGCTTCGGCTGGCGGCTACCCCCTGCGGCGGCGCCGCGTCCTGGGCCCGGAGACCCTGTGCCACGAGTAGCGGCGCGGGACCGGATCCGGTGAAACCGATCCAGCCGATCCGGCCGTCAGCCGTCAGCCGATCGGTCCGAGGAGGAAGTTGCCCGGCGCGGAGGGGTCGTCGCTGAGGTAGAACTCGATGATCGCCTCGCGGAACTCGTCGAGGCTGATCACCCCGTTCCCGTCCCGGTCCAGCCGTGGGAACGCCTGCTCGGAGTGCACGCGGGGCACGCCCAGCTGCTCGTACATGTGGACGTACTCCTCCTTGCTGAGGACGCCGTCGCCGTTGGTGTCGTAGGCGTTCAGCAGGGCGTCGGCGATCGCCAGCACCGTGCCCTCGAAGTGCGCGGGCGTGGTCACGTCGGCCTTCATGACGGTGAGGAACTCCTGGCGCGAGACCTGTCCGTCGCCGTCGGTGTCCCCGTGCTCCAGCAGGAGGTCCCACCAGCGCGCGAAGGCGTCGTGCAGGGCCCGGATGGTGGCCTGGTCGTCCCTGGTCGCGGTCCGGGCGAACACGTCGGCGGTGCCGCGCAGGTCCTCCTGGGACAGCTGTCCGTCCCCGTTCAGGTCGAACCAGTCGAACAGGGTGTTGAACTTCTTGCTCTTCACGGCCGACGTCATGTGGTCCTCGATTCCCTGGCCGCGCGGGCGGCGTGCGGCGGCATGCGGCGAACGGTAGAAGGGGCGCTCCGGGGGACGCCCCCGCAACGCGGGGAAGCCACCGTCGCGGGTGACGGCGGGAGGGCGGCGGTGCGCCAGGTGGCTCAGCCCGGCCCGGTGAGGGCGTGGAGGGGGACCTCGACGCGCTGGTCGTGCTTGTCGACGAGCCAGCGGTCGATGTCCAACAGCCACCAGCGGTCGACCTCGACAGTGTAGAAGCGGCGGGGGCCCGAACCCCGGAAGTCGGATGCGGGCAGGAGCCATTCGCTCCGCACGGCGGGATCGGGGAAGTTCAACTCGTAGTAGAGCCGGTGGTGTTCCGCCACGCCCTGGTCGTCGGTGGCGCGGCAGGTGCCGGTGAACTGGGCCCCGTCCAGGCCGAGTCCGGGCAAGCCGGTCAGGTAGAGCGAGCCCGCGACGCGGGGGTGGCAGCCGATGTTGCGGGAGTGCAGGGCGGTGCGCAGCGAGTAGTAGAGCAGCCGCAAGGGGGCGCCGGGAGCGCGCAGCGGCACGAAGTTGACGGTGGAGGCCCACGGTTCGGTGCCGTCGGTGGTGGCCAGGGTCATGAACCGGGCGTGGGTGAGCAGGTGCCCGCTGCGGCGCAGGAGTTCGTCGGGGCCGGTCACGGGGTGCGTCCCGGTGCGGGGGTGCGGTCGAAGCCGAGGGGGACCGGGGGGTCGCTGAGCAGGGTGGCGTCCAGCAGGGTCCACCAGCGGGTCTGTTCGGTGCGGCGGTGTTCCCAGGCCGGGTCGCGGCCGCGGTCGGCGACCTGGCGGCGGTAGCGGCCCCAGCCGGCTTCGTCGGCGAAGCTGACGGTGTGTTCGATGGTGTGGACGTGGGCGCCGACGGTGCGTACCGCCCACCGGGTGCGCAGGACGGTGTCGAGTCCGTCGTAGTACCAGGACTCGCGGGCGCGGACCCACTCCCAGAAGGCGTGCGGGTCCGTCTCCGCGTCCGGCGCGGGCTGGATCAGGTAGACCAGGTGCAGCACGGCGGGTCTCCTTCCGATGTCGGCGGCGGTCAGCCGGAGGCGGGAGCGTCGGGGCCGTCCTGGGCCCAGCCGTTCCACTCGGGTGCCAGGGCCCAGGGGCGGGCGGCACACCGGCCGGTCCAGAGCCGGGCGGTGTGGGCGTTGTGCCGGGCCGCCGTCCGCCGGTCGCAGAACCGCCCGTGCAGGGGCAGGACGACGGCGGCGAGCGGGGAGAGCACGGCGCCCTGCCGGATCTTGATCTGCCAGGCGGAGACGGCCAGGCGGTAGCGGCGGAAGCCGCCGGCGGCCGCGTAGTCGACGGGGGCCTGGTAGCAGAGCACGAAGTACTCGCTCCGGGGCTGGGCGGCGCGGTAGTCGAAGCCGAAGTAGCGGCCGTAGAGCCGGTCGTGGTGGGTGTAGCAGACGTTCACGGCGACGGGGCGGCCGTCGCGGACCGCGAAGCAGCCGACGGCCCGGTCCAGCACGCCCGTCGTGGCCTGGGCCGCGAAGGAGCGGAGCATCCAGGCGGGGTCGGTGGTTCCACCGTGCCGGGCACGGGTCTGCGTCACCAGGGCCGCGGCCTGCCGGGCGACGTCCCCGTGGGCCAGGGGCCGCCACTCCACGGTCGTGCCGCCGCGCTCGCAGGCGCGGCGTTCGGCCCGGCGGTGGGTGCGGTCGGGCTGGCTCATCCGCGCCGACTGCTCGGCGTAGCCGCCGGCCGGGACGGCGACGTTGGCGTCCGCGTCGTGCAGCAGGACGACGGCCCGGGGGTGGATCCGGGTGAGCTCCCGGGCGTCGCCGGCGGCCAGGTAGGGCAGGACCACGCCGTCGAGGCCGCGGTCGCGGGCCAGCCGCAGCGCCGCTTCCAGCAGGACTTCCAGGGCGCGGTCGCGGTCCTCGCCGCGGGTGCGGACCAGTTCGTTGTAGGTCGAGCGCCGGGCTCCCAGCCACAGCCATCGCGCGGACCGGGCGACCGCCAGGCCCGGGAACAGCGTGGGCAGGTGGAACAGCCCGGGTTCGTCGTTCTCGCCGGGCCAGACGGACAGGGCGCCCAGCAGCCGGCCGCCGGAGGCGGCGGTGAGCGCGCCGGTGTCGCCGTGGGCGAGTTCGAGCGCGCGCACCCAGGCGCTGCTGTTGTAGAAGTTGTCCGGGCCGATCAGCCGGTCCCACCGCGCGGGGTCGACCGCCGCGGGGGACGGGGGGAATCCTGCCTCGATCGGGCCGGTGCGGCGGTGGTCCCGTGGTGTGGTCGCCATGGTGGTGTCTCTGGGATCGGGCTCCGGGGGTCGGGTTCTCCGGGATCAGGTCCTGGTGCAGCTGATGATCGCCGCGTGGGGGCAGGCGAGGTACGGCCGCCAGAAGTCCTCGCCGTGGCGGGCGGTTCCTTCCCCTGAGACCCGGAAGGCGGGCCAGGAGATCGAGGCGAAGCCCGTCTCGCGCAGGGCCCGTTCCAGGGTGGTCCGGCTCCAGTACCGTGCGGTGATCCGTTCGTCGTAGCGGCCGAAGCACAGTTCCAGCGTCACCCGCGAGGCGTCGTGGCGCGACTCGGTCTCCACCAGGCGCAGGCCGTAGCGCTCGTAGTAGGCGCGCTCGCCGTGGAAGTCCGGGTTCACCGGCAGGGTGACGAACCGGCCGCCCGGGCGCAGGGTCCGTGATGCCAGGGCGCACAGGGAGAGCAGTGCTCCGTAGTCCTCCGCGTACGGCAGGACGTACACGGCCAGGCACGCGTCGAAGGCGCCGTCCTCGACGTGGTCGCGGCGCTCGGTGTACTCGATGCCCAGCGGCTCGTCGCGTTCGGCCCGCCGCGCGACGTCGAGCATGCCGCCGGAGACGTCGTACCCGACCACCCGCGCCGCGCCGCGTCGCTTGAGCTCCCGGCTGTACAGGCCCGTACCGCACCCGATGTCCAGGACGCTGCGGCCGGTGACCGTGCCCAGTGCGGCGAACACGCTGAACGACTCCAGGTGTCGGCGCCAGGGCAGGAGGAACATCTCCTCGTACATGTCACCGAGGGTGTCGAACCGGTCCGCTCCGCCCATGCCTTCGATTGTCCGCCCGATCTCCGGGGCGTGCCCGGCCCGCTACCGCCGCGGGTCCCGAGACCGCCGCCGGCCGGGCTACCGCCCGCTCCCGGCCGTCGCCCGCCCGCGCAGGGAGACCCCGAAGCGGGTCCGGAGCCGGTGCACCTCCCACCACGCCACCGCGGTCACCGTCGCGGGCCCGCCGACCACGGCGGCCAGCCGGACGGCCGGCGGGCCGGGCGGCAGGCCGCCGAACACCAGCCCGATCAGGGCGAGTTCCCAGACCAGGACGCCGGTCAGGACGGGCGGGAACACCGGGTGCACCCGGTCCATGGTGAAGGCCGTGCGAACCACCGTCGGCGAGGCGAAGGCCACGAACATCAGCACCCAGATCGGCAACGCCAGGACCAGCAGGTTGAACAGCGGCCCGAGGAACAGCCCCTGGACCGACCCCTGCGCCTGACCGGCGAGCCACAGCAGCACCGGCACCGCCGCGCACGCGCCCAGGTACTGCGAAGCCATCAGGACCGCCGGCCGCACCTGGGCCCGCATGGCCGGGCGCGCGGCCGGCCCGGCGAGCCGGAACAGCACCCCGACCACCACGGGCGCGGTCACCAGCACCAGCAACGGGGTGACCGTCAGCCGGGTCTCGAACTGGTCGTCGAGCTGGTCCCAGTCGTCCGCCGTCCCGTACACGAGCAGCACCACGAGCGCCGCCCCGAGCGCCAGCCACCCCCGTATCCTCTGCACCCGCAGCACCACCTCGTCGGTGATCCCCCGGGGCCCGGGCACGATGAACACCCGTCGCGCCAGCCGCCGTGCCGACCTGGCCATCGGATAGAGCGCCAGGAAGACCAGGAACGGCCACAGGCAGAACAGCAGCGGCACCAGGGCCCACCACCTGGCCACCCGCCGCGCGGGCGCCAGCAACTCCCGCAGGGTGGGCCACTCCTCGCCCCGGAACCGCTGCCACAGCGGGACTCCGGCCGGTCGCGGCCACTGGCGGGGATCCCGCGGGTAGGGGCTCCGTGGGAACGAGCCCTGATCTCCGTACGTCACGCCGAGTTCCTCACGCCTCTCCGTGTCACTGCCGACACTCCGTCAACCCGTCAGCGCCGCACCCTACTGCCCTGCTCCCGTGCTTCGTCCACCCCCTGCCCGCCACCCGTCCGGCCGACGGCCGTTCTCGGATCGCGCTCGGACCAGGCCGGTCACCCGGTCTCGGGGGAGCAGGAGGGCCCCGCCGTCCTCGTGGACCCCGGTCGGAGCGGGTGCGCGGGCCCGGCAGCGGCGCCGCCGGGCGGTGGTGCAAGCCGCAGGCTCGAACGAGTGGCCAACGCCGCGAAACCTCCACACGAGGACGACGCCGGCCCTGAAAGCCTCGGGGCGGCTGGACGGCTGGACGGCTGGACGGCTGGGCGGCAGGGGGCACCGCTGCGCGCCAGGCGGTGACGCCACGGCGCGGCGTCGGCCCCGCCCTCACCCAGGTCGACGGCGCCGGCACCCTGACCGGTACCACCGCCTCCCCCGCTTCGCCGCTCCGGCCCCGACGCCCCCGGCTCCGGCCTCCGGGCGCACCGCCTGACCCCTGGATACGTCCCGCTCTCGTGCGCTCCTCCTGGTCGCGGCGGTGCAAGGTCACTCGTTCGGAGTAGTCCCGCGATGTGGGGGCCCGGTAGGGGGACGGCCTGGACGGCGGTGCCGCGCCGTGGGCCGCGACTGCCGACGGGTCGCGGACGACCGAACGTCCTAGCGTGGTCCTCGAGCGCCCTTGCCGACCAGGGCGTGGGCGCCGACCGAGAGGGAGTGCGTGATGGAAGAAACGCGCGAGCCGGAAGAGGTCGAGGTCGAGGTCGTGGACGAAGAGGAACTGCCCGACTTCGCCCTGATGGTCGACGTTCCGAAGTGACGGGACGTGACCCACGACCGGGGCGGACCGCTGTGTCCGCCCCGGTCCCCGGGGGGCGGAGTGTCGACCGGAGCAGGGAGGCGGCAGTGCGTGTGGAACCGGACGCCGAGCGGGCCGCCGGGGACGAGGAGCACCTGGACGGCCTGGTGGCCGGCTGCCTGACGGCCGCGGGGTGCGCGGAGGAGTCGTGGCGGCGGCAGGACCTGCGCTATCCCGGACTGCACGCGGCGGCACACCGCCTGCAGCGCAAACGCGGGAAGCCCTCCGATCCCGCCGAGCGGGAACAGGACTCACGGCTGGTGCGCGGTGTCGTCACCCGCGCCCGGTCCAGTGCCGAACGGGCCTGGGCCACGGCCGCTACCGCGGGCTGGGCCGTGGACCTGGCACCGCCGGCGGAGGACCACCTGACGGCGAGCGTCCGGCGGGCCCTGCGCCAGATCCCCGAGCGCACCGACCGCGCCGGGACCGGGCCCGCCGCCGAGGTGGGCGACTGGAGTGCCGAGCAGCGCGCGGTCTTCGCCGACTGCCGCCGGGTGCTGGAGCAGGCATGGCCGTCGATGCTGGCCGAACTCGGCGTCACCCTGCGTCAGATCGCCCTCCTGAACGGCGAGGGCATCGACGGATTCACCGACTTCACCGTGCACGGCACCGCCTTCGTCCACCACCGGCGGCTCACCGACGACCACGAGAGCGGATTGCCGGGGCCGGTCCGGCTGGCCGAGGCACTGGTCCACGAGGGCACCCACAACCGGTGCAACTCGGCGGCCGCGGGCACCCCGTACCTGCGGCCGTCCGACGCGGACGTGCTGCTGCACACCCCGCTGCGCGCCGACCCGCGGCCGTTGACCGGCCTGTTCCAGCAGGTGGTGGTGCTCGCCCGGCTCGTGCTGCTGTACCGGAGGCTTCCGGACGGGCCGACGGTGCGCGCCCGCCACGCGGTCCTGCTCGACCAGGGCCGGGACGGGGCCGTGTCCCTGCGCCGGCACGCCGACGCTCTGACCCCGGCGGGCGGGGAACTGCTGCGGCAGGCCGAGGCGGTCCTCGCCGGCGGGGCGGCGGTGTGAGCGCCGACGCCGACACGGCCTGGCCGGTGCAGGTCCGTGGGCTCTTCCCCGAGGCGCCGGAGTTCCTGCTCGGCAGGGCCGCCGCGCGCAGCCCGGTCTTCGCGGTCAACGACGCGGCCGGCGGACAGCGGGTGCTCATCGGGTCGGCCGCCGGGACCGAGCGCGACGACGTCACCCGGCGCGCCGCGGGCGAGCTGCTGGAGCGGATGCACAACGTCCTGGCCGGGCACCGCGCCGTGCGGCGGGCCGTCGTCGCCTCGTACACCGCCCTGCGCCGCGCGGGTCGGCCCGCCCTGGACCCGTGGGCCTGGCCGGACCTCCAACAGGCGGCGGACGCGCGGGAGATGGAGGTGGAGTGGGTGGAGGGTGCCTCGCTGACCGGCGCCGGGCGCCTGCTCGTCCCGGCGTGCGCGGTGTACCTGGCGTACCGCCCGCCCGCCGGTGGCGCGGCGCCGCCGCCCCCCGGCTCCACCGGACTCGCCGCGCACCGGACCGATGCCGCGGCACGCCGGCACGCCCTGCTGGAGATCCTGGAGCGGGACCTGCTGTGGCACGCCTGGTACGCCGACGGGCCGCGCCTCGTGCCGTGCGGACCGACGCCGCTCGGCGCGCCGTTGCGGCGGGTCCTGGACGCCCTGGGGCTCCGGGACCGCTGCATGGTGCTGCCGGGCCCGGCGGGGACCGCGTGCGTGGTGGCCTGCCTGTCCGATGCCGACGGAGCCCGGCAGAGCTTCGGCGCCCGCGCCACCGATGGCGCTCCCGCCGCGGCCGCGGCATCCGCCGTCCAGGAGGCGCTGATGGTGCGCTGGAGCATGGGGACCCCCAGCGCCCGTACCGCCTGGACCCGGCTGCGCGCGGACCCGGGACACCGGCCCCGCGGCCCGCTGGAGCACGCCCTGCACACGTTCCACCGCCAGGACAGCCTGGCCCACCTGCTGGGCGGAGCCGTCGAGGGCGCATGGCGGACACCGTCCGCGCCGCCGGAGGCGCCGGAGCTGCCCCGCCTGCTCGCCGAGCACACCGGCGAGGACGTGGTCGAAGTCCCCACCACCGCCTCGGGGCTCGGCGACGACGACACGGCGGTGGTGCGCGTGGTGGCCCCCGGCGCCCGCCGACTGCCCGTCGACGAACCACCCCACGCCGCCTCGGCCAGACCGCAGCCCCCGCACCCGCTGGGCTGACCCCAGGAACGGAGACCGACCGTGTCAGCTCCCGCCACCCGCCCCCCGACGGCGGCCCCGTACGCCCGGCACTTCGCCGACCGCTACGACACCTGGTTCGGCAAACCGTCCGTGACCTCCGACACCGTCGCCCTCCTCGCCCGCCTCGCCGGTGCCGGCAGCGCACTGGAACTCGGCGTGGGCACCGGACGCGTCGCCCTGCCGCTGGCGCGGCGCGGCGTACGGGTCGAAGGCATCGACGCCTCGCCCGAGATGGCGGCCGTCCTGGCGGCCAAGCCCGACGGCGACCGCGTCCCGGTCACCATCGCCGACTTCACCCGCCCCCCACGCACAGGGCGCTCCTACGACCTGGTCTACCTCGTCGCCGGGACCCTCTTCGAACTCGACACCCAGGACGACCAGCTGCGGTGCTTCCGCGCCGCCGCTCAACTCACCGGCGAACAGGGGCTGTTCGTCCTGGACGCGTTCGTCCCCGAAGTCCTGGTCGCCGCGCCGCAGGAGCCGGACGGCCAGGCCGTCCCGACGGCCGACGGCGACCGGGTCGTGCTCCACCGCAGCTTCGACCGGGCCGCCCAGCGCTACCACTCCCACTACCGCATCACCCCCGGCGACGGGAGCCCTACGGTGGACCTCGACGTCACCTTCCGCTACGCGGGCACCGGCGAACTCGACCTGATGGCCCACCAGGCCGGCCTGGAGCTGCGCGAGCGCTACGGCGACTGGAGCGGAACACCGTTCACGGACGGCTGCGCCTACCACGTGTCGGTCTACCGGCACGCCCGCTGAACCGGCGGCGCCCGCCATGCCTGCCTGGGCCTGCACCGTCCTGGCCGCCGCCGCGCTGATCGCGCTGGCGGTCCTCGTCGTCTGGGGTGCGTGGACCTCGCCGCACCGCCTCTTCTCCTGGGGCATGTACTCCGGCTCCTCCAAGGGCTTCCTCTGGATCCAGCACGAAGGCCGCCCGCACCCGATCGACATCGAGCAGCTCCACCTGGCCCCGGGCAGCCACTACCTCAACATCCCCGAACTGCGCCGGCTGCTCGCCCACGCCGACCTCGACACCCCGCTCAGCGGACTGATCATCGGATCCGACGGCGGCTGGCAACTCCACTACGACCCCGCCACCCGCAAACTGCGCCTGGCCCGGCTGCCCACCGGACAGCAACTGCGCGCCCTGGCCGAAGCCCTGCGCGAGGCACCGTGACCACCACCCAGACGGCCGCCGAACTGCTCCTGCTCCTCGCCGTCACCTGGCAGGCCGCCCTCACCCTCGCCGACTGCCGCACCATCGCCCGCCGCTACCCCGGGGGCCGCGCCTACTGCCTGGGCCGCGGCTGGACCGCGCCCGCCGAACTCGCCGTCCGACGCCGCCTCGCCCTGAACGTGCTCACCGGCGCCGCGGCGCTGGCGGCCACCACCGGCCTCCGCTGGGCCGTACCCGGCCCCGCCTCGACGGCCGCCTACGGCACCGGCTGCGGCCTCCTCCTGGCGCTGGTCCTCATCGAACGCCGGCACAGCGGCTGCCGCTTCACCACCGTCTGCGTCGCCGAACTCACCACCGCCCTCGGCCTGCTGGCCCTGCCCGGGCCGGGGCCCGTCGCCGCCGGCCTGCTCGCCTCCTTCTGCGCCGCGCAGCTCTACCTCGTGGCCGGCATCCGCAAACTCCGCTCGGCCCACTTCATCACCGGCGGCGTCCTGATCGACAACCTCGCCTACAACGCCGTCCAAGCCGCCGCCGGAAACCGCGACTTCCCCGCCTGGCCCAGCCTCGGCGCACTCAGCGCCATGCTCACCCGGCCGACCCTGCGCCGCCTCTGCCGCGCCGCCGCCATCGCGACCGCCACCACCGAAGTCACCCTCGGCCTCGCCGCCCTCGGCCTCCTCCCGGCCCCCGCCGCACTGACCCTCGCCGTCCTCGTCCACGGCGCCTTCCTCCTGATCAGCCCCCGGCGCATCGTCCCCTTCTCCACGGCCTCCCTCGGCCTGCTCCTCCTCGCCACCACCCACCCACTGCTGCCCACTTGAGGCGTCGGGTAGTAGGGCGGCCGTCCCGGCGGTAGCGGTTCGTCGAGCGTCGGACGAGCCTGCGGGGTGTGACGGGAGTGGCGGTGGGGCCGCCGCGCAGCGGCCCCATCCTTCTGCCATGGCGCCATGGCGGCGGTCTCCGGCTGATGGGTTGTGGGCTCTCGACAAGGTCCTGGGCGGGCAACGGCGTCCGACCCGTGACGGCCGAGACCCTGGTGAGTCGTCCCGCGCACCGGACGCTCCTGCCGGTCCTCAACGAGGGGAACTCCGGGGCGAAGGCGGCGCTTGCGCACCGTCACGCCGTCCGTCCGCCGCGGCGAGCAGGACCTCCGCCGCCTCGGTGCGCACGTACAGGACGTACCGGCCGCTGCGGTGGGCGTCGACCAGGCCGGCGGCGCGCAGGGCGGTCAGGTGCTGGGAGACCCCGCCGGGCGTGATCCCGGTGCGGCGGGCCAGCTCGGTCGTCGAGGCGGGCGTGTCGAGGTCGGCCAGCAGCCGGGCCCTGGAGCGGCCGACGACCGCTGCCAGGGCCTGCGGGACGGTGACCTGCCGTTCCCAGAGCGCGGCCACCCCACGCGGCGGATAGCGCAGGGTGGGCTGCCAGTTCGGGCTGACGACGGAGAAGACCCGGGGCCAGACGAACACCGACGGCACGAGGAGGAGGCCGCGCCCGCCGAGCCGCCGGCTGCCGTGGACGTAGTGGTGCCCGACGCGCAGGGTGTCGTCGTCCCAGGTCACGACGGACCCCAGGTCGCCCAGCAGTCGGTCCGCCCCGTGCTCGGCGAACAGCCTGGCACGGTGCAGCACGTCCCCCTCCAGCAGCGAGCGCATGCGGGGCCAGTGCGGCGCGAGCGCGATCTCCCAGTACGACGCGATGAGGTCGGCGAGTTCGGCGAGGCCGCGGCGCGGATCGCCGCGCAGCCGGTCGACGCGCTCGGAACGCGGCGCGCGCGGAGCGCCGAGGCCCGACCGGACCTGCTCGGCGGGCGTGGCACGCAGGACGGCCAACTCGCTGTCCAGATCGGCGGCCGGGCCCGCCGGCGGCGGCGCGAGGAAGATCGGGATCGACCCGGGCGGATCCGGGACCAGATCGGCGAGCAGACGCCAGTCCAGCCCCGAGGCGGCCAGCCGGCGTCCGGCCTCGACGCTCCACGGGCGGTGCAGCGGGTGCTCGGCCGGATGCTTCAGCACTCTGACGCTGGCCACCACTTCCCACAGCGGCGACAGGGTGAACCTGGTGCGGGCCAAGTCGCGGACGGAGAACGCCAGATCCAGCACGATGCCCCCTCGAAGGCGGAGGACCCAGCGGCCGGCGGCCCGGGATTCAGTACAGCCTAAATTCCTCGCCCGCCGGCCGGTGCGGCGGGAACCTCGGCTCATGACCAGCACCGATCTTCCCCAGCGGCCGGACACGGCCGCTACCACCCCCGATCCGTCTGCTTCGGTCCTGCGGGACCCGGGTTTTCGCCTGCTCGTCGGCGCCGCCGCGGTGAGCAAGCTCGGCACCGCGGTGAGTGCCCTCGCGATACCGCTGACCGCCGTCCTGGCCCTGCACAGCTCGCCAGGACAGGTCGGCCTGCTGGCGACGCTGAGCACCCTCGCCTTCCTGCTGATCGGCCTGCCGGCCGGGGCCTGGGTGGACCGGATCCGCAAGCGGCCGGTGATGATCGCCGCCGACCTGGTCCGGGCCGCCCTCCTCGGGTCGGTGCCGGCCGCCTGGGCGCTCGACTGCCTGACGATCCAACAGCTCTACCTGGTGGTGCTGTTGACGGGCATGGCCACGGTCTTCTTCGACGTGGCCACGCTGACCCAACTGCCCGACCTGGTCGGGCGCCACCGGCTCACCCAGGCCAACGCCCACCTGGTGACGGTGGACGCCCTCGCCCAGATCGGCGGGCGCAGCGCGGGCGGATTCCTCACGGCCCTGCTCTCCGCCCCGGCGGCGATCGTGGTCGACGCGGTCGGATACCTGTGGTCGGCGCTCCTCCTGCTGCGCATCCGCCGGCCGGAGCCGCGTCCGCGGCACCGGCCCGACACGGGGCTCGGCCGCGAGATACGCGAGGGACTGCGCTTCGTGCTCGGCGACCCGATCCTGCGGGCCGTCGCGCTCGCCGGAGCACTGACGAACCTGTCCATCCAGCTGTGCCAGACCATGGTGCCGGTGTTGTTCGCCCGGGAACTCGGCCTCTCCGGCAGTGTCATCGGCCTGTTCTTCGCCGTCGGCGGTCTCGGCGTGCTCATCGGTTCGATGTCGGCCCGCTGGTCGGCCCGCCGGTTCGGCGCCGGGCGGCTGCTGTGGTCGGTGGGTCTGGCCGTCGCACCGTTCGGCGCCCTGCTGGCCCTGGCCGCCCGAGGACCGGCCCTCTGGCTCGCCACCGGAGCCTGGCTGATCACCACGTACAAGATCGGCGTCGACAACGTGATCCAGGTCAGCTTCCGGCAGAGCGTCACCCCCGACCACCTGCTCGGCCGGATGAACGCCACCATGCGCGTCCTGTTGACGGGCTCACTCGCGATCGGCGCGGCCCTGGCCGGCCTGCTGGGCGAACTCGCCTCCGTCCGAACCGCGTTGTGGGCCGGGGCCGCCGGGCTCGCCACGGTCTGGATACCGATCTTCTTCTCGCCGCTGCGCACCCGGCGCGAACTGCCGGGCACCGGCGCTCCGCGATGAACCGGCAGCCGGGCGATCGCTCCCGCGCCGTCATCACTCCGGCAGCGGGCGCGGGCGGGTAGGCCGGCACCGGAGCGGGAACCGCTTCCGTCCACAGACGGCCGGCGACGGTGACCGGCCCGCGCCCGGGAAGGGGAACGGCATGCCGAAGGACCGTGCACCACGCGCCAAGGTCCGCCTCATCGCTTCGGAGGACACCGACCCACAGGTCCGCGTGCCGCCGGGGCAGACGTACGAGATCGTCACGGCCACGATCGTCGACTCGCAGCTCAGCGACATCGCGGAGGAGACCTCCAGCGGGAGAACCCTCAGTCCAGCGCGGCTGTGCGGCAGCCGCTCGACCTGTGTGGCCATCCTGGAAACCGAGTAGACGGCATGACCGCCCCTCTCGCCACCTCCCGGTACACCCTGCGAGTGCCGTTGACCGAGGGCTACGCCCTCTTCAACACCAGTACCGGCAGCGTCATGAAGTTCGACGGACCGCAGGCCGAGGAGGCCACGGCGCTGCTGAGCGGGAACCGCCGGCTGGTCGCCCCGGACTCCGCGCTGGAGGAGACGGCCAGAAGCATGCTTCCGCCGCAGGCCCGGGACACCCAGGACATCGTGGGCGGATTCCCGCACCCGAAGACGTCCGTGTGCGGGGCCCTCGCGGAGGGCTCGGCCGTCGTCGGGGCCGACGGGCTGGAATACCGCTGCGGTCTTCAGGTGGGCGAGCAGCACCGTGCCGTAGGCCGGTTGAGGGCGCCCCCCACGGCGACGCTCCCGTCGGCGGTGCGGGCCTCCGCTGCTCGCGTCTCGCCCGGGCGGCTCGGGGTGCGGACGGTGGCGCTCCCCACGTCGCCGTCGCCGGACGGGCCGGGAACCGGGTGGCCAGGAGGCGCCGAGGGGTGTGCGGCGGGGCCGCCGGGCCCTGCGGGTCCTCACGCGGCCTGGACCCCTGAAGCGTCGCGGGTCGTCACGCGGCCCGGACCGCCGCGAGGGGGGAGAGCGCCGCGTACTCCAGGGGCGCGGAGGGGTCGATCGAGAGGTTCATCGGGGACGGGGCCGCGCCCGAGCGGACCAGGAGGTCGCCGATGGCCGCGATCATCGCGCCGTTGTCGGTGCACAGCCGCAGCGGCGGCACCCGCAGGGTGATCCCGGCGGCGGCGCAGCGCTGTTCGGTCAGCGCGCGGATGCGGGAGTTGGCGGCGACGCCGCCGACCACGACGAGGGTGCCGATCCCGTGGTCGGTGCAGGCCCGGACGGCCTTGCGGGTGAGGGTGTCCGCGATGGCCTCCTGGAGCGCCGCGGCCGCGTCCGGGACGTGCGGCTCGCCGCCGGCGGCCCGTTGGGCCTCGACCCAGCGGGCGGCGGCGGTCTTGAGGCCGGAGAAGGAGAAGGCGTACGGGGGATCGTTGGGCCCGCTGAGCGGGCGGGGGAGGCGCACCGCGTTCGGGTCGCCCTCGCGGGCGGCGCGGTCGATGGCGGGCCCGCCGGGGTAGGGCAGGCCGAGGATCCGGGCGACCTTGTCGAAGCACTCGCCGGCGGCGTCGTCCAGGGTGTCGCCGAGGTGGACGATCGGGTCGCGGGCGAGGTCACGCACCAGCAGCAGGGAGGTGTGCCCGCCGGAGACGATCAGGACGACGCACGGGTTCGGCAGCGGCTCGCTCTCCAGGGCGGCCGCCGCGACGTGCCCGGCGAGGTGGTGGACGCCGTAGAGGGGCACGCCGAGCGAGAAGGCGTAGCTCTTGGCCGCCGCGACCCCGACCTGGAGCGGACCGGAGAGGCCCGGCCCGGCGGTGACCGCGACGGCGCCGACGTCGGCGAGGGTGAGCCCGGCCCGGTCGAGGGCCTCGCGGACCACGGGCGCCATCGCGTGGACGTGGGCGCGGGCGGCGATCTCCGGCACGACCCCGCCGTACCGGGCGTGCTCGTCCATGCTCGACGCGACCGCCTGCCCGAGCAGGACCCCGTCCCGGACGAGACCGGCACCGGTCTCGTCGCACGAGGACTCGATCCCCAGCACCACTGGCGAGGCCGGCATCGCACCCACTCCTTATTGCTCCTCGATATGCAACTGCAACTATTGTGCAATAAGGCATGGGAGCGGGGTCCGGCGGGGTCCGGCTTCCCGGACGGTGCGGCCCGCGGTGCTGGGGGCGGGCCGGAACAGCCAGCTCTCGGTCTGCTGCACGATGCCGATGCCGGTGAAGCAGTGGACGGTGAAGTCCGGGTTCGGTGCGGAGATGGATCCCGCGACACCGCACCGACTCGCCGACTCCCGCCGCGCCACCACCTCTCGGCCCTGGCATGCCCCGGCATGCCCGCCGACTGTAGGCGAACCGACCGGGCGGCGGTCAGGGTCCGTTCACCCCAATGGAGGAGCTCTCATGAAGCTGTCCCGGCGCACCGCCGCCGCCGTTACGCTGACCGCCCTCACCCTGCTGCCGCTCGGCGCCGCCACGGCGCCGGCCTCGGCGGCCGCCACCGTCCGGGACCGGATCGTTTCGGTGGCCCGCGGGGAGATCACCCCCGCGGGCACCTCGCCGGAGAAGACCGGCTCCTGCGACAGGTACTTCGCCTACCACCGTGGCTCCGGCTCCTGCGCGAAGACCCCGTGGTGCGCGGCGTTCGCCGAGTGGACGTGGCACCGGGCCGGGATCGACGGGACGGTCGACGACCTGGCCGCGCGCGGCATCGGCAAGTGGGGCAAGCAGAAGGGGCTGTTCCACCAGCGGGGCACGTACACCCCGAAGCCGGGCGACCTGGTGATCTACGGGGAGCCGGACGGCGGCACTCCCGGCCACGTCGGCGTGGTCGCCGCCGTCCATGCGAACGGAACCCTCGACACCGTCGACGGCAACCTCGGCGACAAGGTCGCCCTCCGTACCCACCTCGACCCGTCGACGGTGATCACCAACCACCAGCACGTCTCCGGCTACGTCAGCCCGCCCGGGGCCTGAGCCTCGCCCGGAGCCCGAGCCCGCCCGGAGTCCGGGCCCCGCCCGGCCTGGCGCACACCGTACAACCCCCACCGGAAGGACAGACCGTCATGGAACGCACCCGTAGGCACCTCGGCCTCATCGCCTCCCTCGCCGCAGCCGCGGCCGCCCTGCTCACCGTCCCGCAGCCCGCCCACGCCGCCCTCGACCCGTGGTCGTGCGTGGAGGGGCGGGTCTGCGTCTACAGCGGCCCCGACGGGACGGGCAGCGTCTGCGCCTGGCCCTACGACGACCCGGACTGGCAGTCCGGTGACCGCTGCAGCTGGTCCGCCACCACCAAGGTCCGCTCGGTGTACAACCACGGCGGCTCCGGCAGGCCGGTGGCGTTCTACCCCGGCGCGAACTACACGGGCCAGCGGGTGGTGTGCACGGCGGCGGGTGCGAGGGGCAACTTCTCGCAGAACGGCGGCACCGGCGTCCACCTCCGCTCCCACCGCTGGTCCTGCTAGACGAGTAGTTCCGCAGTCGGTCAGTGGTCGTAGGCGATCAATGAGCGGGTGACGGGTCGGCCAGTGGTGCGGTTGTGCCAGATCGCGCAGGTCATCGCCAGCAGCCGCTGGCCAGCTCGGGCGCCGACTCCTTCGATGGTGCACCCGCCGTGCTGTTCGAGCCCGAGTTGGCCGTTGAGGGTGTCGTTGACGGACTCGACGAGCTGGCGGACGGACTTCAGCAGTCCCTCGCCGGGTCGAACGCCGCGCATCCATCGCATGGCGGTGCGCATCGGCTCGGCTGAGAGGGGGTCTCACCGGCGAAAACCCGGGTGATCATCTTACCGACGGGCCGTAGGGTGGCCCGGTTCGGAGGGTTCGAGTACCGGAGGTCGGATGCGGGTCACGGAGTTCCTCGGCTGGAAGCGGGATCTCCCGCTGCGCTACCTGCTCGTCGAGGACGATTCCAGCCTGGAGGACACCGAACGCGTCGCGCTCCTCGCGCGCTGCGTCGACGTCGAAGGGCTGTACGTGGCGCCGGTGCCGCCGCCCCGGGAGGTCGTCACGCTGCGCGGCTGCCCCAGTGACAGTCGGCTCGCCGCGCTCGCCACCCGACCCGCTGCGGAGGGCCGGCTGCTCGGGGACCTGGTCGTGGACGTCCTCGACGCGGACGACAGGACATCGCCGACGGACGTCGAGCTCGTCGACGTCTCCGTCATCACCCACAGCCCCACGCCCAGTGACCCGGACCGGATCGACCTGGTCCTCGGCGCCGGTGTCGCGAACACCATGGACAGGGCCCTGGCCGTGCCAGAGGCCCCGACCTCGTACCGCTTCGAAATCAGGTCGGCGCACCGGCGGAGCGACGAACCGCTCGGCACTTGCCTCGAAGCGCGGGGGCTGTACCCGCAGCGCCCCCCGCGGACAAACCCGATCCACCTGATCGGCTGTGAGCCGACCGACGCGCTGCTGGAACGGCTGAAGGACCCGCACCCCCGGCCTTGGGAGTGCGTGTGGCTGGTGGCGTTGGACCGCAACGGTCGGGTCATGTACTACTACGGCGTCGACGTCGACATCGCCGACGTGCGGCCCTCCGTCGTGGGCAGCTCCCTGCTGGACCTCACGCTCGCGGACCGTCGCGACGACCGCCCGCCCCTGGAGGCCCGCGCGATTCACGAGACCTGGTACGACGGCGAACCGAGCCGGCCCAACCTCTGGGCGCCGCTCACCACCCGGGGCCGCTACGCGTGGCTGCGGCTGACGACCAGTGGCCCGTACGGCCCCGGGATCGGTCGCTCCGGTGGCGAGTACCACCTCGACGGCCGCTTCGCCACCGACGTGCCAGGCCTTCACCTGGCCATCGGCGAGGCCGTCCTCGGCCCCGGCCGGGAACTGGGCGGAGACCTCTTCTGGCTCCGGGACCGACTCGGCGGCGGGTCGGCGGTCGTTCCACCGTTCACTCTGATCTGGCACGATTCCGACATCGCCCGTCGTGCCTTCGCCGACCAGGCCGTCGAGTGCGGCGCGAGCAGCTCCTACTTCGACCGAGTCCTGGAGATCCTCGTCGAGCGCGGCGTGACGGTCGTCCTGGACTGAAGCGCCCGACTCCGGAACTACTCGTCTAGGCCTCCCAGGACACCCCGCGCCGACCGGTCTGCCGGTTCCCGGGCAAACGCAGAACCGGGGGCCCGGGGGGCCAACCGCGGGGCCCGGCGTGGCGGGGTTCCCACCCTGGGCGGGCCCCCGCGGGGGCCGGGGCCCGGGTGGCGCGGGGTCAGCTGAAGGCGGTGGCGGCGGTGAGGGTCGAGTGGGCGATTGGCTGGCCAATGCCTGCCAGGACGTCGATGCAGTTGTCGATGATCGGCTGGTCGCTGTCGATGTTCAGGACCGCGGTCAGGGTCTCCCCGGCGAGGCGGGAGGAGGAGCCGGTGACGGTTCCGGTGAGGGTGCCGGCCCCGTCGACCTCGACGACGGCGATGTTGGTGATGGTGCTGCTGGCATGCGTCCCGTTCTGCAGGTTCCAGGTGAAGGTCGCGGTGGAGCCCGGGACCAGCGCCGGCACCGTGAGCGGGTTGCAGCTGAGCGTGCCGAACGTGAGCGTCGCGGTGACGGTGCCGCCCACCACGGCCGTCGGGCCGCTCTGGGAGTCGGTGCACCCGGTCGCCGTCCCCCCGATCGTCACGGTGGTGGCCTCCGGGCCGGCCGACAACGCCGGGTCGAAGGTGACCGCGGCGTTCACGGTGCAGTTCAGGATCTCCGAGGCGGTTGCCGGGGCGGCGTCGGCGGCCGGTGCCACGCCGGTGGCCAGCGCGGCGAGGACGGCGGACACGGTCAGGGCGCTTCGACGTACGGACATGCGGGTTTCCCTCTGCTTTCGACGGATGGGAATGGTGGGAGGGGACGGGCTCGGCACGTCCCCGGGCAGCAGACGACCCCGGGTACGCCGGGCGGAACGCGTCGGCCCGGCGAAGGTACCGGCGGGCAGTCGGGGGCCGTTCACGCAGCCAATCCGTGGGCCCGACCCGTGGGGCCATCGTCACAACGGGAATCCCCCGACGCACCTCCTGCGAGGCGAATGGGAACCCCGGTCGTGCCGGCCGGAGCCCTGCCCTCTCGCGGATCCGCCTCACCCGGGCCCGCCACCACGACATGGCCGGGAGGCACGCGCCTCCTCCCGTAGACGTCGGGCAGGCCGCGCTGGCGGGACCGGGTGTACCGGCAGGTGAGGGGTGCCGTCAACTGCCCTGCGGCTGACCGAATGTCACAGTCCGGTCCCTGTCATGTCCTGGCGATTGTGACGCTGCGGATGGCACCGAAAGCCGTCGTCCGGCCGTCCTGTGGTGTGTTCGATCAAGCAGTCCGCATCGTCATCGGGGAGCCACCATGTCCGTCCGTCGCCGTCGCCCGCTGTTCGTCTCCGCCGTCCTCGTCGTCGGGGCGGGGCTCGCGTTGACCGCCTGCGGGCCCGAGAACACCGACGCGCCCGCCGGCTCGGCGAGCTCCGCGCCCACCAAGGCGGCCGCCGGTGCTCCCTCGGCGACTGCACCGGCTCCGGGTGCACCGGCTCCCGCCGGCTCGGCGGCGCCCACCGCCGCGCACACGCCGGCCGGTGCGAGCCCGTCGAGCGGTGGCGGGACCGGTGGTGGGAGTGCCGCCGCCCAGCCGTGCGACATCCAGAGCCTCTCGATCAACGCGTCGGCGCGCGCCGGGGCGGCCAACCAGTGGGTGATCGAGGTGCGCAACACCGGCGCGAAGGCCTGCAGCCTGAGCTCCTCCCCGGGCGTCGACCTGGGCGACTCGGCCGCCCGGGACCAGAGCAAGAACCTCAAGCCGGTGCTCGCCAGCGGCACGGAGCGGTTCCCGGTCCCGGCGGGCCGGAGCGCCTACGCGGTGATCGACCTCGACCCGAGCGGCGCCACCACCGGCACCGCCCCCGGCATCAACGAGATCAACGTGCTGGTCGACGGCGAGGGCACCAACATGCCCCTCGCGAACACCCGCAACTTCCCGCTCCCCGCCGGGGCCCACGTCCTGAACCCCAAGATGGGCAACTACCGGGGCAGCGTGGCGGACGCGGTCGCCTCCATGACCGCCGCCCCCAAGTAGCCCCGGCCGTACGTCCGAAGCCGGCCCCGCTCCCGGCCGCCCCGCTCCCGGGCCCCAGGCCCTGTCCACGGGCTGGAATTCCGCCCGTGCGGCCCGTGGGGCGGGGCACGATGGGCGGCATGATCCTGCAACCGGAGACCGACGACCTCGCCGCCTACCTCGTGGCGGACGGGGTCATCGACCACCAGGACCCGCAACTGCGGCGGTTGGCCGCCGAGTTGGCCACCCCCGAGGCGGCCTACCGGCACGTCCGCGACGAGGTCCGGCACTCCGCCGACGCGGGCGCCTACAGCGGGGCGTTCCGCGCCTCGGAGGTGCTGGCCGCGGGCAACGCGATCTGCCACGGCAAGGCCCACCTGCTGGCGGCGCTGCTGCGAGCGCAGGGCGTGCCGACGGGCCTGTGCTACCAGCGGCTGGCGGACGGCGAGGGCGACTTCGTGCTGCACGCCCTCAACGCCGTGCACCTGAACGGCCGTTGGGCGCGCCTGGATGCCCGGGGCAACCGCGAGGGCGTCGACGCGCGGTACGACCTGGAGCGGGAACGGCTGGCCTGGCCGGTGCGGCCGGAGCTGGGGGAGTGCGACTACCCAGGGGTCTTCGCGGCACCGCCGGCCGCGCTGGTCCGGGCCCTCGCCGGGGCGGTGCCGGGCCGCGCCGGTTACGGCTACCTCCCGGGCGAGCTGCCGGTCGACGGCGGGGCTCCGGGGCGGCCCGGACGTTGAGCCGGTAGAGGCGCGCGTCAGAGGCGTGCGGGGAGGTCCCGGCGGGACGGCGCGGACAGCTTGCGCAGCACCCTGGCCACGTGGTTCTCGACGGTCCTGGTGGACAGGTGCAGTGCGGCCGCGATCTGACGGTTGGTCAGACCTCCGGCCGCGAGTTCGGCGACCTCCCGTTCGCGCGGGGAGAGCCCGGGATGGGCGGGCCGGCCTCGGCGCGGGGGTGCGAGGGCGCGCAGGCGGGAGCGGACGCGGGCGGCGTCGTGGGTGGCGCCGAGCCCGGTCAGCACGAGGAGGGCGTCGGTGAGCCGGTCGACGGTGTCGCGGCCGGCGTCCTTGCCCTCGCCCTCGCCCGCGGCGCAGCGGGAGGCGGCCTCCGCCGCCAGGGCGGCCATGTACGGGCGGGGCAGCGCGGCGTAGGCGTCCGCGGCGGCGCGGTAGCCGTCGGCGGCGCGCGCGAGGTCCCCGTCGTGCTCGGCCAGGGTGGCGCGGCACCACCGTCGGGCGGCCGCGGCGAGGGGGAGGTGCGGGGCGGCGGGGGCCGTGCGGAGGTCCCGGGCCATCGTCCGGGCCGTGGCGGGGTCGCCGGCGCTCAGCGCCGCCGTGACGGCCCAGGGCGCCAGTTCCGCCGCCCAGGCCCAGATGCCCTTGCTGCACAGCCGTCCCCAGGCCTGCGTCGCGTGCGCTCTGGCGTCGTCGTGGTCGCCGCGGGCCAGGGCCAGCCGGACGAGTACGGTCGAGGAGAGCGCCGCCACCGGTGCCAACTGCTGGTCCAGGTGCGGGGCCAGGCCGCCGGCCAGCCAGGCCCGGCACTGGGACCACTCGCCGCGGGCGAGGCACAGCGCGGCGAGGACGGTTCGTGCCTCGTGGCCGAGCACCGGGGTTCGCGCGGTGTCCGCGACCAGGTCGGCGGCCCGGTCGGCGAGGCCCGTCCAGCGGCCGGTGGCCCAGTCGAGGAGCAGCCGGATGCTGCGGATGCCGTGGGCGACGTGGGGGCCGGCGTGGTGGCGTCCGGCCAGGGCCGCGCCGCGTTCGAGGAACGCCTGGCTGTCGTGGTAGCGGCCGAGCCACAGGGTGGCGTCGGCGGCGTTGCACAGGGCGCGGGCCCGGTGACCGGCCGACGCGGCGTCACCGTTGTCCTCGTCCTCCCCCAACGGCCGGGCCGGGAGCGCCTGTTCGGCCCCGGGGTCGCCGAGGGTCAGGAGCAGCCCGACGAGGTTGGCGTTGACGGCGGCCCGCAGGACGGGGTCGGTGGTGCCCGCCAGCGCGGCGCCCGCCCGCTCCGCGCACTGCCGGTGCTCGGCGAGGGGGATGCCGGGCCAGTGCGGCATGGACATCGCGGCCAGGACGCGGGCGGCGAGGCCGGGTTCGTCGGGGAGGGTCCTGGCGGCGCGTTCCAGGTGCAGCCAGCCGTCGTGGTCCGGTGTCGTCGGGGTGCACAGCGACAGCCCCTGCAGCACCCGGGCCTGGGCGCGCAGCGGGCCGGGCAGGAGCGGGGCGCCGGTGAGGGTGTCGAGCAGGGCGCCGGCGTCCTGGAGGGTGAACCCGGCGATGCGGCGCAGGGCCGCCGTGGCGAGCCTCGCGCGGGCGGGGCCGGGGATCCGGCGGTCGGCGAGCAGGTCCTGGAGGAGTCGGGCGGCTTCGCGGTGCCGTCCGGCGGCGGCGTGGGTCTCGGCGGCGCGCTCGGCGGCCCGGACCAGGCCGCGGCGGACCCCTGCCGCCAGGAGGTGCCCGGCGACCTGCGGCCAGGGGACGTCGGCGCGCCGTCTCAGCACCTGCGCCGCCCGGTGGTGCAGGTCGGCGCGTTCGGGGGCGGGGAGGCTCGCGGCCACGGCCCGGGCGGCGAGCGGTACGCGGAAGCCGTACCGCCGGGGGCCGAGGTCGGTCAGCACGGCAGCGGTGAGGGCGGCGAGGAGCATGCGGCGCACCGTCTCCGCCGTCAGGTCGGTCAGGGCTGCCAGTTCGGCTTCGGAGGCCGGTTCGTCCAGCACCGCCGCGGCGTGCACCAGCCGCCGGGCGTCCGCGGGCAGGTCGGCGAGTCGGCCCAGTACGGTCTCCGCCAGGCGCGGTGGGGCCTCCAGTGCCTCGACGGCGTCCACGGTCGGGCCGCCCGGGGAAGTGTCGGCGAGGACGGTGCCGGCCAGGACGGGCAGGACGTCCACGAGCACCTGGGCGACGCCGCCGGTGAGCGCGTACAGCCGCTCGATCACGTCGTCCGGGCACCGGGCGCCCAGGGTCCGTTCGGTCAACTCCCGTGCCACCACCGCCGGGAGCGGACCGGTCCGGATCCTGAGGACGGCGGTGCCGGGCGGGCAGGAGAGCGGCTCGCCCAGCAGGGGCCGGTCGGCGGGAAGGTCCTCGGGCCGCCAGGTGAGCACCAGGGCGCAGCCGTTCGGGAGGGTGCGGGCCAGGTGCCGGATCCGGTACCTGGTGCGTTCGTCGGCCCGGTGGACGTCCTCCACGACCAGCAGCGTCGGGACGGCGGCCCGGGTCGGGTCGCCGAAGGCGCGGGTGAGGGCGTCGAGGGCGTCGAAGGCGTGCTGTGCGTCGCCGTCGGGCGGGTCGGCGCAGGTCAGGGTCAGGCAGCCGGAGCCGGCCGGGTGTCGGCGGCGGAGCCCTGCCACGAGGTGCGACTTGCCGGTGCCGGCCGGGCCCTCCACCAGCAGGACCGTCCCGGGGCGGGCCGGGTCGGCGAGGGGACCGTGGAGCACGGCCTTCCAGGGGTCGCTCACGCTCGCCTCCGCTCGTCCTGACGGTGCGTACGTCCTGACGGTGCGTACGGGGCTGCGCCCGCCCGCCGGGCCCGATCGTGAGGATGCCCGCGGTTCGGGGTTCGGACGCCCGGGTGGGCAACCGGCGTTCAGGCCGGGTGGATTGATTGAGTATGGGTACTTCCGGCAGCCGGATTGTGTCGTGCCGGGGCCTGGCCCACGCTGATGGCCACCCGCTCCGTTCGCCGGTGACCGGACCCCCACGCATCCGGTCCGTTCCCCGGCGGGCGGCGGCTGCCACCCCCCATCGGGTTCCCCCACACTCAGGAGTGTCATGACCACGACATCGTCACGCCGTTCGTCCACGCTGAGGACCGCGGCAGCCGCCGCCGGCGCGTGCGCCCTCGTCGTCGCAGGTATCGTCCTCGCGCCTGGCGCTCAGGCGGTTCCGGCGTCGGCTCCGGCCCACGCCGCCCACCCGGCCGCCCCGCGGGCCGACGCACCGACGGGCGCCCCCGTGTCCGGCCGCGTCCTCGGCGACGCCGGCATCAGGCCGCAGGACCGGCCCGCCGTCCAGCGGTTCCGCGAGCTGCGCGCGGGCCTCGCCACGGAGGCGCGGCCCTCGGAGACGGCCACGAACCGCACCGCCCCGGCACCGATCGCCGCCCAGGCCCACCGGTGGTGGGGCACCGAGCTGGGCCCCAACGGCAACACCGGCTACGACGCCGTCATCGCCACCCACACCCTCGACGACGCGCTGCGCCTGAGTGGCGCCAACGACTTCCTCTACGCCCCCACCACCAAGCCGCGCAGCAACTCCTGCATCGAGATGGTCACCGTCCACACCCGGGACAGCGCCCAGATATGGGCCTGGGACTGGTGCACCACCGACCCCTCCCAGGCGGTCGGCGCGACCGTCGACATCGACGCCGCCTTCCTCCGGAAGTACGGCGCCACCGTGAACGGCCGCTCCGCCTACAGCGTCCAGGTCCAGCTCACCGACGCCCGGACCAACACCTGGAGCGCCTCCCTCTACAACGTCGCCACCAGCACCTGGGACCCGTTCTTCACCAGCCGGGGCACCGACCAGACCGGCCTCGACTACGGCTGGGACATGTTCGAGTACTACTCCGACCGGACGGCCTCCGGCAACGTGGGCGTCTGCCAGGACCTGAGCGGACGGGTCGTCGAGACCACCGGGCTGAAGGTCCGCACCCCCGCCACCGGCGCCTGGAGCGACGCCGGCCCCTCCAACTCGACCGTCTTCCCCGCCGCCACCATGAGCCCGTCGACCTACTACTGCCCCGGCATCGCCGGCCGCATGGCCACGGCCTACAGCGCCTGGCAGGTGACCGTCCGCTGACCCGCCGTTCGCCTGTCCGGGACCCGGCCGTTCCGGAGCGGCGTCACGGGGCCGGCCGGGGCTCGACGGAGAGGGCGTGACGGAAGAGCCCGTACGGGTCCCAGCGGGCCTTCACGGCCTGGAGCCGCGGGTAGTCGTCCTTGTAGTAGAGGGTGTGCCACGGGACGCCGGAGCGGTTCCAGGCCGGGTCGGCGAGGTCGGCGTCGGGGTAGTTGATGTAGGAGCCGTCGCTGACCTCGCCGGGCACCGGCACGCCGCCGGTGTCCGCGTACATCGCGCGGTAGAACCCCCGCACCCAGGCGAGGTTCGCCGCGTCCTCCCGCTCGTCCGTCCACACCGTCTGGTAGACGACCTTCATCACCGCGTCCCGCTGGGCGGTCGCGGTCGCCCCCGGCGCCACCGCGTTCACCTGGCCGCCGTAGCCGACGAACAGCAGACCGCCGTGCGAGACGGCGGCGCCGTCCGTCAACCAGCTGTAGGCGGTGGTGAGTTGGGCGTCGGTGTACGAGCGGCGCAGGTACGCCGCCTTGAGCTTGTAGCGCCGGCTGAACATGTCCCCGGCCGCTCCCGCGCCCGGCCAGGTGAGGGCGTGCAGCCACGGTACGGTCCGGTGGTCGACGGCGGGTTCGACGCCGGTGCCCGCGCCGACCGCGGACACGAGCTCGGCCACCATCCGGTCCAGGTCGGGGACGGCCGCGTCGGCCTGCACGAACATCGTGATCGGGCCGCCGCCGCGACGGGCCACCGAGAGGATCGCGTACAGGCCCGCGTACGGGGAGCCCGGCTCGCTGTGACGCTCGTGCCAGGTGCCGAAGTTGCGCAGCAGGGTGGTGAACGCCTGTTCCGTCATCCGCTCGTCCCAGGCCCAGACCGCCTGGTAGCCCTTCAGCTCGCGGGGCGAGGGCGGCAGCAGCCGGGACGGGTCGTCGCCCGTCGCGTCCGGGGAGCGCAGCCAGTAGCGGGTGACCACGCCGAAGTTGCCGCCGCCACCGCCGGTGTGGGCCCACCACAGGTCCCGGTGCGGGTCGTCCGGCTCACGGGTGGCGACCACCGTCCGCGCCCGGTCGGCCCGGTCCGCCACCACCACCTCCACGCCGTGGAGGTGGTCCACCACCGAGCCGTAGCGGCGCGAGAGCGGCCCGTACCCGCCACCGGCGAAGTGCCCGCCGGCGCCCACCTCGGGGCACGCGCCCGCCGGGACCGTCACGCCCCAGCCCGTGAACAGCGCCCGGTACACCCGCCCGAGCGTGGTGCCGGGCCGGACGGCGAACGCCCGCCGCTCCGGGTCGTAGCCGACCGCGTCCATGGGGGAGAGGTCCAGCAGCAGGCGGACGCCCGGATCGGCGGTGAAGTCCTCGAAGCAGTGGCCGCCGCTGCGCGGCGCGATCCTCCGCCCGGAGCGCAGCGCCTCCGTGACGGCGCGTACGACGTCCTCGGTGGTGGCGGCGACCCGGATCTCGTCCGGGTCGCCGGCGAAGCGGAAGTTGTCGCCCCGCAGCAGGCTCGCGTACCGAGGGTCGCCCCGCCGGATCACCGCCGCGCCCCGGCCCGGGGCCTGCGCCGGAGCGGCTCCTCCGGCGGACCCCGCGGCCCCCGGCAGGCCCGAGGCCGCGCCGCCGGCCAGCAGGGCGCCGGCCGAGGCGAGCAGGCCCCGGCGGTTCGGTCCGTACGGGCCCGGCCGGTCCGTCATGTCCACCACCCCGTTCCCCCGCGATCCGGGTCTCTCCGTGCCGACTACCGCTGCCAACGGTCCCACACGCGACCGGAGTTGAGAACAGAACGTGTCCTGTCCGCCGGGCTGGCCCGACGCGCGGGAACGGGCCCCGGGGCGACGGCTGACGGACGGCCGGCCGGACCGGAGGGGCCTGCGACACCACTTGTCCGAGGGCGCGGATAGGGTGACGTGCCCGTGCCGCGCGGCCGACCTGTCGGCGTGCGGCCTTTCGTCGTGTCAGGAGATATCTGGGTGAAGACCCGTATGACAGCGCTCCGGAGCGCCGCGGTCGTCGCGGCGGCCGTCCTCATGGCGGCGCCCGCCGCCGGCTCCGCCGTAGCCGCCCCCGCCGGAAGCCCGGACACCAAGAAGGTGACCTACCAGGGCCGCGTCTTCCAGGTGCCCACGGCCTGGCCGGTCGTCGACCTGGCCGCGGACCCGCAGGCCTGCGTCCGCTTCGACCAGCACGCGGTGTACCTCGGTCGCCCGGGCGAACAGCAGGTCTGCCCGCCGCGGTTGACCGGCCGCTCGGAGGCCCTGCTGGTCGAGCCCGCCGCCGGCGCCGCGCCCGACCGGGAGGGCTCCAACCCGGTCGCGCAGACGATCCGCGCGGAGGACGGCGTCGTCGCGGTGACCGGTACGTACGACACGGACCAGCCGCTGGTGCGCCGGATCATCACCAGTGCCGGGCTCACCCCCGCGCCGGAACACCGACCGGAGCCGGCGCCCGCCGCAGCCCCGACGGCCCCCGCCGCGAAGTCCGCCACGCCCAAGTCCGCCGCCGCGCCGTCCAGCCGGGCCATGGCCGCACCGATGGCCGCCGCGGCCCAGGTGCCCGCGTCGGCGACGAACTACACCGGCAAGGGCTTCGACGCCTGCACGGCGCCCTCCAGCGCCGCGATGAACGCGTGGATGAACTCCTCCCCGTACCGGGCGGTCGGCATCTACATCGGCGGTGTCAGGCGGGGCTGCGCCCAGCCGAACCTGACGTCCTCCTGGGTCCAGCAGCAGCAGTCCGCGGGCTGGTCCTTCATGCCGCTGTACGTCGGCGTGCAGGCCCCGAAGATCGCCTACCCCGCCACCGAGGGCGCCAACGCCGCCGACGACGCGGTGGCCCAGGCCCAGGCCCTCGGCTTCGGCCCCGGCACGATCCTCTACTACGACATGGAGGGCTACACCACCCCGCAGTACTCGGCCACGGTGCTCGCCTTCCTCACCGCCTGGACCAACGAACTGCACGCCTGGGGCTACAACTCCGGTGTCTACAGCAGCTCCTCGTCCGGCATGAAGGACCTCGCCGCCAACGCCGGCAACAGCGCCTACACCATGCCCGACGCCGTCTTCAGCGCCAACTGGAACGGCAAGGAGGACACCGCCGACCCGTCGATACCGGCCGGCTACTGGTCCAACCACCAGCGCGCCCACCAGTACGCCTCGCCGGCGAACCCGGAGAGCTGGGGCGGCTACTCGATAGCGATCGACCAGGACTACGTCGACATCCAGCTCACCAGCGCCCCGCCCTCCCTGTCCTCCGCGCTCTTCCTCGGCGTGCGCCAGAGCTCGGGCGCCTGGCCCGGCTTCAGCCCGCTGACGGGCGGGGCGGGCGTCTTCCGCGGCTCGGAGGCCGCGATCGCCGGGCTGCCGGGAGGCTCCTCGCAGGAGCTGGGCATCGGCCTGGACGGCCGGCTCTACCACGGGGTCCGCGCCGCGAACGGCAGCTGGAGCGGCTTCGCCGCGCTCCCCGACGACGGCACGCCCGCCACCCAGGCCCGCCGGGCCGCCATCGCGGGCCTGCCGGACGGCTCCTCGCAGGTGCTGACCATCGGCAGTGACGGCAACGTCTACCACCGGATCCGCCTCTCCGACGGCAACTGGTCCGGCTTCGCCCCGCTCCCCGGCGTCGGCACCCCGACCATGGCGGCCGGGGACGTCGCCATCGCCGGCCTGCCCGACGGGTCCGCCCAGGTCCTGGCGATCGGCAACGACGGCAACGTCTACCACGAGACCCGCTTCTCCAACGGCAGTTGGAGCGGCTTCGCCCCGCTCCCCGGGGTGAACAGCTCGCGGATGGCGGCCGGCCGGGTGGCCATCACGGGCCTGTCGGACGGTTCCTCGCAGGTCCTGGCGATCGGCAACGACGGCAACGTCTACCACCAGACCCGCTTCGCCGACGGCAACTGGTCCGGCTTCGCCGCGCTCCCCGGCGTCGGCACGCCCACCATGGCCGCGCGGACGGTCGGCATCGCCGGCCTGCCGGACGGTTCGTCCCAGGTGGCGGTGGTCGGCGGCGACGGCAACGTCTACCACGAGACCCGCTTCGGCAACGGCTCCTGGTCCGGCTTCGCCGCCGTCCAGGGCCCGTACGGCGCGAGCACCTTCCCGGCCCAGCGCGCCGCCATCGCGGGCCTGCCGGACGGCTCGAGCCAGCTCGTGGTCACCCGCAGCTGACCCGCTCCCACCCCGCACCCGACGCCCCCGCCCCCGGCAATGCCCGGGGTCGGGGGCGTCTGGCTCGATGAAGGCTCTCCGCCCTGACCAGCGCAGGAGCGGCCGAGACTCCGCCGGGGCAGCCTGATGGACAGCCGCCGGACGTCGTCGTGGTGTCGGTCACCGCAGATTCTCGGCGACGCGGACGAGTTCCTCGTCCGAGAGCCGCGGGGGAGCACCGGTCGTGACGACGAAGGTGTAGGTCCCGTCCGACCATGTCAGCGAACGGGGCCCGCCGTTCGGATCGGATTGCGTGATGGCCGCGGGGTGGCCCTTGACCAGGGCGGCCCGGCCCTCCGGTGGTGCGCTGTTCCGGAGGGTCTGGCTGATGATCAGATTGCCTTGTTCAGGGCCCGTCCCCAGTCGGTACCCGCTGGCCCAGGCCGGAGTGTCGGTCGGGAGCGGGGCCAGACCGGGCAGGTGGACCATCCTGCCCGCGGGATAGGGGGAGTAGTTCTCCGGCAGGAACACGGGCCGCAGGAGGTCGCGCTCGTCGAAGTGGACGGCGGGCTTGCCGGTGGCGTCGTTCAGAGCCCTGGTCCCGAGCGGTTTGTTCAGGTGGGTCGTGATCTGTCCGATGCCACCCGGGTCGCAGAACCCCGGGGGGACTGTGTGTCGCAGGGAGACCTTCACCGCGTCGGCGGACTCGCGGACCACGAGTTCGGGCTGCTTCTCACAACCCCACCCGATGCTCAGTGTCAGGGTCTGGCCGTCCGAGCCGACCAGCAGCACCTGGCCGGCCACAGTGCCTTCGTAGACCCTGGTCTCCGGGACCCGGTTCATCCAGGCGTTGATCGCGAAGCCGCCGCCGAGCAGGGCCATGGCAGCCCCGGCGGTCAGGCGGATCCGTCGTCCGTGTTTCGACATGTGACGGACCGTACCTTGCGTCGTGGGCCCCGCCCCCGGCGGTCGTGGCCGCACCGCGTCAGCGAGGCCGACGGCCGGCCGTCGGCTGCTCGACACCCGGCCCGCCGGCGTGCGGCACCTGGACGTAGCCCTCGGTTGGCACCGGCAGCGCGTCGATGCACGCCGTCGAACAGGCGTTGACCAGCAGCGGCAGGACGTCGGCGCCCGACGTCCACAGCGAGATCCAGGCCTGACGGAGGTTCACGCCCTCGACGTGCCGGTCGCAGACGCTGCACGTACGGATCGCCGAGGCACCCCACACACCGGGGTCGAGGTCCTCGACGTCGACGCCCCGGGCGGCGGCCGCCGTCGGCAGCTGCGGGAAGGGCGGCCGCCGCTTGTAGTTCCCGTACACGGCCCGGGTGCTCACCGTACTGCGACGCAGGCTGGCACACCGGGTGATCTCGTACGGGAACCAGTGCAGGCGGTAGGAGGTGTACGGGGTGAACTCCTCAAGGCCGCGCATCGCGCCGATCTCGGGCGGGATGCGCACCAGGTTGCTGCCGTACAGCACGAGGTGCTTGACCGAGGTGAGCTTGGCGATGGTCGGCGGGAGCGTGACGACCTGGCGCCGCTGTTCCGCCGTGAGGTCCACGAGCGGCTTGAAGACCTCACGTCCGTCGGCCGCCGCCTCTTCGACCAGTTCGAGAAGGCGGATCCATCCCGGTGCGGTGGTGTCCTGGCGTTCCCGGTGGAAGCGGGTCGGCCCCTGCGGCCTGGTGCGGACGTGCTCGACGCACATGCAGCGATCGCGGGGCGAACCGTGGCCGCCGGGACCGCCGGCGTCAGCCCAAAGGTTCGAGAACACCTGCGGTTGCGGCTCCTCACTCATCCGCACACACTAGCGTCTCGGTCGACGGGTCGTGGGCGCGGCCTGATCCTGGGCCGACGCCCGCCGGACGCGGTAGTTCCAGCGCGTGAGTGACCGGACGACGGAGGCGGAGCCGACGGGGTTGGCGCTGTGGACGTAGACCGTTCCGATCCGGAAGGGCCGTCCCTCGAAGGCCGCTTCTTCCAGGAGGGCCACCACGGGCATGACGGTGTCGTCGCCGCCGAGGTCGTGGTCGAGCCAGAGTTCGTCGATGAAGCCGTCGCGGTGCTCCTCCAGGAGCCGGGTGCCTTCGCGGCTGGTGCGGGCGATCCGTGTGGCGCCGGGGAGTGGTCGCAGGTCGTCGATGCCGAGGACGACGGGCGTCGGTGCGGTGGGCGCTTCTTCCATCGGGCCAGTCTCACAGCGGGCGGGCGGGATGGCCACGAGGTTTTGGGCTGCTGCTCGGCGGGCGGCCGGGCACACGTCTGGCCCCGGCCGGGGCCTCCTTGGAGCTGCTGTCCTGGTGTCCGTGCCGGGTGGACTGCCCGCGCGGCGGCCCGGGGCCGTACCGGGTGGCGGGGAAGTGGGCGACCGGCTCTTCCCCGGGGCGCGCGAGGGGGCGCGGGCGCAGCGGGTTCATCTGTTCGAGTTGCGTCGGGCGTGCGGGGCTCCCGGCCCTGGGGAGGAAGGAGGGCACCGGAGCGGGCGTCCCCGGGCAACGGGCCCGGCGGGGGACGGCCGCTCGCCGCCCGGCGCGTCACCCGGTGCCGGGCCGAAGGAAGGCTCCCATGCGCAGAAGCGTCCCCTGCCTCGTCTCCTCCGCCCCGCTGGTGCTGGCGCTGTCCCTCTTGGGCGCTCCCGTCCCGGCCCAGGCAGCTCCCGCGCCCCGGGCGTCCGCCGGGCCGGCCGCGGCCGCGCCGACCAGGGCCACCGGTACGTTCGCGGTCCCTGGCCAGGACTGCGGGCCCTGGGGCTGCCAGTACGCGCCGCCCCACTTCCTCCCGGAGGACCCGCCGGCTCCCTGCGGCGCCTTCACCTGGGGCTAAATCCCTTGGCGCTTCCCGGGCGTTCCGTGGTGGAGTGACGCGTCGGCTGATCGACCATCATGCGAGGTACTGCTTTGGCGAGCGTGACCGTCTCCACCGCGTACGGCAAGGTGCGGGGCCAGGAGCGCGAAGGCGTCGCGGCCTTCCTGGGCATCCCGTACGCGGCGCCGCCCTTCGGGCCGCGCCGGTTCCGTCCGGCGCGGCCGCCCGAGCCCTGGGCGGGGGAGCGCGACTGCGGCCGCCCGGGGCAGGCCGCGCCGCAGCCCGGCTATTCCTCCGCCATGGCCGAACTCCTGGTGGAGCCCGTGGAGACGGGGGAGGACTGTCTCAACCTCAATGTGTGGTCCCCCGCACCCGGGCGTGCCGCCGGCCGTCTTCCGGTCCTGGTCTGGATCCACGGCGGGGCGTTCCGCAACGGATCCGGTTCGCTGCCCGGCTACGACGGCACCCGGCTCGCCGCGGACGGCGCGGTGTGCGTCACGCTCAACTACCGGCTGGGCGCCGAGGGCTTCCTGCTGCTGCCCGACGGAACGGCCAACCTCGGCCTGCTGGACCAGATAGCCGCCCTGGAGTGGGTCCGTGACAACATCGCGGCGTTCGGCGGCGATCCGGACAACGTCACGGTGTTCGGCCAGTCGGCCGGAGCCATCAGCATCACGGCGCTGATGACCATGGAGCGGGCCGAGGGGCTGTTCCACCGCGCGATCACCCAGAGCGGTGCCGGGCACCACTGCCACTCGCTGGAGACCGGGCACCGGATCACCGAGCGGCTGGCCGCCATCGCCGGGGTCGAGCACACCACGGAGGCCCTGGCGGCCGTGCCCCCGGAACGGCTGATCGCCGCCAACGCCGCCCTCGGCCAGGAGATGGCCCGGGACACGGCCCCGGGGCGGTGGGGCGAGTCCGCCGGCGGCGGCACCACGGTGCTGCCGGTGGTCGACGGGACGACCCTGCGTGCTCGGCCCGTCGACGCCGTCGCGGCCGGGGCGGGCCGCGACATCGACCTGCTCACCGGCACGACCACCGACGAATTCCGGCTCTTCCTCGTCGCGTTGGGCATGGCCGACCGCATCACGGACGAGGTCCTGCACGGATTCCTGGCCTCGTTCGGGCTCGACGCCGCGCAGGCGGTCGCCGCCTACCGGGCCGACCGCCCGGAGGCCACGCCCGGGGACCTGTTCTCGGCCGTGATGACCGACCACTCCTACCGCATCCCGGCCATCCGCGTGGCGGAGGCCCGTGCCGCCCTGGGCGCACGGACCTTCGTCTACGAGTTCGCCCACCCCTCGCCTGCCTTGGACGGCCGGCTGGGCGCCTGCCACATGGCGGAGATCGGCCTGGTCTTCGGAACCACCGACCCGCTCCTCGGGGCGGAGCCTCCGAAGGAGCTGTCCGACCGGATGCGCGCCGCCTGGCTCGGCTTCGCCTGCGAGGGACGGCCGGAGCCCGACTGGCCTCCCTACGGCCTGGACCGTTCGGTGCTGCACCTGACCGGTGACGCCCTCCGGCTGAGGCAGGACCCGGGCGGCCGGGAGCGGTCGCTCTGGGAAGGCGTCCGGTGAGCCGCTGACGGCGGGGCGACGGCGGCTTCCAGGGGTCTCAGATCCCCGCGCCGCGGATGTCCGCGTGCACCCGGGCCGCCAGATCGGCGAGTTCGTCGGCATCCCGCGCGTTCGTCTGGAGATCGAGCAACACCTCGTCCGCCCCCGCAGCCGCGTAGCCGGCCGTGTCCTGGACGATCTGCTCGACCGTGCCGACGAAGGGCTTCCGCTCGGCATCGCGGACCGGGGCCTCGGTGATCCGGACGTTCGCCCTCGCGCAGACCTGGATCGCGCCCGCATCGCGGCCGTACAACGCGGCCCGCTCGCCGATCTCACGCCGCAGGACGGCCAGTTGCCCGGGCGTCATGCCTGTCGGCAGCCAGCCGTCGGCGCGGCGGGCGACCCGGTCCAGGGCATTGCCGCCGGACGCCGCCAGGTAGACGGGCACGGGGCGTACGGGCTTCGGCCCGACCTCCGCCTCGTCGACCAGGGCGTGCCTGCCCCGGTACGACACGGGGTCGGGGCCCCACACCGCCGCGCAGACGTCCAGCAGTTCATCCAGGACGGCTCCGCGCTCCTCGAACGGCGCGTGCCCGGCCGCCGCGTGCTCGTCCAGCGACCAGCCCGTCCCCAGCCCCGCGACCACCCGGCCGCCGCTCGCCGCGTCCAGCGTCGCGAGGGCGCGGGCCAGCTGGAACGGGCCGTGCAGGGGCGCGACCAGGACGCTGCTGCCGAGCCGGGCCCGCTCCGTCGCCGCGGCGGCGAGCGAGAGCACCACCAGCGGATGGGCGACCGACCGGTAGGAGTCCGGCCAGGCCAGCCCCGGCACGTCGTACAGGCCCTGCCGCGGCCGCTCGGGGACCAGCACCCGCTCGAAGACCCACAGGCTCTCGTAGCCGATCCGCTCCGCCGCCCGTGCCACCGCTGCCGGAGCACGCGCGAGGTCGTACCACTTCATCTGCGGCAGCCCGAGTCCCAAGCGAATGGCCATGGCTCGATCCTGGCTTCCCGCGCCCCCGGCCGCAGCCGTTGTACCCCCGTCCGCACGACGCGCGCCGGTCAGGGCGCGCGCGGTTCAGCTGCCTGCTGCCGGGGCGCGATGCCCGAACGGGCCGCCTTCCGGCGGGACCGGGTCCGGAGGGGAGGCTTCGAGTACCGCCCGGGCGTCGGTGAGGGCGGCCTCCAGCTGGTCGCGGAGGGGCTCGGGGAGGCTGGCGGGGCCGAGTGCGCAGGCGGCGAGAGCCTGTGCGGGTTCTCCGTGCCTGACGACCCCGGTCGCACCTGTGTGATCGGGATACCCGAGCCCGGCGGCGAGGACGTGCTCTTCTGAGCCCGGCGCCTGTGGGAGACCGAGGGGCACGCGGCTGGCGGCGCGCCAACCGGATATGCGTCGAGTGCGCCGCACGCGGGACGATCACGATCAGCGGGAGGGGGGCTCCCGCCGCGACAGCGCCAGCTTTCGGCGTCCTCGGTCGATGTCGGTGACGACGACCAGGACTTCGTCGCCGACTCCTACGACCTCCTGTGGCGTCCGTACGGGAGTCCGTGCGAGGTCCTTGAGGTGGATCAGCCCCTCGACCCCGTCGGCGACCTGGACGAAGGCGCCGAACGGGATCAGCCGGGTGACCCTTCCGCGCAGTGTCCGGCCCGCGGCGACGCTGTTGGCGAAGTCCTGGAAGGGGTCCGGCCGCGTAGCGCGCAAGGACAGCCTGGCCTCCCCGTTCGTGGTGTCGAAGTGGAGGAATCCGCACGAGACGCGCTCACCGACCCGGACGATGTCCGAGGCCGTTTCGAAGTGACACCAGGACAGTTCGGGGATCGTGATGAACCCGACCCCCGGGAAGACCGGATGGCCGGGCCCGTCGTCCAGCGCCACGAACACGCCGAACGACTCGATCGACGCGACCGTGCCGGCGAGGATCTGGCCTGGGGCGAGCCGCTTCAGAAAGGCCCACAGCTCCGGGTTCCCGGTGGCTGCCATGGACAGCCGTACGCGGCCCGCGGGCGGGTCGACGGCGATGACCTCGGCGGTGATCCGCTGACCGACCTCCACACCCTCGCTCCGAGGCCGCCCCCAGGGCAGGTCCAAGGAGCCGACGAACCCCAGGGGTCTCGCCGGGAACCCGTCCAACGTCACCGCCACCCCGGAGCGGGTGACCTCTGATGCGACCCCACCACACAGGTCACCGACGCGGATCGCTGACAGAAAGCTCCGTACGGCGCGGTCCTCCGGTACTTCGCGCATGGCGGCAAGCCTTTCACGAAGGGAGGGGCGGGTTGCCAGGAGGCGGGTGTCGGACTCGGTTCGGGCGGGAACGTGCCGGTCCGTCTGCGGGTTGATGCCCCTGCTCGGGGCAGCACGACCGCCGAAGGTTCAACCACCATGGAAGCGCAGGCCGACGGGCTCTGGAGAGCGGGGGAGGGTTGTGCCGGTGTCGCTCCGATGTTCCTCGCCCCCCGAGACACGGCTGTCGGCGCGGCGGCGGACCCGTCGCCGTCAGGGGGTGTTCCTAGACTCTGGCCCATGGGACTTTCGATATCAGTGGGACTCCTCTACGACCAGGCTCGCAACGATGCGGAAGGTCTCGACCATCACCGGGCGGCCTTCGCCCGCCTCGGCCGGGCGCTCGTGGAGGAGGGGATCAGCTGGCACGAGCCGGAGATCACCGATCCGCCTCGTGCCCGTACCTTCTCCGGTGGCTTTCCCTACGGGTACCTGACCCAGCTGCGCCGCATCCTGGTGCTCGTGAACCTCGGCGAACCTGTCACGTCGGCTCTGGAGGTCAGCGGGCGCCAGTTCGACCGCGATTGCGAGAAGATCCAGGATGAGACGTCGAGGCTGGCCTCCCATCTGCTCTGTCACTCCGACAGCTCCGGCTACTACGTGCCGGTCGAGTTCGAGGATCCGCTCTTCCTCCCTGACGAGGCGGCAGTCGAGGGCGCCGGAATCGTCGGCTCCAGTCAGCGCCTGCTGGCTGAACTGTCGGACCTGGCGCCGTCGATCGGCATCAACCTCGACGACGAGCGCGTTCCCTCCGGTTCGGGGGAGGCCTGGGAGGCTCGGGATCTCGCGGTGGACGGACCGTTCGCGACGGAGCGCTTCACCTGGTACCAGCTCTATCGGGCATGCCTGGCAAGCATCGAGGGCGGCCACGCCATCGTGTTCCACTGACTCATCCCCGGCAGTGGTCATTTCCGGATTCCGTTGAGGACGAGGACGAGGACAAGGACGACGGCGGTGCGGGCGACGGAAACGCTGGAGGGAGCCCTCGGCGGGGGCACCCCGCCCCGAGGGCGGGGCGGGGTGCGGGGTGGGTGCGGTCAGTGGGCGAGGATGCGCAGGGTGGAGTTGACGGTGAGGTAGAAGGTGTGGGCGTCGGGGCCGAGGGCCAGGGCGGTGACCCAGTTGAGGCCGGTGATCTCCTCGGTGGGGACGAGGGTGTTGGTCGCGGTGTCCAGGGCGAGGACCGAGGCCTTGCTGTCGCCGCTGGTGAGGTCCTGCAGGACCAGGTAGAGCCGGGTGCCGTCGGCGGACACCGAGGGGTTCTGCAGCCACTGGCCCGGGGCGAGGTCGAGGGTGGTGAGGGTGTCGGTGGCGAGGTCTACGGCGTAGCCGGTGCCGGTGTTGCCCACGCCGTAGAGGCGGGTGGCGTCCGGGGAGAGGGCCAGGATCGGGCGGGAGCCGATGGTGGCGGCGGTGGTTCCGGTGATGGTCGGGGTCGTGGTGCTGGTGTCCAGGCGGACCAGGTTCTCGTCGGTGGCGGTGTACGCGGTGTCGCCGTCCGGGGGCGTGACGATCGAGCCGAGGTAGTGGCCGGGGACCGGGACGGCGGTGGTGTAGGCCTGCTGCTGCGGGGAGAAGGACAGGACCCGGGCGCCCGGCTCGGCCGGGCGGTGGTAGCGGGCCGGTCCGTCCTGGCCGACGTAGACGGTGGCGCCGTCGGGGCTGACGGCCAGGGAGGTGAGGGCGCCGGGGAAGGTGCCGTCGGGCCGCGGCTGGTCGGGTGCCTCGGTGCTGGAGACGACGGTGTCGGTGGCCGTGTCGATGGCGCCCAGGCTGGACAGCGGTGCCTTGCGGGCGGTGGAGAAGAGCACGTAGACGCGCGAGCCGTCGGGGCTGACGGCCAGCGGGCCCGGGCCGGCGCCGAGACCGGTGGACAGTGTCACCACCGCGGTGATCGCGCCGCTCTGGGTGTCGACCACCTTCACCTTGGCGCCCTTGGTGGTGTCCTTCACCGCGACGTAGGCCTTGTGCCCGTCCGGGCTGACGGCCACCGAGGCGGGGGACGAGTCCAGTTCGACGGTCTGCGGGACGCCCGGGACCGGCCCGCCGGAGGTGTGGGTGGCGGCGCCGGCGGAGCCGGACCCGGTGAGCAGCAGTGCCCCCGCCACCGCCAGGGACCCTAACCAGCGGGCCGTCGAGACAAGCGAGTTCATGGGTAACCCTCCCCTTCGTACACCGCGGGTCCCCGCGGTGGAAGGAAAACGCTACGGGACGAAGCCGGTCCGGGGTGCGGCTTCACCCGGGAGGTGAGGGCCGCAGGGGGAAGTGGCAGGCGGCCAGGTGGTCGTCGGGGCCGTAGGCGGTCAGCGGTGGCTCGACCTCGGCGCAGATCTGCTGCGCCGCCGCGCAGCGGGTGCGGAAGCGGCAGCCGGACGGCGGGTCGATCGCGGAGGGGAGTTCCCCGGCGACGCCCCGGTTGCTCCTGGCCCGTTCCACCGCGGGGTCGGCGACGGGGACGGTGTCGAGCAGGCCGCGGGTGTAGTGGTGCACCGGCCGGGCGTACACCGACGGCGCGGGGCCGATCTCCACCAGCTTGCCGAGGTACATCACGCCGATCCGGTCGGACAGGTAGCGGACCACGGACAGGTCGTGCGAGATGAACAGGTACGACAGGCCGAGTTCGCCCTGGAGGTCGCGCATCAGGTTGAGCACCTGGGACTGGATCGACACGTCGAGGGCCGAGACGGGCTCGTCGGCGACGATGAGCCGGGGGCTGAGGGCCAAGGCGCGGGCCAGTCCGATGCGTTGGCGCTGGCCGCCGGAGAACTCGTGCGGGTAGCGTTCGAGGGCGGTGAGCGGCAGGCCGACCAGGTCGAAGATCTGCCGGATCCGCCGGTCGCGCTCGGTCGGGCCGTCGACCCGGTGGATGTCGAGCGGTTCGCGCATGATCGAGTGGACCGGCATCCGCGGGTTCATGGCCGCGTAGGAGTCCTGGAACATCAGCTGGACGTCGCGGCGCAGCCGGCGCCGTTCGGCCCGTGGCGCCTGGGCGAGGTCGCGGCCCTGGAACACCAGGCTGCCGCTGGTGGGCCGTTCCAGGCCGACGACGAGTTTGCCGACGGTGGTCTTGCCGCAGCCGGACTCGCCGACCAGGCCGAGCGTCTCTCCCCGGCGGACGGTCAGGGAGAGGTCGGCGACGGCGCTGACGGCGCCGACGGTCCGGCGCAGGACGAGGCCGTTGGTGACCGGGTACTGCTTGACCAGGTGCTCGACGCGCAGCAGCGGTTCGGCCGCCGGGCCGTCGGCCGCTGCCGTCACCTCGTCGGTCACCGCCGGAGTCTGTACAGCCGTCGTCCGTGCTGTGGACCGGACGCCCGATCCGGCCTCGCCGACCGGGAAGTAGCACGCGTAGCGGTGCTCCGGGACCTCCCCGGACAGCGGCGGCTCCTGCGTGTGGCACTGCTCGGTGGCGTAGCGGCAGCGCGCGGCGAAGCGGCAGCCGGGCGGGGGAGTGGTCAGGTCCGGTGGCAGGCCGGGGATCGAGTAGAGCCGGCCGCCGGAGCGGGCGGAGCGTTCCGGCAGCGAGGCGAACAGCGCCTCGGTGTACGGGTGGCGGGGGTTGCCGTAGAGCGCCTCGGTGCCGGTGGTCTCGACGACCTTCCCGGCGTACATGACGGCGATCCGGTCGGCCCGTCCGGCGATGACGCCGAGGTCGTGGGTGACCAGGATGACGGCCATGCCGAGCTGCTGCTTGAGGTGGTCGATGAGTTCGAGGATCTGCTTCTGGACGGTGACGTCGAGGGCGGTGGTCGGCTCGTCGGCGATGAGCAGTTTGGGTTCGTTGGCCAGGGCCATGGCGATCATGGCCCGTTGGCGCATGCCGCCGGACAGTTCGTGCGGGTAGACCAGGGCCCGCCGGGCGGGGCTGGGCATGCCGACCAGGTTCAGCACCTCGACGGCGCGTTCGTGCGCCTCCCGGCGGGAGGCCCGGCGGTGGATGCGGACGGACTCGGAGATCTGCCGGCCGATGGTCATGGTCGGGTTGAGCGAGGTGGTCGGGTCCTGGAAGATCATCCCGATGTCGTTGCCGCGCACCCGGTCCATCGTCCCGGGTTCGAGCGCGAGCAGGTCGCGGCCGTCGAGCAGGACGCTGCCGCCGACGACGCTGCCGCCGTTCGGCAGCAGCTGCATGATCGACATGGCGGTCATGGTCTTGCCGCAGCCCGACTCGCCGACGATGCCGAGGGTCTCGCCCGCGTCCACCGCGAGGTCGACGCCGTCCAGGGCCCGCACCACCGAGTGCTTCAGTCGGATCTCGGTGCGCAGGCCGGTCACTTCGAGGAGCGCCACTGCCGGAACCTCCGTCGGTTCACCGTTTCCGCAGGCGGGTTTCGAAGGCGTCGCGCAGGGCGTCGCCGATCACGTTGAAGCAGAGGATGAGCAGGATGATCACGGCGGCGGGCGGGTAGATCATCCACCAGTAGCCCTGGCCGGCGTAGTTGGTGCCGACGTCGAGCATGCCGCCCAGGTCGTTGTCGGGGGCCTGGAGGCCCAGGCCGATGTAGCTGAGGGTGGAGAGGGCGAAGACCGCGTCGGCGATCGAGAACGTGGTGTTGACGATCGTGGTCCCGATGGTGTTGGGCAGGATGTGCTTCAGCACGATCCGCCCGCCGCCCGCGCCCATCATCCGGGACGCGGAGACGTAGTCCCGGACCTTGATCGCCAGGGCCTCGCCGCGGACCAGGCGGGTGATGCCGAACCAGGAGGTCAGGCCGACCTCCAGGATCAGCATGGTCTTGCTCTTCCCGTAGACGCTGCTGAGGTAGATCAGCAGGAAGATCAGCGGGAAGGACATGAAGGAGTCGATCACCCGCATCATCAGCGCGTCGACCCAGCCGCCCAGGTAGCCCGCGACGGCGCCGTACAGCGCGCCGATGACGGCGGCGATCAGGCCGGCGGCGAGGCCGATCTCCAGGCTGGTCTGCCCGCCGGCCATCACCTTGCCGAGCTCGTCGATGCCGTCGTTGTCGGTGCCGAGCGGGTGCCCGGCGCCCGGCGGCAGGGTGACGGCGGAGAGGTTCACCACGGAGGTGTCGGCGTGGTAGAACAGCGGGCCGAGGAAGCAGAACGCGGTGATCGCGACCAGGGCGGCGACGGCGACCAGGGCGAGCCGGTTCTCGGCGAAGACCTCCGCGCCGCGCCGGAGCATCGAGCGGGCCCGACCGGCCGGCTCCCCACCGGGGGCGTCGAGCCGGCCGGGCGTCGTACCGGGTCGGGGCCCGGGCCGGGGGTTGGGCGTCGTGCCGGGTGTCGGGGCCATCAGGTGAGCCTCACTCGGGGGTCCAGCACGGCGTAGCCGAGGTCGGCCAGCAGCGAACCGACCACGGTGGCCACCGCGGTGAGCAGGGTGGCGGCCAGGGTGATGCCGTAGTCGCTCTGCAGCGCGGCGCGGGTGGTCAGCAGGCCGATGCCCTGGATGTTGAAGACGTACTCGACGATCAGCGCGCCGCCGACCAGCGCGGGCATCGAGAGGCCGACCAGGGTGACCATCGGGATCAGGGCGTTGCGCAGGACGTGGCCGTACAGGGTGCGGCGCCGGGAGGCGCCCTTGGCCTGGGCGGACCGGACGTAGTCCTGGGTGATCTGGTCCAGCACCCCGGAGCGCATGTAGCGGCTGTAGCCGGCCACGGTGGTGAGGGTCAGGGTCAGGACGGGCAGGCAGACGGCCCCGGGGTGGGTCAGCGCCTCGCCGAAGGTGGCCACCTGGTCGTGCACCGAGACCCACTTCAGGTCGTCCTCGAACCACTGCTGGATCAGGAAGCCGATGAAGAAGGTCGGCACTCCGTAGGCGATGAAGGAGAACACCGTGAAGGCGTGGTCCAGCGCGCTGTTGCGGCGGGTGGCCTGGAGCAGGCCCGCCGGTACCGCGATCAGCAGGGCGATCAGCAGCGAGGCGCCGACGATGTAGGCGGAGGCGCCGAGGGCGTTGAACAGCAGGTCGGAGATGGGGCGCTGCTGGATGTAGTCGAAGCCGAGGTCGCCGTGGAGCAGGCCGTCCAGCCAGGTCCAGTACTGCACGTAGACCGGGCGGTCCAGGCCCATCTGGTGGGTCAGGTGGGCGATGGTGGCCGGGGTGGCGTGGGAGCCGAGGATCGCCCGGACCGGGCCGCCCGGCATGAGCTGCATCAGGCCGAAGGAGATGACCGTGACCATCAGCACCGTCACGAGGGCCTGGAACAGCCGACGGATCAGGTAGGCCGTCACCGCCGCCCCCCGAGGGGGGCCGCGGCGCGCTCACGGGTGGCCGTCATTTCGTGTAGTACCAGTACTCCGGCTCGTAGCCCTGGAAGGGGTCGCCGGCGTCGACGTGCAGCTTCCTGGTGACCTCGCTGACCGTGAGCGTGTTGGGGGTGTAGATCACCGGCTGGTCGCCCGCGATGTAGTCCTCGTAGGCGTACAGGTCGTTGACGTCGCTGCCGGTGGTGGTCTTGACGATCAGCTGGTCCAGCTTCGGGTCGGAGAAGCTCCAGACGTTCGGCCCGGCGCCGGTGGCGAACAGCGCGTCGCCGGTCGGGTAGTAGTCGGGGGCGAAGACCCAGCCGCCGTAGAGCAGGGCCTGCCACTGGCATCCGGCCGGCTGGGCGGCGGTGCAGGCCACGCCCTCGTTGCCGATGGTGTTCTGGGTCTGGCTGACGACGGTGATGCCGATGCCCGCCTTGGCCGCGTCCGAGCGCATGTCCGCCGCCATGGTGTCCAGGGCGGCCTGGCCGGAGGGGTAGTTCATGGTGAACGCGGCCTTGGTGCCCGCCGCGATGCCGGCCCCGCACTGGTCGGGGCCGGTGCCCGGGTTCGTGCAGGTGGCCGGGGTGCTGTCGGTGTTCCAGCCGTGGCCGCGCAGCAGCTGCTTGGCGGCCGCCGGGTCGTAGGTGGCCTTCTCGGACTGGCTCTTGGGGGAGAGCGGGTTGCCGGCCGGGAGGCTGGGCACGGCGCCGGTGCTCGGGTAGCCCCAGCCCTTCCAGATGCCGTTGATGATGCCCTGCTGGTCGACGGTGTCCTGGACGGCCTTGGTGAAGTAGGGCTGCTTGAACAGCGGCCCCACGTCCGGGTTGGCGAAGTTGATCTGGTAGTACGAGATCTCGTCCAGGTAGGTCGGGGCCGGGATGTAGTAGCCCGCGCCGCTCAGCGGGTTGCCGGCGTCCGGGTTCTTGGCGTTGAAGGTCGGGGAGTCCTCGGCCGGCAGGTAGCCGACGTCGATGGCGTTGGCGCCGCCGCTGCCGGCCTTCAGGTCCGCGTACTCGGTGGTGTCCGAGGTGTAGGGGACGAAGTCCACCTCGTCGAGGTAGGGCTTCTGCGGTCCCGAGTAGGCGGTGTTCGGCACGATCGCGTACGCGCCGGAGGTGCCGTTGTAGGTCTTGAGCTTCCACGGGCCGTCGACCACCGACCACAGTGGGCTGCCCGCGAAGTCGCCGCCCTTGGTCGACTGCGCGCTGAGGTAGGCGTAGTCGGCGGCGCAGTCGGTCATGGCGGCGTCCGAGCCGAACGCGTCGTTCGCGCAACCGCCCTTCTGGCCGGGGCCGGTGAGGTCCCAGGCGAGCGGCATCGGGGTGATCTGGCTGAGCTCGTCGTCGGTGAACCAGGTCTGGCTGACCGGGGTGTCGAGGGTCAGCGTCAGCGTCTGGCCGGAGGCGGTCGCCGAGGCCACGTTGTCCGGGAAGTACTTGGCGCCGATCGCCGGGTTCGGCGGGGTGTAGTAGCCGCTGTTGGACGTCTCGGCCTTGGCCATGTTGATCCAGAACAGCACGTCCTGGGCGGTGACGTCCTCGCCGTTCGACCACTTCCACGGTTTGACCTGGATGGTGACGGTCTTCCCGTCCGGGCTCCAGGCGGGCGCCTCGCCGAGGGACACCTCCGGGTCCAGGGCGACCTTGTCGTTCAGCCCCCAGTAGTACAGGGGGCGGTAGAACAGCTCCTGGAACTGGCTGGTGTTCACCGTGCTGACCTGGGCCGCGGAGTCGAACGGCCAGATGGCGTCCGGGAAGGTGGAGGGCGCCTCGGCGACCCGCACCACGCCGCCCTGGACCGGGGCCCCGACCGGCCCCGGGCTGCTGCCGCCGCCGCCGCCCCCGCCGCCGCTGCCGCTGGTGCAGGCCGCGGCGGTCGCCACGACCGTGACCAGCGCCACCACTTGTGCGAGTCTGCGCGCTCCTGTGGACTTCGTCATCCTGGGCATGCCCCTCTCACCCCACGTGAACACCAGCGAGTGCTTTCCTTGCGCGATCCGACGGTTCGCCGACGCGGGCATGGCGGTGCCGGGACCGGGCAAGCGTGAGCGGCTTTCCCGACGCCGGGAAGGCACCGGCGTCCGTGGGCTTCGGCCGCGTGCTGCTGGCCCTGCCCCGCCGGGTGCTAACAGTTAGACGGATTTCGCGGAGACTGAGAAGACCCGGGAAGGGCTGCGGTTCGTCAAGTTTCCATCAAGGAGCGGATCTTGGGACCGTACGGGCTGCTGCCCCCTTGCGGGCCCGGTGTGCGCGGAGGCCGGCCCGGAGCTCCCTGCCCCTCGGCCCTGCGGCGGCGGGAGAACCCGGCGAGGGCCCCGCCGAGCAGGCGGGGCCCTCGCCGTACCGGGGCGGAAGCCCTCTCACGGTGGTGCGGTCAGTTGCCGCCGTGGACCAGGTTGAGGGAGAAGCCGTCGCCAGTGGGGACGGACGGCGTCCGGACCGTCGTCACCCCGGTGGCGGCGTCGTGGTACCAGCCCGAGCCGGCCGCGTCGAGCGCGGCGGCCGAGTCCCGCCGGGGCAGCGGGCCCGCGTCGGTGGCCACCAGGCGCGGTGCGGGGCGGCCGTGCACGGTGAGGCGGTACGAGCGCTCGGCCGGCTTGCCGGCGTAGTCGCCGTCGCTGGCGCCGATGCGGATGTTGGTGACGGCGCGGCCGGTGTGCACGTCGACCTGCTGGGTGGCCGAGGAGCCGGCGGTGTACTGCCGGGTGACGCCGTCGTCCTCGTACAGGGTGTAGGAGGAGTCGCCCGAGGCCTTCGGGTAGAGGTCGTAGTCGAGTTCGGAGCGGTCGCGGTTCTCCCAGGACAGCGTGCCCTTGGGCCACATCGGGACGATCGCGCCGCCGCGGACGAACAGCGGCAGGGTGTCGAGCGGGGCGGAGTAGCCGTTGACCGTGGTCGGGCCCTGGTAGGTGCGGCCGGTCCAGTAGTCGGTCCAGGTGCCCTCGGGCAGGTAGATGCCGTCGCGCACGGCGGTGTCCGAGTAGACCGGCGCGACCAGGAAGTCGGGCCCGGCCAGGAACTCGTACGTGGCGTTCGGGCCGAGGGCGTTCGGGTCGTGCGGGTACTCCAGGGCGAGCGGGCGGACCGCGCCGACGCCGGTGCGGGCGGCCTCCGCGGAGAGGGTGTACATGTACGGCAGCAGCCGTTCCTTGAGTTGCAGGTACTTGCGGTTGATCGAGGTGTACGGCTCGCCGTCCAGCCAGGGCTGCTGGTCCCGCTGCTGCGTGCCCGTCATGTCCCGGGCCCAGCCGTCCATGGTCATGATCGCCGGGAGGAAGGCCTTCCACTGCAGGTCGCGGGTGTACATCGCGGGGTCCCGGCGGTAGATCGAGCCGACGTCGCCGGTGTTGTAGGCGATGCCGGACATGGTGGCGCCGGCGTAGGTCGGGATCTGCCAGCGGATGTAGTCCCAGGACAGGCTCTGGTCACCGCTCCACAGCACGCCGCAGCGCTGCGCGCCGGCCCAGGAGACCGGCAGCCAGACGAAGCCGCGGGCGTCGCTGCCGTCCTCGATGCCGGCCTTGGCCTGGTCGCAGGCGTTCAGCGCGAAGTCGTAGCCGTTGCCGACCCAGGCCACGTCGAGCTTGCGCACCCGTACGCCGGCCTTGACCTCCTCGGCCTGGTCGGGCAGGCCGTTCTGGGTCCACAGACCGAGTTGGGCGTGGTCCCTGCGCAGGCCCGTGCCGGTCTGCGCGAGGTTCTCGTAGCCGCAGCCGTAGCCGTCGTTGACCAGCATCCAGCCCAGCGGCATCTGGTGGTCCACGTAGCCGTCGGCGACCTTCAGCGCGTCCGGGGTGTGGCGCTCGCCGCGGTTGGCGTTGTGGAGGTAGCAGTCGGCGTCGCCGGGCTCCAGCCCGTAGACCGGCGGCATGAAGGGCTTGCCGACCAGGTCGGTGTACCGGCCGATCACCGCCTTGACGTCGCCGGTGAAGTAGTAGGCGTCCAGGCGGCGTTCCTGCTGCCCGGTGCGGACGGGCGAGCCGAAGTCGTAGATCCCGGGCGTGAAGGTGTTGCGGAAGACGCCGTAGCCGGCGGTGGAGACGTAGAACGGCTGGGAGTTGTTCCAGCCGCCCTCGTTCCAGTCGGTGCCGTTGGCGACGTGGACGGTCCGGTCGCGGTGGGAGAAGGAGCCGTTCTGCTCGCCGCCGCCGAAGAACTGCTCGTCCGCGCCGCGCTCCAGGCTCTGCCGCAGTCCGCCGGTGCTCCAGCGCAGCGGGGCGCTCTCCTGCCAGAGGGCGGTGCGGTCGTCGGCCTTGTACAGGCCGAACCGCAGCGGGTGCTTGTAGATCCGCAGGACCAGGCCCTTGGAGCGGATGCCGTAGTACGCGCCGGCGTCGAAGGTGCTGGTGTCGCGCTGCGGCTCGGGCTGCTCGCGGACGATCGTGCTGCCCGCCGGATCGGTGAGGACGCCGTCCGGGGCGGCGCGCAGGCGCAGCTGGTCGTCGGCGAGGAAGTCGACCCGGGCCTTCAGGGTGCCCGCGGCGATGTCGTAGCTGCCCTGGGAGCCGCCGAAGCCGGTCAGGTCGCCGGCGTCGGCGGTCTGTGGCAGGTAGGCCGTACCGGTGTAGGAGCCGCCGTGGACGTCGTAGGGGACCACCAGGACGTGGTAGGTGCCCGAGGCCTTGGGGATCACCGTGGCCTCCGGGTCGGCGGTGCCGGCGCTGGTGGCCACCTGCTTGCCGCCGGCGTCGTAGACGTAGAGGTCGAAGTCGTCGGTGGGGTTCTGCCAGCGGACGGACACCGGGACGCCGCCCTCCGGGTTGTCGTCCCAGTACCCGGCCGGCACGTTCACGGTCAGGTCGAAGTGGTCGCAGACCGTGCCGCCCGGGTCCTGCGTGGCCGGAGGGCAGCTGGCGGGGTTGCCGAGGGTGCCCTTGGCGTACTGCGGGCTCTGCCAGGTGACGCTCCGGTGGCCCTGGTCGAGGACGGCGGAGGCGGGGGCCGCGGCGCGGGCGGGGAGGGCGGGCCCGGCGAGGGCGGGGAGGACGGCCAGGGCCGCCAGGAGGGCGGCCCTGCGGAGGTGGGGCCGGAGTGGACGCACGGTGGTGTCTCCGTTCGGCGTTCGAGGGGCGGGTGGTCGGGGGGCCGGTGGTCAGGGCGTGCCGGACGTGCCCGGGCGAGCGGGGAGGCGCCGACGGCGCACACCGCGGCGAGCGCCGGCACACGGTCGTCCACCGCGGTTGCCGCCTTCGTATGCGCTTGATCGACTGATTGGAAATGCTTGATTGGAGGTGATTCCGCGCAGATGCGAAAGAGCTTCCTGGTTTAGTGAGTTCATGTCAACCGTTGCGGTGACAGAAACGCCCGGCCGGTGGGCCCGGCCGGGCGTCAGCGTGCGGGTGGGAGCCGGGTCTTCGGGACCCGGGCCCGTGAGGACGGCGCCTCGGCGTCAGGCGCGCAGGATCCGTACGCCGTCGGCGGCGATCGCCTCCTCCTGTGCCGACGTGACCTCGCCGTCGGTGACCAGGTCGTGGACGTCGGAGAGCGGGCAGATCCGGGCGAAGGTGACCCGGCCGATCTTGCTGCTGTCGGCCAGGACGACCGACCGCGCGCTGCTGCGCAGGAACGCCCGGTCGGTCTGGGCCTCCATCTCGTCGTGCGTGGTGCAGCCCTCCTGGGGAGTCAGGCCGTCCACGCCGATGAACGCGATGTCGAGGTGGTACTGGGCGAGCATCCGGTCGGCGGCCGGCCCCACCAGTTCGTAGCTGGTGGTCCGGGCGATGCCGCCGACCACCACCAGGCGGATGTCCGGCCGGACGATCAGGTCGGCCGCGATGTTGACGGCGTTGGTCACGATGGTGATCCCGCCGCGTTCGGCCAGGACGCGGGCCAGCTCGCTGGTCGTCGTGCCGCCGGTCAGGCCGACCACCGCGCCGTCGGGCACCAGCTGCTCGGCGGCCAGGGCGATGCGGCGCTTCTCCGCCTGCCGGGTGCCGTGCTTGTGGCGCAGCGGCAGTTCGAGGTTGACGGCGCCGGTGACCGCCCCGCCGCGGGTGCGGTGCAGCAGGCCCTGGTCGTGGAGCTCCTGGAGGTCCCGTCGGACGGTGGCCGCCGACACCCGCAGGAGCCCGGCCAGCTCGTGCACATCGGCGCTGCCCGTCTCGGTGAGGTGCGTGAGGATCCGGGAGGTGCGGTCGGCTTTGAGCATGGCGGAAGTCTAGTGCCGCGCGCGCGAGGGACGATCTTTGCGTGGAACTGCGCGGAACCGCGTGGCACCGTCGGGCGCGGGCGCGGGCGCGGGCGCGATGCGGTAGCCGGGGCGTTGCCGGGGCACGGGGAGCCCGCGCAGCCCCGCGCGGCGCCGAGGAGCCGGGCCGGGTCCGTTCAGCGGCCGTCGGCCGGGCCGGTGCTGTCCCGGACGACGAGTTCGGGCCGCAGCAGCTGGATCGAGTTGGCCGGGCTGCCGGACCGGGTGAGGGCGCGCAGCAGCAGCTCGACCGCCTCCCGGGCCATCTCCCGTTTGGGGATGGCCACGCTGGTGAGCGCCGGTCGGGCCACGCCGACCTCCGGGTTGTCGTCGTGCCCGACGATCGACAGGTCGCGGGGCACGGAGCGGCCCTCGGCCCGGGCGGCCTCCAGTGCCCCCAGGGCGAGGACGTCGTGGGTGGCGAAGAGCGCGGTGATCGTCGGGTCGGCGGTGAGTGCCGCCGTCGCCGCGGCGAAGCCGCCCGCGGGGGTTGGTTCGGAGGCCGTGTGGACGGCGGCGTCGGGGACGGTCAGTCCGTCGGCGGCGAAGGCGCGCCGGAAGCCCGCGACCCGAGGGCCGTGGTCGGGGCTGGCGAGCACCGCGACGCGTTCGTGCCCGAGTTCGCGCAGGTGGCGCCCGGCCAGGTAGCCGGCCCGCTCGTAGTCGATGGTGACCACCGGGAAGCGGTCGGGGGCGTCGGTCTCCCAGGCGCACAGCGCGACCGGGAAGGAGGCCTCGGCCAGCAGCGGCAGGTGGTCGATCAGGTCCCGGTCGCCGGCGATCAGCAGGGCGTCCACCGAGCGGCTGGTCAGGCCCGCCAGGTGCCGTTTGGCGCGCTCGCCGTCGAGCCGGGTGGTGCAGAGCAGCAGGTGGTAGCCGTTCGCGTCGAGGACGTCCTCGACCTCCTCGACGATGTCGGGGTAGAAGGAGCCCGTCACGGTGGGGACGAACAGTCCCACCGTCCTGGTGGCGCCGGTGGCCAGGGAGCGTGCGACCAGGTTGGGGGTGTACCCCAGTTCCCCGATCGCGGCGCGCACCCGGGCCGCGGTCGCCGGGCTCACGGCCCCCCGCCCCCGGATGACGTTGGAGACGGTCTGCTTCGTGACCCCGGCGCGCTCGGCCACGTCCTGCATCGTCACCATGACTGGATCCTTCGACTTTACCGGTCAACTTGCCTTCGGTGAAAGGTAGGGCACCGGTGAGGGGGCGTCAAGATTGATCAAACCACCGCCCTGGCTCGTCACTTGAGAGTTCCTTGCGTGAACGGTGTCGAGGTCCCGTAGTCCTGAGCAGGTTTTTGCAAGGACTCTTGATTTACCGGTCAACCCGACCGTATCGTCCCAGCCATCCAGCCGCTCCCCGTCCTCGGGCCCCGGCTGACGACACGTCCGCGCGGCATCTCGCGCCTCCGAGAGGAACCACCCATGGGGAGAACGACCATGCCCGCCGCCCGCGTCGTCGGGGCGGCCACCGCCGTCGCCCTCGCGCTCGGAGCGGGCGCCTGCGGCAGCGGCTCGGAGGGCGGCGCGAAGGCCGCCGGCGGCTTCACCTACTGGTCGATGTGGCGCGCCGACGAGCCGCAGGCCAAGGTGCTGAAGGCCGCGATCGACGACTTCACCGCCACCACCGGCGCCAAGGTGGACGTCACCTGGGCGGGCCGGGACATCGCCAAGAAGATCGGCCCGGCGATCGCCGCCAACCGGGCCCCGGACCTGTGGGACGAGTCCGACGACAAGGTCTACGGCACCACCGCCGCGGCCGGCCAGGCACTGGACCTCTCGCCGGTGCTGCAGCTGCGGGTGCCCGAGGAGGACGTCCCGGTCTCCCAGGTCCTCCCGGCCAAGTACTTCGACATGCTGCCGAAGGACCCGTCCGGCTCCAACCACTACGTGATCCCGTACGAGGTCGTCACCAACGCCATGTTCTACAACGCGGCCGACCCGGCGATCACCGCCGCCATGCCGAGTCCGCCCACCGACTGGGCCGGACTGCTCAAGGCCTGCGACGCGCTGAAGGCGGCCGGGAAGGCGTGCGTCGCCTCCGAGGGGGAGGATCCCTGGAGCAACGCGCTGTACTTCGACTACCTGCTCGACGGAGCGGGGGTGAACGTCGCCCGGCTCGCCGCCGACCGGACCGGCGCGACCTGGGACGACCCGGCGGTCCTCGGCGCGGCGCGGCAGGTGGAGCAGCTGGTGAGGGGCGGCCACCTGATCGAGGGCTACGACGCCACCAAGTACCCCGCGCAGGAGACCAACTGGGCGGGCGGCAAGGCCGCCTTCTACATGGACGGCAACTACGTCACCGCCGAGGTGGCCAAGCAGGTCCCGGCCGGCTGGAGGACGGCGTCGATGCTGCCGCCCGGCGCGAAGACCCCGGACGCCGCCCTGTTCGGCTTCGCCATCCCCAAGCGGGCCAGGAACGCCGCCGCCGCACAGAAGTTCATCGCCTTCTTCCTGCAGAAGAAGCACCTGTCCGGGATCTCCACCACCGCGGGCAACCTCACCCCGCGCGGCGACATCCCGGCCCCCGCCGAGCTGGCCGACGTCCAGAAGTCCCTGGAGGCCCCGACCGTGCGCCTCGCCTTCGACGGGGTGGCCGGCAGCTGGCTGCCCAAGGTCCTGAACGAGAACTACCTGGACTTCTGGCACGGCAGGACCACGGCCGACCGGTTCGTCGCCAAGTGCAAGGCCGACCAGGTCACCTACTGGCAGACCCAGGGCTGACGGTGGCGACGACGATCGAGGAGCCGCCCCGGACGGACGCCGCCCCGGGCCGGTCCGAGCGCGCCGTCCGCTCCGGCGTCGGCCCGCTGGAGCGCCAGCGCCGCCGGGTGTTCTGGCCCTTCACCGCCCCCGCGCTGATCGTGTACGCGGTGCTGTTCGTCGCCCCGGTCGGCTACGCCCTGTGGACCAGCCTGTACGCGTGGGACGGCATGGGCGAGATGGAGTGGCGCGGCCCGCGGAACTACCTCCTGCTGTTCCAGGACCCGAGGTTCCGCACCTCGCTGTTCAACACGCTCGAACTGATGGTCGTCGGAGGCACGATCACCTTCGTGCTCAGCTTCGCGCTGACCCTGGTGCTGCGCGAGATGCGGGCCAGGCTCTTCGCCCGGTCGGTGCTGTTCTTCCCCTCGCTGGTCAACGGTATGGTCTTCGGCATCGCCGCCGGGTTCCTGTTCTCGCCCACCGGCCCGGTCAACCAGGCGCTGAAGGTCTTCGGGGTGACCACACCGCCCAAGTGGCTGTCGACGGACAACCTGCTCCCGATGGTCCTGGGCACCCTGGTCTGGACGGCGACCGGCTACTACACCTCCATCATCATGGCGGCGGTCGACCAGATCCCCGACTACCTCTACGAGGCGGCCGAACTCGACGGTGCCGGCCCCTTCCAGCGCTTCCGGCACATCACCCTGCCGTGCGCCTGGGACGTCATCGCGGTCTGCGCGGTGCTGTGGACCGTCAGCTCGGTGAAGATCTTCGAGCTGATCCTGCTCTACGGCGGCAGCACCAACGCCTATCCGCCGGTGAGCAGTTGGAACACCGCCGTGTACGTGTACGCCGAGGCCTTCCCGCAGGGCACCGTCCCCCGGCTGGGCACGGCCACCGCCGCCGCGATCGTCAGCCTGGCCATGGTCACCCTGATCACCGCCGTGCTGCGCCGCCTGCTGCGCCGCGAACCGGTCGAGTACTGACCCGTCGCGTCCCGGCCCCCCGCACCCAACCGGAAAGGTCCCTCCCGTGCGACGCAGTAACCGACCCACCGGACCCGCGAGCAGGATCGGCACGGCCGCCGTCTGGATCGTCGTCGCCGCCGACCTGCTGCTGCTCCTGTGGATCCTGCTGACCTCGCTGCGCAGCGGCCCCGACATCCTGCGGCACGGCTTCGGCCTGCCGACCAGCCCGGACACCGGCAACTACACCACCGCGCTCGACGAGGGCGGCTTCGCGCGGGCGGCCCTCAACAGCGTGCTCACCGCCGGCCTCTCCTCCGTGGTCGCCGTCGCCCTCGCGGCCCCCTGCGCCTACGCCCTCGCCCGGCGCCGCTCGCGGACCTCCTCGGCACTGACGATGAGCTTCGCCATGGGTCTCGGCGTGCCCGGCCAGGTCCTGGTGGTGCCGCTGTTCATCGGCCTGTCCCGGGTGGACCTGACCGACAGCGACCTCGGCCTCGGGCTGGTCTACGTCGGCCTGGCGATGCCGTTCACCGTCTTCCTGCTGACCGGCTTCTTCCGCGGCGTCCCCGGCGTGCTGGAGGAGGCCGCCGTCCTGGACGGCGCCGGCCCGCTGCGCACCTTCGTCCAGGTGGTGCTCCCGGTCGCCCGGGGCGGGCTGGTCACCGCGTTCCTCCTGCAGTTCATCACCGCCTGGAACGAGACCCTGTTCGCCCTCGTCCTGACGAACAGCCAGGGAACGACCACCCTCCCGGTGGCGCTCTCCTCGTTCGTCGCGGCACAGCAGTTCAACGGCCTGGACTTCGGCACGATGTTCGCCGGGGTCTGCATCATCCTCGCCCCGATGATCGCGCTCTTCTCCTGGATGGGCTCGCGGATCATCCAGGGCATGACAGTTGGGATCGGCAAGTGACCTCGACCCTGCGCACCGACCCGCTCCGCATCGACGGGACCCCCGATCCGGTCGGCGGCACCCTGCCGATCCTGCACGGCCTGCCCCGGCAGACCGGCGCCGGCGCCGGGGTCGACGACGAGATGCGCCGCAACCTGGCCTACGGGGTGCCCGACACGCTGCTGCCGTACACCCGGCAGGGCGGGTACGACCGCGTCCGTACCGAGCGCGAACTCCCGTGCGTGGTACTGGAGAACGAGACCCTCACCGCGACCTTCCTGCCCTCCCTCGGCGGGCGGCTGTGGTCCCTGGTCCACCGCCCCACCGGGCGGGAGCTGCTGCACCGCAACCGGATCCTGCAGCCCGCCAACCTCGCCCTGCGCGACGCCTGGCTGGCCGGCGGGGTGGAGTGGAACCTCGGTGCCACCGGGCACTGGCCGCTGACCTGCGAGCCGCTGCACGCCGTCCGGGTGCGCGCGCCCGACGGCACCCCGGTCCTGCGGATGTACGCCTTCGAGCGGCTGCGGCGCCTGGTGCTGCGGATGGACAGCTGGCTGCCCGCCGGCTCCCCGGTGCTCTACGTCCATGTCGCCGTGCACAACCCCGCACCGAGCGAGACGCCGGTCTACTGGTGGTCCAACATCGCGGTGCCCCAGGACCGGGACGTGCGCGTCCTCGGCCCGGCCGACCACGCCTTCCACTGCGACTACGTCAGCGATCTGCGCCGGGTGGCCTTCCCGGAGGCCGACGGCGCCGACCGCAGCTACCCCGGCCGGGCGGCGCGCGCCGCGGACTACTTCCTCGACCTCCCCGGCGGCGAACGCCCCTGGATCGCCGCGCTGGACGGCACCGGCGCCGGGCTCGTCCAGACCTCCACCGCCCGGCTGCGCGGACGCAAGCTGTTCTGCTGGGGCACCGGCACCGGCGGCAGGCACTGGCAGGAGTGGCTCTCCGGCCCGGACTCCGCCTACCTGGAGATCCAGGCGGGCCTGGCCCGCACCCAGCTGGAGCACCTGGCGATGCCCGCCGGCGCCACCTGGTCGTGGACCGAGGCGTACGGGCTGCTGCAGGCCGATCCCACGGCGGTGCACGGGAGTTGGGGCGCCGCCCGGAAGGCCGCCGGCCAGGCGCTGGACCGGCTGCTCCCGCCGCTGGAGCTGGAGCGGGCCGACGCCCGGGCCGGGGAGTTCGGCGCGCCCGAGGAGGTGCTGTCCGAGGGCGACGGCTGGGCCGCGCTGGAGATCGAGGCCGGTGCCCTGCCCGCCTCGCCCGCCCTGCCCTTCGGCGAGCCGGCGGCCGCCCAGGAGCCCTGGCGGCGGCTCCTGAGGACCGGCACGCTCCCGGTCTGCGACCCGCCGGCCGAGCCGGTCACCGGGGCGCACTGGCGGCGGCTGCTGGAGGCGAACGCCACGGACTGGCACGCGCTGTACCAGCTCGGGCTGCTGCGCCTGGCCGACGGGGAACGGGAGTCCGCCCACGAGGCGTTCGAACGCTCCGTCGCCGTCCAGGCCTCGCCCTGGGCGCTGCGCGCGCTCGCCCTCCTCGCCCCGCAACCGCGGGAGGCCGCCGACCTCATGCTCTCCTCCCACCGACTCCGCACGGAACTACGGGAGTTGACGATCGAGACGCTGGAGTCGCTGCGGCGCGCCGAGCGCCCCGCCGAGGCACTCGCGCTGATCGAGGCGCTCTCCCCGGCCGACCGGGCGCACGGGCGGATCAGGCTGGCCGAGGCGGAGGCGGCGCACGCCCTCGGCAACGACGACCGGGTCCGGCGACTGCTGGCCGAGGGCATCCAGGTCGACACCATGCGCGAGGGCGAGCTCTCCCTGGACACCCTCTGGCTCGCCGTCCACCCCGGCACGCCGGTGCCCCCGCGGTACGACTTCCGCATGGCGGACGGCTGACCGCCCGCCTCCCCGGACCACTCTCCCGTTCCGCACCCCCACAGCAGGGGCGCAACCGTGCGCCCCGCCACGGAAGAGGAGTACCAGTGTCATCCCTACGCACCCGATGGGCCCGCACTCTCGCGGCCACCGTCCTGGCGGCGCTCGGCGCCGGAACCCTGGCCGCCGGACCGGCGTCCGCCGACAGGCCGTCCGCCGACTCACCCGCCGCCGGCAGACCGGCCCCCGCGACGTACACGGTCTCGGTCGGCAGGACCGGCTCGTACGCCTACCCCGACGACACCCAGGCCAGTCCCTACACCGACAAGGACGGCACGTTCTACTTCCAGCAGTCGCACTCGCTGTACGGCGCGAACGACTCCCGGCAGTGGGACTTCTTCACCGGCCGGGACTTCGACAGCGCCACCAGGTCCGCCGCGATCAGCGACGCCGTCAACCCCGCCGACCCGTCGGACCGCAACGACGACACCACGGCACGCTGCAACAACAGCCCCACCGGACGGCAGTCCAGCTACGCGCCGCAGGGTTCGCACTACGCCCAGCGGAACTACTGCGACCTGGCCGGGGTCTGGGTCGACCCGGACAGCGGGGACTGGTACGGGCTGGTGCACAACGAGTTCACCCCCCAGCCCTTCGGCGACGGCCTGCACTACGACGCGATCGACTACGCCGTCTCCACCGACCAGGGCCGGACCTGGACGATCAGGGACCACGTGATCACCTCGCCCCGCAGCACCACGCGAGGTGACACCGCGGCCTTCCCGCAGCAGACCTTCTCCTACGGCGACGGCGACCAGCGACTGTTCGTGGACACCGCCTCCGGATACTTCTACGTCTTCTACGGCTCCCGGATCGTCGACAAGGGCGGCAGCTGGGGCGCGTTCCAGCAGCACGTCGCGCGGGCCCCGATGTCCGCCAAGATGACGCCGGGCAGCTGGCAGAAGTGGTACGACGGCGCGTGGTCGCAGCCCGGGGCCGGCGGCCTGGAGAGCGACATGGTGCCCGCCGACGGCGCCAACCCCACCGGGTACCTCCCGCCGGCCAAGGAGTACGACCCGGCCAACCCCGGCACCGTGAGCCAGCAGATCGCGGCCGGCACGCTCGCCCCGAGCACGCCGCTGTTCGTCATGAACATCGCCTACGACGCCTACCTGGGCCTCTACATCGGCACTCCGCAGGCCGTCGACCAGAGCGGCAACGCCCCGCAGCAGATCTACGCCACCAAGGACCTGGCCACCCAGAAGTGGACCCTGCTCGGCGACACCGGCGGTTACCACACCGCCTCCTGGTACCGCTGGTTCCTGGACAGCGCCAGCCTGACCGGTACCACGATCGTCGGCAGGACCTTCCGGTCGTACTGCTCCTTCGCCTGCGCCGGCTCGGACGGCCAGTACGTCGAGCTCACCGTCGGCTCGTCCGCGCCGGCCGCCCCGCCGGTCGACCTGGCCAGGACCTACCGGATCCAGAGCGGCAACGGCAGGGTCCTCGCCCAGAGCGCCGGCGGCTCCGCCGTCACCTCCACGGCCAGGGCGGCCGGCTCCGCCCGCGAGTCCTGGCGGTTCCTGGCCGAGGGCGACGGCTCCTACCGGATCGTCAACGCCGCCACCGGTCGGCTGCTGGGCGTCGACGCCACCTCGACGGCGGGCCGGGCCTGGGGCGCGGCGCTGACCGCCACCGGCGCCGTCGACGGGAACGCCACCGTCGGTCAGCAGTGGTTCGTGCTCCCCAGCAAGGCCGGGAAGGGCCGGTTCCAGCTGGTGAACCGTTACAGCGGCCTGGTGATCGGCATGTCCGGCACCTCGGGCCGACTCGCCGAGACCGTGCCCGCCCGCTCCTGGAACGACACCACCGGCTCCACGGTCGGCGGCGGCCGCACGGCGGCCGAGCAGACCCTCGCCCTCGTTCCGCAGACGCCGCGGTGACGCGGGAGCCGGACACCGGATCGCCGCCGCGGCGGTGGTCGACCTCCTGACCCCGACCCCGGCACGGCTCGATCGACGGCCGTGCCGGGGCCCTCCTGTGGGCCGGGTCAGTCGGCCGCGGCCTCGCGCAGCCGCTCGGCGGCGGCCTCCGGACTCACATCGGTGACGAAGGCGTCGAGTCCGGATTCCACGCCCGCCAGGTACTTGAGCCTGCCGGGAGCGCGCCGGACGGTGAACAGCTCCAGGTGCAGGGCGAGTTCGTCGCCGCCGTCCTTCGGCGCCTGGTGCCAGGCGGAGATGTACGGGGTCCGGTTCGGCGCGGAGCCGGCGGGAGCGGGGAACAGCCGGTCGAAGCGGCGCAGCAGGTCGAGGTAGAGGCCGGGGAACTCGGCGCGCTCGGCCTCGTTCAGCGCGGTGAGGTCGCGCACCCGGCGGTTGGGGTAGAGGTGGACCTCGTACGGCCAGCGGGCGGCGAAGGGCACGAAGGCCGTCCAGTGCCCGCCCCGGAGCACCAGCCGCTCGGGGGCGGCCCGTTCGGCGGCGACGAGGTCCTCGAAGAGGTTCCGCCCGGTGCTCGCCCGGTACGCCTCGGCGCGGCCGATCATCCGGGCGGTGCGGGAGGGGACGAAGGGGAAGGCGTAGATCTGCCCGTGCGGGTGGGCCAGGGTGACGCCGATCTCCTCGCCGGGGTTCTCGAAGCAGTACACCTGCCGGACCTCGGGCCGGGCGGAGAGTTCGGCCGTGCGGTCGGTCCAGGCGTCCAGCACCAGGCGGGCCCCGGCCTCGTCCAGGTCGGCGAAGGAGGCGTCGTGGTCGGGGGAGAAACAGACCACCTCGCAGCGGCCGGTGCCCGGCCGGAGGGTGCGCAGGGGGTCGCCCTCGTGGGCGGTGACGTGGGCGGCGGAGTCCGGGGCGAGCGAGGGGAAGCGGTTCTCGAAGACCACGACCTGGTAGTCGGCCGCCGGGACCTCGCTCAGCCGTCCGTTCCGGGAGGGGCAGAGCGGGCACTCGCCGGCCGGGGGGTGGTAGGTCCGCTGCTGGCGGTGGGCGGCGACAGTCACCCACTCGCCGAGCACCGGGTCCAGCCGGGTCTCGGAGAGGCTCGCGGAGGGTTCCAGCGGGCGTTCGTCCACGGCGTTCCGGGCCGCGCCGAACTCCTGGTCGTAGTAGACGAGTTCGCGGCCGTCGGCCAACTTGGTCGCGGTCTTGTGCACCGCCGTGCTCCTTCTGCGGGGGAGTTCGGCCAGTCTGCGCCGATCTCCAACAGAATCAAACATATTCGATCGCTTGTCAACAGGTGTAGACCTGCCGACAGGGCATCGGGCACCGATTCCGGTCCGCGCCGCGATGCGAAACCCGCAGGTGTTGACTGCGGCGGCCGATGATGTTTGATTATGTCGAAATCGGCTCCCGTTCGCCGAAGGAGGCACCGACGGGAGCCGCCACGACGCACGCGCACGACGTACGGGAGCCGAGCAGATGATCGACCGGGCCGCCACCGACTTCGAGGCCGTCCACGGCGCCCGGCCGAGCGGCGTGTGGGCCGCGCCCGGCCGGGTGAACCTGATCGGTGAGCACACCGACTACAACGACGGCTTCGTCCTGCCCGTCGCCCTCCCGCACACCACCAGGGTCACCGCCCGCCGCCGCACGGACGGCCGGGTGCGGTTCCACAGCACCCGGGGCGACGGCACCGTCACCGACCTCGCGCTCGACGGCCTGGCCCCCGGGGTCGTCACCAGCTGGGCCGCCTACCCGGCCGGCGTGTTCTGGGCCCTCGCCGAGGCCGGACACGCGATCGGCGGCGCCGACCTCTCCGTCGACAGCGACGTGCCGGCCGGTGCCGGGCTCTCCTCCTCCGCCGCCCTGGAGTGCGCCACGGCCGCCGCCCTGAACGACCTGTACGGGCTCGGCCTGTCCGCGCCGGACCTCGCCCTGGTCGCCCAGCGGGCCGAGAACGCCTTCGTCGGCGTGCCCTGCGGGGTGATGGACCAGATGGCCTCCGCCTGCTGCACGGACGGTGCCGCGCTGCTCCTCGACACCCGGACGCTGGAGCGGCGCCACGTCCCGCTCGACCTGGAGGCGGCCGGCTTCCGGCTGCTGGTGATCGACACCCGGGTCAAGCACGACCTCGGCGACGGCGCCTACGCCGCCCTGCGGGCCGGCTGCGAGCGTGCCGCCGACCTGCTCGGCCTGGCCGCGCTGCGCGACCTGCCGGCCGCCGGCCTCACCGCGGCCCTGGAGCGCCTCCCCGGGGAACTCGCCCCGCTGGTGCGGCACGTGGTCACCGAGAACCGGCGGGTGGCCGAGGTGATCGAGCACCTGGACAGCGGGCGGACCGCCGCGCTGGGGCCGGTCCTGACGGCCGGACACGCCTCGCTGCGCGACGACTTCCGGGTCTCCTGCCCCGAGACGGACCTCGCGGTCGAGGCCGCCGTGGCCGCCGGGGCGCTGGGCGCCCGGATGACCGGCGGCGGCTTCGGCGGCTCCGTCATCGCGCTGGTGGCCGCGGCGGACGTGGCAGCGGTCGCGGACGCGGTGCGGTCGGCCTTCGGCTCCGCGGGCTTCGCCGCACCCGTCGCCTTCACCGCCGTCCCCTCGGCGGGGGCGCGTCGACTGGCCTGACCGGGCGGGGCCCGGAGCCCCCGGTCAGCCGGCGGCCGGTACCACGACGAGTTCGCCGACCGCCTCGGCGAGCGCGTTGCGGGCCGCCGCGGGGAGGGCGTCGTCGGTGATGAAGCAGTCGACCTCCGTCAGGGCCGCGAAGCTGCTCAGGCCGACCACGCCCCACTTGGTGTGGTCGGCGACCACGACGGTGCGGCGGGCCGAGGCGATCAGGGCCCGATTGGTCTGCGCCTCGGCGAGGTTGGGGGTGGTGAGTCCGGCCTGCTCGCTGACGCCGTGCACGCCGAGGATGAGCAGGTCCACGTGGAGGGTGCGGATCGTCTGGTCCGCGAGGGCCCCCACCAGGGCCGCGGAGCGTGTCGGCGCCCCACCGGTCAGCAGCAGCGACGGAACGGTCTCCGCTCCGTCGCTCTCCGCCGCCCATAGCAGGTCCGCGATCCGCAGGGAGTTGGTGACGAGCGTCAGCCCCGGCACCTCCAGCAGCCGGGAGGCGACCGCGTAGGTGGTGGTGCCGGCGGACAGCGCCACCACGCTGCCCGGTTCCACCCGCTGCGCGGCGGCGTCGGCCAGCGCGGCCTTGGTGCTCTCCTCCAGCCCGGACTTCACGTCGAAGCCGGGTTCGTCCGTGCTGGCGGTCCCCACCGCGATGGCCCCGCCGTGGACCTTCCGCACGTCTCCCTGACGTACCAGTGCGTCCAGGTCGCGGCGGATCGTCATGTCCGACACGCCGAACTGCTCGACCAGCTCGGCGACGCGCACCGCGCCGGCCTTGCGAATGGCCTCCAGGATCAGCGCCTGGCGCTGCGGGGCGAGCAAACTCTGATCAGCCACGAAGGCCCTTTCGATCGAACGGGTGCCTGACCGCTCCCGCTTCCTCCGGCAGGCCGACCCTGCCGCGGTCCGGACGTACCGGTGCCACCGCCGAGGGCCGGGCGGGGCGCCGGGGCGTTCGCGTCGGTGACCGGGGAGCCGTCGGCCGCGACATGATCCAGTATTCCAGGACCCCAACGGGCCCCGACCCGACCGGTCGGCCGGTCGCGCTCCTGCGTCCGGTGGCGGCTCGGCCGGGCCGGGTCCACGTGCACTCGTGCTCGGACTTTGCCATTGAGTGCGTGTTGTTGCTTATTCTGCCCGTCATCTTGTCAGGAGTGAGCAGAGCCCCGTACAAATGGTCCGGCTGGGACCAACAGCAGCCATCCATGCCCTGACCCCGAGATCCCGTGAGGTCGAAGCGTGTCAACTGCCCTCCGCCGGTGGCTCCGTACCACCGTCGCCTGCTGTACGGCGCTCGCCGCCGTGTCCACCGCTACGCTCCTGGCTCAGCCCGCGGTCGCCGCGGAGCCCTCCCCGCCCGGCACCGTCGCCGAGTACCCGAACTACGCCCCCACACCGCCCATGGGCTGGAACGACTGGTCGTACTACCAGTGCGGGATCGACGAGAAGACCATCCTCGACAAGGCCCGGGCCCTCGTCTCCACCGGGCTGGCGAAGAAGGGGTACGACACCGTCACCATCGACGACTGCTGGATGTCCAAGCAGCGCGACGCCCAGGGCAACCTGGTCGCCGACCCGCGGCTGTTCCCGCACGGCATGGCCTACATCGGACGCCAAGTCCACGACCTCGGCCTGAAGTTCGGCATCTACGAGGACGCCGGGACCGCCACCTGCGGCGGCTACCCGGGCTCCCTCGACCACTGGAAGCAGGACGCGGACCTGTTCGCGTCCTGGGCCGTCGACTACGTCAAGCTCGACGGCTGCAATGTCCCGGTCAAGCCCGGCGAGACCGAGGAGCAGAGCTACCGCGACACCTACACCGCGATGAGCCGGGCGCTGCTCGACACCCACCGCAGGATGGTCTTCTCGGTCTCCGCGCCCGCCTACTTCCAGGGCGCGACGAACTGGGAGTCGGTGATCCGCTGGTCCGCGCCGCTCGGCAACCTGTGGCGGGAGGGCGCGGACATCGCACTCGGCCAGGCCAGTGGCGCCGAGAAGTGGGCGTCGATCATGTACAACTACGGCTACAACGTCGGACTGGCCGACCTGCAGCGCCCCGGCCGGTGGAACGACCCCGACTTCCTGCTCACCGGCGACTCCGGGCTCAGCCAGGACGAGATGCAGAGCCAGATCTCGCTGTGGGCCGTGATGGCCGCGCCGCTGATCTCCAGCACCGACCTCACCCGCCTCTCCCCGGCCGCGCTGGAGCTGCTCGGCAATCGCGACGTCATCGCCGTCGACCAGGACCGGCTGGGCGTCCAGGGGCGGGTCGTCCAGCACGGAACCGGCTACGACGTGCTGAGCCGGCCGCTGGCCGGCGGGGACCGCGCGGTCGCGCTCTTCAACTCCTCCGACACCGCGCAGACCATCACCACGACCGCCGCCCGGGCCGGCCTGCCCGCCGCCGACGGCTACCGGCTCGACGACCTGGTCACCAAGAAGGCCGTCGGGACGGCCGGCGTGATCTCCGCGAACGTGCCACCGCACGCCACGGTGCTCTACCGGGTCCACCCCGGCGCGACCCACGGCCTGGCCCCCGCCACCGCCGTCACCTGGCAGGACGTCAGTACGGCGCAGGAGCCCGGGACGTACCGGATCACCCTGGCCGACAACGGCGCCGTCGCGCTGAACGACACCAGCGTGCGGATCAGCGCCCCCGCCGACTGGACCGTCACCCCGGCGACCGTCACGCTCCCGCGCATCGCGCCGGGCACGACCGCGTCGGCCACGGTGACGGTGCACGGCCCCCAGGGCGCTCCCGGCACCACGGCCACGGCGATCACCGCCACCGCGAGCTACCGGGCCCGGCCGGCCGGGGTCGACACCGTCAGCGGTGAGCAGACGATCGTGCGGACCGTGCCCTACCCGTCGCTGGAGGCGGCGTTCGACAACGTCGGCGCCACCTCCGAGAGCGACACCGCTCCCGGCGACTTCGACGGCGCCGGGAACAGCTACTCGGCGCAGGCCCTGGCCCTGGCCGGCGCCACCGCGGGCGCCACGATCAGCGCCAACGGCCTCAGCTTCACCTGGCCGTCCGCGGCCGCCGGCACCAACGACAACGTGTCGGCCGCGGGCCAGGAGATCACCTTCAGCGGCCAGGGCAGCGCGCTGGGCTTCCTCGGCGCCGAAGCGGGCTTCGCCTCCGGCACGGTCACCGTCGCCTACACCGACGGCACCACCAGCAGCGGCCAGTTGGGCTTCCCCAACTGGTGCTGCACCCCGACCGACGCCTACGGCGCGAAGACCGCGTTCACCACGGACCACCGCAACACGCCCACCGGGCCGGGCAACTTCGGCACCGGGTACGGCGTCTTCACCAACACCGTCCCGCTGACGCCCGGCAAGACGATCCGTTCCGTCACGCTGCCCCGCGCCGCGGCGATCCACGTGTTCGCGCTGGCCGTCCAGCCGTGATCCGCGCCGCCCGGCCCACCGGACCGGTTCCCGTGGGCCGGGCGGTCGGCGTTCCCCCGCCCGAGACATTGCCCCTCCACGCGAACGGCATCCAGGACCCCTCCATGACCGTCACGAACCGCACCACCCTGGCCGGTGCCCGGCTGGTCCTGCCCGGCGGCGTCGTCGAGGGCGACCGCCTCGCCGTCGAGGGCGAGCGCATC
>NZ_JBLRWA010000020.1:0-146126 GCF_048159585.1 Kitasatospora sp. SC0581 | reverse complement strand
TGGCGACCGACGACAACGCGGCGAGGTGCGTGCCCCGGCGTCGCCCCGCAGACGCGAGTTTGAAGACAGGCCCTAGCCGCCCACCCTGGCCAGGGCGTCCACCACGCGGGCGTCGTAGACCCGGCCCCGGCCCAGCCGCAGGGCCTCCAGCGCCTCCAGCCGCCCGACGGCCTCGCCGACGCCCCGGCCGCGGGCCGCCGTGAGCAGGTCGTCGTGGGCGTTGGCGACCCGGATGATCCGGGAGGCGAGCGGCACCGGGCCGTCGCCCGAGGCGGGCCCGGTGCACGGGTCGGCCAGCCGGGCGACCTGCTCGGCGACCTGCCGGGGCACCCCGGTGCGGCTGATCACCTCGCTGCCGAGGCGGGCGATCCGCTGCTGCTCGGCCTCGGGCAGCAGCGCGGTGGCGCCGTCCGGCACCGGTTCGACCAGGGACAGCTGGCCGACGTCGTGCATCAGCGCGGCGTACTCCAGCAGGGCGAGCTCGCGGGTGCCCAGACCCAGCTCGCGGCCCAGCGCGCACGCCGTGTCCGCGACCCGGCGCGCGTGCCCGTGCGGGGTGTACCCGGCCACCTCGGTGGCCCGGGCGAGGCTGGCGATGGTCTGCCCGGTGGTGGCCCGCACGGCGGCGGCGCGCCGGAAGGACACCTGGGCGAGCAGCAGCGGGGTGCAGAACAGCGGCAGCGCCCACAGCCCGACCTCGCCGGCCGCGAGGCTGACCAGCATCCCGGTGGCGACGATCGCCGAGCCGATGCCGAACAGCGAGCGCAGCTCGTCCTCCAGCGCCGCCGGGAACCGCAGCCCGCCGCCGGAGCGGCGCAGCAGCGCCGCCAGGGTCGCGTCGCAGAGCGCGGCCAGCGCGGCGACGGCGGTCAGGAACACCCCGTACGCCGGGCCCTCGGGCGAGAAGCGGTCGACCATGCCGCCGTTGTAGAGCGGCTGGAAGACGGCGCCCGCGAAGCCGACGGCGAGCACCCGGCGGGCGGCGCCGTCGCGGCGGGCCGGGTCGGCCCAGGGCGGACGGCGGTGCGGGCGCCCGGGGCCGTCCGGCAGGGCCCGGTCCGGCAGGACGAGGCCGGCCAGCCGGCCCAGCAGCAGGCCGGCCCCGGTCACCGCGACCACCTGGAGCGTCCCGTGCGCGGTCGGCACCCCGCGCAGCGGCCCGAGCAGGGCGTACGCCAGCGCACCGGCCGCGCCGATCGGCGCCTGCTCCCGATCCCCCGGAAGGGTGATGCGGACGCATTCGCCGAGCGCGATCAGCACGGTGAACGCCAGCGCGACCCGCGGCTCCGCGACCCCGCGCAGCGCGACGGCGCCCAGCGCGAGCGCCAGCAGCGCGGCGGCCGCCGCGTGCACCGCGCGCGCGGTGCGCCCGCAGGGCGCGCGGCCGAGGACCACGCGCCGCAGTGCCCGGGGCCCGGACACCCCGGGCCCGAACAGCTCCCGCCCGGCGGCGGCACCGGCACCACCGGAAGCCGCGCCACCGGAGGCCGCCCGCCCGGCAGCCGCCCGCCCGGGGGCCCTCACGGCTGCCCGGCCGCGGGGACGGTCCCGCCGCCCTGGGGCGGCACCCGGCCCGGGACGGCCTGGCCCGGGGCGGCCCGGACCGGCTCGGGCACCCCGAGCGGGATGTCCGGCACCGCCTCGATGGAGTCCTCGGAGTGCACCACCGGCTGCCAGTCGTACCCGGCCAGCGCGTCGATCAGCGCCCGCACCATCACCGGGTCGAACTGGCTGCCCGAGCAGCGCTCCAGCTCCGCGACCGCCTCGCCGACCGGGCGGCCGCGCCGGTAGGAGCGGGTGGAGGTCATCGAGTCGAAGGCGTCGGCGACCGAGATGATCCGGGCGAACTCGGGGATCTGCTCGCCGGCCAGCCCGCTCGGGTAGCCCCGGCCGTCCAGCCGCTCGTGGTGGTGCAGGATCCCGGCGTGCGCCTCGCCGAGGAAGTCGATCCCGCGCACCAGCTCGTACCCGTACACCGGGTGGATCTCCACCGCCCGGCGCTCGGCCTCGGTCAGGGGACCGTTTCTGCGCAGCAGCTCGGTGGCCACGCCGAGCTTGCCGACGTCGTGCAGGATGCCCGCGAAGCGCAGGGTGCGCAGCCGCTCGGCCTCCATGCCGAGCTGAGTGGCGATCAGCACCGAGGCCCGGCCGACCCGTTCGCTGTGGCCCCGGGTGTAGGAGTCCTTGATCTCCACGGCCTGCACCAGCGACTGCACGGTGGCCTGGTGGGCGTCCCTCTCGCGCTGGCCCTGGGCGAACACCCAGGCCGAGATGGACAGCGGCAGCAGCGCGAGCAGCGCCGCGAACGCGCCGTACGGGCCCTGCCAGAGCACCGCGACCATCAGCCCGCCGGCCGCGTGCACCAGCACCGGCAGCCCGCAGGACGCGTGCGCCCCGCTCAGCAGCACCCCGGGCCGGCGGCCCTCGCTGAGCATCAGCATGACGCCCACCACCACCCCGTTGACCAGGCAGAACACCGCGACGGCGGCGAATCCGGGCAGCAGTGCGGCCGGGAAGCGGGAGCCGAGCAGCAGCTGCGGGCCGTGCAGCAGGTGGAAGGCGACGGAGGAGGCGAAGGCGCACAGCGCGAGCTGGGAGCCGTTGAACAGCTGGCGCGGGCGGCAGCCGCGCCCGCTCGGCCCGCCGAGCAGCGCGGCCGGGGCGGCGACCAGGGCGGCGGCGGCCGGCGGGAGCATCAGCACCCCGGCGAACAGCACCGGGAAGAAGGTGTTCACCCCGGGCCGGGCGGGCGTCCGCTCGGGCAGCGCCGGCCGGCGCAGCAGCCGGCGCACCAGCACCAGGCAGGGCGTGGGCAGGCCCTGGGCCAGGGACTCCCAGCAGCCGTGCAGGAAGGCCAGGAGCGCGACCTTGGGCCAGTCCACCGGCGCGCCGAGCCAGTGCGGCCCCCCGGGGGCGGCCGCGGCGGGCAGCAGCGGCACCAGGCAGCACAGCGCCGCCACCGGCACCACCACCAGGTAGCGCGCCGCCCCTCGCGGCAGGGTCGAGCCTCCACAGTCGGTAGCGATCTCGACCTCCCCGCCGTACGGACCCCGTGTTGCCTCAGCGCGTCGGGCGGACCGACGGTGAGTGTCCGTCAGGAGAATAGGCCGCCCTCCGGACATGGGGACGCATGATGGCGCAATGGCGCAGTTGGCGCACCGCCAGCTCACTCGAACGAGTGACGGCGCATGCGAGCAGAACGGGAGCGGCCCCGGGAGTGTGTACTCCCGGGGCCGCTGTTGCCCTTGCCCTGAACCCGCCCGACACCCGCCCGGACGTGCCCGAACCGTCCGGCCCGCCCTCGCCGGCGGGCCGCGGGGCTACCGCCCCCGGCGGTCGACCAAGGAGTCGGCCGCCGTACGGGCGTTCGCCCGACGGGTCGTCACTCCGCGGGGGCGCCGGCCTCGACCGGAGCGCCCGAGCGCCCGGCCGTCTCCGTCTCGCCCGCCCCGCCCGGCCTGGGCGCCGGCCGGGCCGACTCGACGTGCAGCTCGACGGTGGTCTCCACGGCGACCACCACCTGCTCGCCCGAGCGCTGCCCGGCCCGGATCGAGTCGATCCTGGCCAGCACCTTGCTGCGCAGGTCGGTCGGGGTGTCGTCGCACCCGCAGGAACGCTTGATCAACGCCTTGATCGCCTGCTCCAGCCCGTACTGCTTCAGGCAGGGTGAGCACTCCTCGAAGTGCACCCGCAACTTGGCGCAGTCACCCTCGGCCATCTCGTTGTCGAGGAATTCATAGAGGTGGTCGAGGACCTCGCCACACTCGGTTTCGTGCGGATCGCCGCAGCTCATGAGCCCGAGCCCTTCGCTTCCTGCCCTGCCCCGCTGCCGGCCGGGACGAGCCCGCGCTCACGGGCGTAATCCTCCAGCATGCCGCGCAGCTGACGGCGGCCGCGGTGCAGCCGGGACATCACCGTACCGATGGGAGTACCCATGATGTCCGCGATCTCCTTGTACGCAAAGCCTTCTACGTCCGCGAGATAGACGGCGATCCGGAATTCCTCCGGGATGGCCTGGAGCGCGTCCTTCACATCGCTGTCGGGGAGGTGGTCGAGCGCCTGGGTCTCGGCCGAGCGCAGACCGGTCGACATGTGCGACTCGGCCCGGGCCAGCTGCCAGTCCTCGATCTCCTCCGCCGCGGTGCGCTGGGGCTCCCGCTGCTTCTTGCGGTACGAGTTGATGAACGTGTTGGTGAGGATGCGGTACAGCCAGGCCTTGAGGTTCGTCCCCTCACGGAACTGGTGGAAGGACGCGTACGCCTTGGCGAACGCCTCCTGGAGCAGGTCCTCCGCGTCGGCCGGGTTGCGCGTCATGCGCAGCGCCGCCGAGTACATCGGATCCAGGTAGCCCAGGGCGTCGCGCTCGAAGCGCTCCCGCCGGGCCTCCTCGCTCTCCTCCGCCGACACCCGGTAGGTGTCCTCACCGATCGCCTCGGCCAGCTCCTCACCGGTGAGCGCCTCGCCCGCGGGCAGGGCGTCGCCCGGGCCACGGCCCGGATCGGCCTCGTGCTCGGTCCCGACGACCGGACCCACCTCCTCGGCATGACGGGCACGGCCCACGGCGGGCCGCCCAGAAATGGAGGATATCGGGCTGACGGGCTTCTCGCCCGCGTCGATCCAGTCCGACCAGGAGGGGGCGAACGCCGCGGTGGCCTCGCGCTCCTCAGGCCGTTCGGGGCACGCGATCGAACCCATCTGCCCTGCCTCTCACCGGTGACTCCTGCTGACGGAGACGACAACCACACGCGCCCCGCCCGCATTCCCGTCCCCGGGCGCCATTCACTCGCACGAGTGAGCGAATGGAAACTCCCTGCTCACGGCCCCGAAGCCGGAGCCGGAGCCGGACCGCCCCACGGCCTCACACCAGCCGCAGCACCCAGTCCCCCACCGCCGAGCAGATCAGGTCCAGCACCTCGTCCTGCCCCACCGGCGCCCGCTTGGGCACCTCGAAGCCGTGGCTGCCGTACGGCACCGCCACCAGCTCGTGCCCCTGCGGCAGCTCCGGGAACTCCACCGGCCCGCCGAACGGGTCCGCCGCGCTCTGCACCACCAGCGTCGGCAGCCCGGACCCCAGCAGCTCCTCCGCCCGGCTCTTCTCCGGCCGGCCCGGCGGGTGCAGCGGGAACGCCAGCGCCACCACCCCGACCGCCCCGGTCGCCGCGCCCGTCCGGCAGGCCACCCGCGCCCCCGCGCTGCGCCCGCCGACCACCAGCGGCAGCCCCTGCCCGGCCAGCCGCTCGGCCACCGGCCGCCAGCCCACGTCCAGCGTCTTCGGCGCCGGGCCCAGCCTCCGGCCCGCCACCCGCCAGGGCTGCTCGACCAGCGCCACGGTGATCCCCCGGGCCGGCAGCTTCGCGGCCAGCGCCACCAGGTCCCTGGCCTCGATCCCGCCGCCCGCGCCGTGGCCGAGGGCCAAGACGGCCACCGGCTTCGCGGCCCGGTGGTAGCTGATCCGGGCCTCCCCGGCCCCGGTGGGGACCGCTTCGGTGCGGACCGGTTCGGTGGTGCTCATCTCGACGTCTCCCGGAACGTTCGCAAAAGGTCGGAACAGGCGGCTCAGAACAGGGTGGTCTCGTACTCGGGCTCGGCCCACGGCTCCTTGAGCTCCGGGCCGTTGTTGCGGATGCTGCCGACCGCCGGCGACACCGGGGTGGCCACCAGCGCGCCCGGCGGCGGGGGTATCAGCAGCCGGCGCAGCCCGTCCGGGTCGGTCAGCCGCGGGTCCAGCCACTCGTCCCAGTCCCCCCGGTCCAGGAACAGCGGCATCCGCTCGTGGATCGGCGCCAGCAGCTCCTCGGCGTCCGTGGTGACGATCGTGAACGTCACCAGCCAGGCCTCCGGGTGCCCCGGCGGCACCGCCCGGTTGCGCCAGAACTCGTACAGCCCGGCCAGCGCCAACGGGGCACCGTCCGCCCGGGACACGAAGTACGGCTTCTTGCGGGCCTTGCCGCGCTCCCCCGGAACCGTCTGCCACTCGTAGTAGCCGTCCACCGGCAGGATGCACCGGCGGGCGGCGAAGGCCTGCCGGTACGAGGGCTTCTCGTGCACCGTGTCCGACCGGGCGTTGATCATCTTCACCGCCGTCTCGGCGGAGTTCGACCACTGCGGCACCAGCCCCCAGCGCAGCACCCGCAGCTGGCGCACCGGCCGCGGCCGCTCCCGGCCCAGCCGCTCCAGCACCACGAACGCGCTGTTGGTCGGCGCGACGTTCCAGTTCGGGTCCAGGGTCTCCTCGGGGTCCCAGTGCTCGACGCCGAACAGCTCGACGACGTCCCCGGGCTTGCTGCTCGCTGCGAACCGACCGCACATGCGGGCCAGCTTGCCATGCCGCCGCTCCTCAGGACCTGTTCATCCACGGACCAGAACCACCCCCTGCCTCCCGCCCGTCCCCGCATGGGAGGCTGCCCCGAACGGCCCACACGGCGGCCCGGTACGACGGACGGAGGCGGAGAGACCCCGATGAACGCGAACGACCAGACCCTCGGCGACCTGTGGAACCAGGTGACCGGCACCCAGGCCGCCCCGCCCGGCTGGCTGGTCCTGGCCACCGGCGCCGCCGCCCTGCTCACCGTCCTGGCCCGCCCGCTCTGGCACGTCGCCCGCAACGCCGTGACCATCGCCCACGAAGGCGGCCACGGCCTGATCGCCCTGGTCACCGGCCGCAAACTGGCCGGCATCCGGCTGCACTCGGACACCTCCGGACTCACCCTCTCCTACGGCCGCCCCACCGGCCCCGGCATGGTCCTCACCGCCGCCGCCGGCTACACCGCCCCCGCCCTGCTCGGCCTCGGCTGCGCCGCCCTGCTCGCCGCCGACCGGATCACCCTGCTGCTCTGGCTGGCGATCGTGCTGCTGCTCGCCCTGCTCCTGCGCATCCGCAACGCCTTCGGCTTCCTCACCGTGCTGGTCGCCGGCGGCGCCTTCTTCCTGGTCTCCTGGTTCGGCAGCGCCGAGGTCCAGGCCGGCTTCGCCTACCTCGGCTGCTGGTTCCTGCTCCTCGGCGCCGTCCGCCCGGTCCTGGAGCTCCAGCACCAGCGCCGGATCGGCTGGGCCCGCGACTCCGACGCCGACCAGCTCGCCCGGCTCACCCACGTCCCCGCCCTCGCCTGGGTCACCGTCTTCCTGCTCGTCGCCCTCGCCTGCCTCGCCCTCGGCGCCGCCTGGCTGCTCCAGCCCCTGCAGTGAGCCCACCGGGCCTCCCGCCGCCCGGCCGCGCGCCGAGAACGTTCCCGTACGGCCCCTAGACTTGCCCCATGACCGAGACCCTGTGGCCCGCCCCCGTCGCGACCAGCCCCGTCGACGCCACCGTCACCATCCCCGGCTCCAAGTCGGTCACCAACCGGGCCCTGGTGCTGGCGGCCCTCGCCGACGGGCCGGGCTGGGTGCGGCGCCCGCTGCGCAGCCGCGACTCCCAGCTGATGGCCGACGGCCTGCGCGCCCTCGGGGTCACCATCGAGGAGAAGGTCAACAACGACTCCGGCGGCACCGGCGGCGGCGAGGCCTGGCGGGTCATCCCCGCCCCCGCGCTGCTCGGCCCCGCCTCGGTCGACGTCGGCAACGCCGGCACCGTGATGCGCTTCCTGCCCCCGCTGGCCGTCCTGGCCGACGGCCCGGTGCACTTCGACGGCGACCCGCGCTGCTACGAGCGCCCCCAGCACGGCGTGATCAACGCCCTGCGCGCGCTCGGCGCCCGGATCGAGGACGGCGGCCGCGGCGCCTTCCCGCTGACGGTGCACGGCACCGGCTCGCTGGACGGCGGCCCGGTCGAGCTGGACGCCTCCTCCTCGTCCCAGTTCGTCTCCGCCCTGCTGCTCTCCGGCGCCCGGTACAACCACGGCATCGAGGTCCGCCACGTCGGCGGCCCGGTCCCGTCGCTGCCGCACATCCGGATGACCGTGGAGATGCTGCGGCTGGCCGGCGCCCAGGTCGACGCCCCCGAGGACGGCGGCGAGAAGGACGTCTGGCGGGTCACCCCGGGCGCCGTGATCGGCCGCGACCTGGTGGTCGAGCCGGACCTCTCCAACGCCGCGCCGTTCTTCGGCGCAGCGCTGGTCACCGGTGGCCGGGTCACCGTGCGGGACTGGCCCAAGCACACCTCCCAGCCCGGTGACCAGCTGCGCGAGATCTACACCCGGATGGGTGGCGCCTGCGAGTTCACCGACGAGGGCCTGCAGTTCACCGGCACCGGCCGGATCCACGGCATCGAGGCCGACCTGCACGACGTCGGCGAGCTCACCCCGGTGATCGCCGCCGTCGCCGCGCTCGCCGACTCCGAGTCCCACCTGTACGGCATCGCGCACCTGCGCCTGCACGAGACGGACCGGCTCGCCGCGCTCGCCAAGGAGATCAACGACCTGGGCGGCGACGTCACGGAGACCGAGGACGGTCTGCGGATCCGCCCGCGCCCGCTGCACGGGGGCGTCTTCCACACCTACGAGGACCACCGCCTCGCCACCGCCGCCGCCGTCCTCGGCCTCGCCGTCCCCGGCGTGGAGGTCGAGAACGTGGCCACCACCGCCAAGACCCTGCCCGACTTCCCGGGGATGTGGGCCGAACTGCTCGGCGAAGCGGCGGAAGCGGCGGCGGGCGTCTGAGCGGAGACTGAGCACATGCGCCGCTACGGCAAGGACGCCGACGAGGACGACATCCGCAACCGCCCCGCGCGCCGGGGGTCCCGGCCGCGGACCCGGATCCGGCCCAAGCACGAGGACGCCGCCGAGGCGATGGTGTTGACCGTCGACCGCGGCCGGGTCACCTGCCTGGTCGACCCGGGGACGAAGCAGGAGCGCGAGGTCGTCGCCATGAAGGCCCGCGAGCTGGGCCGCAAGGGCGTCGTCGTCGGCGACATGGTCAATCTGGTCGGGGACCTCTCCGGGGACGCCGACACCCTGGCCCGGATCGTCCGGGTCGAGGAGCGCGGCTCGGTGCTGCGGCGCACGGCGGACGACGACGACCCGTACGAGCGGATCGTGGTCGCCAACGCCCAGCAGCTGGCGATCGTCACCGCCCTGGCCGACCCGGAGCCGCGCCCCCGGCTGATCGACCGCTGCCTGGTGGCGGCCTACGACGCGGGCATGGAGCCGCTGCTGGTGCTCACCAAGTCCGACCTCGCGCCGGCCTCGACGCTGCTGGACTCGTACGCCCCGCTGGGCATCACGTACGTGGTCACCCGCCGCGACGAGCTGGAGACCACCGGCGCCGAGGCCGTCCGCGAGCACCTGCGCGGGCTGTCCACGGTGTTCATCGGCCATTCGGGCGTCGGCAAGACCACCCTGGTCAACGCGCTCGTCCCGGACCGCCAGCGGCAGACCGGGCGCGTCAACGCGGTGACCGGCCGCGGCCGGCACACCACCGTCTCCGCCCTGGCGCTGCGGCTGCCCCCGCCGCCCGGCGCCAAGCCGGGCTCGAAGAAGGCGCTGAACCCCGGCTGGGTGATCGACACGCCCGGCTTCCGCTCCTTCGGCCTCTCGCACATCGACCCGTCCCGGGTCATCCTCGCCTTCCCCGACCTGGAGCCCGGCACCGTCGACTGCCCGCGCGCGTGCAGCCACGACGAGCCGGACTGCGCGCTGGACGCCTGGGTCGCCGAGGGCCACGCCGAGGCCGCCCGGCTCTACTCGCTGCGCCGGCTGCTGGCCAGCAAGGAGGGCGAGCTCGACTGAGCCCGGCCGGACCGGGCCCGTCCCCGGGTTCGGGGCCGGTGGCCCGTTCGAGGTGTCGGAGCGGGCTCACCTGGCGATCATAGGAAGGTCGGACCGTACCCGGTCCGGCCCCCGATCGACAGGGAGGGCACGCGATGGCATGGGCCCTGGTGGTCCTGGCCGGCCTGCTGGAGACCGGCTTCGCGATCAACCTCAAGCTCAGCGAGGGTTTCACCAGGCTCTGGCCCACCATCAGCTTCTGCGTGTTCGCCCTCGGCAGCTTCGGCCTGCTCACCCTCTCGCTGAAGACCCTGCCGGTCGGCCCCGCCTACGCGGTGTGGACGGGCATCGGCGCGGCGGGCACCGCGATCTACGGCATGGTCTTCCTGGACGAGACCAGTTCGGTCCTCAAGCTGGTCTCGATCTCGCTGGTGATCGCCGGCGTCATCGGCCTCCAGCTCAGCGGCACGGCCCACTGAGCGGCTAGGGTTTCGGGCATGGCCGATTACCACGACGACCTCCGACTCGCCCATGTCCTCGCCGACTCGGCCGACTCGGTCACCCTGGAGCGCTTCCGCGCCCTCGACCTGAAGGTCGAGACCAAGCCCGACCTCACCCCGGTGAGCGACGCCGACAAGGCCGCCGAGGAGCTGGTGCGGAGCGTGCTCCAGCGCGCCCGCCCGCGCGACGCCGTCCTCGGCGAGGAGTTCGGCCTCCAGGGCTCGGGCCCGCGCCGCTGGGTGATCGACCCGATCGACGGCACCAAGAACTACATCCGCGGCGTCCCGGTCTGGGCCACCCTGATCGCCCTGCTGGAGGACGGCCCGGACGGCGTCGAGCGCCCGGTGGTCGGCATGGTCTCCGCCCCCGCGCTCCAGCGCCGCTGGTGGGCGGCCAAGGGCCTCGGGGCGTTCGGCGGCCGCAGCCTGGCCAAGGCCTCCCGGCTGCACGTCTCCGGCGTCTCCCGGATCGAGGACGCCTCCTTCTCCTACTCCTCGCTCACCGGCTGGGAGGAGCGCGGGCGCCTCGACCCGTTCCTGGACCTCACCCGCGCCTGCTGGCGCACCCGCGCCTACGGCGACTTCTGGTCCTACATGATGGTCGCCGAGGGCGCCGTCGACATCGCCGCCGAGCCCGAGCTGTCGCTGTGGGACATGGCGGCCAACTGCATCATCGTCGAGGAGGCCGGCGGCCGCTTCACCGGTCTGGACGGCGTCCCCGGCCCCGGCGGCGCCGACGCCGTCGCCTCCAACGGCCTGCTGCACGAGGAGGCCCTGCGCCGGCTGGGCGTCTGAGCCGGATCCTCGGGCCGAGGCGTGCGCGGGCCCCGGTGACCTGTGGGAGCAGGTCACCGGGGCCCGCCGTTCTCGCCCGGGTGCGCGGGGCTACTGCTTGCGCAGCTCCCGGACCGCCGCGTCCAGCCGCTGCCCGAAGTCGGCGTCGGCCTTGCGGAAGTTGTCGACCGCCCGCTCCACGATGTCCTCGCGGTCGGCCGAGACCTTGGCGATGAAGCCCGCCAGGTTGGCGACCAGGCGCTGCTTCTCCTCCTCGGAGAACAGCCGGTAGAGGTCGCCGGCCTGCACGAAGTCGTCGTCCTCGGCGTGCGAGGGCGCGACGTGGTTGCCGGTGAGGCCGTCGACGGCGGTCGCGGCCCACAGCGGACGGCCGGTCTGCACCGGGCCGCCGAAGCTGTTCGGCTCGTAGTTCTTCTGCCGGCCGTGGCGGCCGTCGTACAGGTAGCCGTCCCGGCTGTTGGTGCGGGCCTCGGTGGCGTGCGGACGGTTCACCGGCAGGTGGTCGGCGTTGATGCCGACCCGGTAGCGATGGGCGTCGGCGTACGCGAACAGGCGGCCCTGGAGCATCTTGTCCGGGGACGGGCCGATGCCGGGCACGAAGTGCGCCGGGGAGAAGACCGACTGCTCGACCTCGGCGAAGACGTTGTCGGGGTTGCGGTTGAGCTCCAGCTTCCCGATCTCGATCGGCGGGTAGTCGGCGTGCGGCCAGACCTTGGTCAGGTCGAAGGGGTTGAAGCGGTAGTTCGCCGCGTCGGCCGCCGGCATGATCTGGACCTGCACCGTCCAGCTGGGGAACTCGCCGCGCTCGATCGACTCGCGCAGGTCGCGCTGGTGGCTGTCCGGGTCCTCGCCGGCGAGGGTGTTGGCCTCGGCCTGGGTGAGGTTGCGGATGCCCTGGTCGGTCTTGAAGTGGTACTTGACCCAGAAGTGCTCGCCGGCCTCGTTCTGCCACTGGTAGGTGTGCGAGCCGTAGCCGTTCATGTGCCGGTACGAGGCCGGGATGCCGCGGTCGCCGAACAGCCAGGTCACCTGGTGGGTGGCCTCGGGCGACAGGCCCCAGAAGTCCCAGACGTTGTCCGCCTCCTGCGAGCCGGTGTACGGGTCGCGCTTCTGGGTGTGGATGAAGTCGGGGAACTTGATGGCGTCCTTGATGAAGAACACCGGGGTGTTGTTGCCGACGAGGTCGTAGTTGCCCTCCTCGGTGTAGAACTTCAGCGCGAAGCCGCGCGGGTCGCGCACCGCGTCGGCCGCGCCGAGGTTGCCCGCCACCGTGGAGAAGCGCAGGAACGTCTCGGTCTGCTTGCCGACCTCGGAGAGGAACGCCGCCCGGGTCCAGGGCGTCAGGTCCGCGGTCACGGTGAAGGTGCCGTACGCGCCGGCGCCGCGGGCGTGCACCACGCGCTCCGGGATCCGCTCGCGGTTGAAGTGCGCGAGCTTCTCGAACAGCAGCTGGTCCTGGATGAGCGCCGGGCCCCCGGGGCCCGCCGTCTCGGTGTTCTGGTTGTCGGCGACGGGGGCACCCGCCTCCGTGGTCAGGGTCGGGCGCAGCTCGTCCTGGGTCGTCATGGGAGTGCCTCCGCGGTATCCGGTCGTGATGACACGATCCTAACTTGGACTTTGTCCAAGTCAATACTGGAACCAATCTCGGAGGGTGACCTACTCTGGAGGGCATGAGCGACCTGCTGGAGAGACTGCGCGCGAGAGGCTGGCGGCTGACCTCGCAGCGCCGGGTCGTGGCCGAGGTCCTGGACGGCGAACACGTCCACCTCACCGCGGACGAGGTGCACGCCCGCGCGACGACCCGACTGCCGGAGATCAGCCGCGCCACCGTCTACAACACGCTCGGCGAACTCGTCGCCCTCGGCGAGGTCCTGGAGGTCGCCGCCGACGGCCGCGCCAAGCGCTACGACCCCAACGCCCACCGCGCCCACCAGCACCTGATCTGCTCGGGCTGCGGCGCGATCCGCGACGTCCAGCCGCAGGGCGACCCGCTCGCCGCCCTCCCCGCCGCCGAGCGCTTCGGCTTCACCGTCACCGCCGCCGAGGTCACCTACCGCGGCCTGTGCCCGAACTGCCGCCCCTAGCCCGCCGGTTGCCCCCTGCCTCCCGGCTACCCCCAGCCGCCCCTGCCGAACCGCCGCCCCCAGCCGCCCGGTTGCCCCGCTACGCGCTCAACTCCGCGTTCAGCGCGCCCAGCAGCCGCCCGGCCCGCTCCGCCACCTCGGCCGGCCCGGAGTCGATCGCCCGCCGGCACCAGTTCTCCGCCTGCATCGGCTCCCCGCGGCGCAGCGCCAGCAGCGCCAGGCGCAGCGCCGCCCGGCCGTGCCCGGCATCGGCGGCCCGGGTGTACCAGAGCATCGCCTCGGCCTCGCTGTCCTGCCGGGCCAGCAGCAGCCCCAGGTTGAACGCGGCACTGCGGCTGCCCGCCTCGGCGGCCCGCCGGTACCAGCTCTCGGCGATCTCCAGCGCCCCGCGCTCGGCCGCCCGCACACCCATCCGCACCTGCGCCCGGCGGTGCCCGGCGTCGGCCGCCAGCGCGTACCAGTGCTCGGCCTCGGCGTCCGCGTCCCCGCGCCGGTCCAGCAGCGAGGCCAGCCGGAACGCGCCCTCGGCCGAACCGCCGGCCGCCGCCTGCCGGTAGCGCTCCAGCGCCCCGCCCAGGTTGCCGCGCTGCTCCTGGACGACCGCGAGCTGCAGGGCCGCCTCGCCGTGCCCCTCGGCCGCGGCCCGCGCGTACCATTCCTGGGCCTGCTGCTGCTCGCCGCGCCCGGCGTGCAGCACGCCGAGGTTGAACGCCCCGTCCACGCTGCCGGCCTCGGCCGCCTTGGAGAACCAGGGCTGGGCACCGGACTCGTCGCCGCGCTGCAGCAGCACCACGGCCAGCGCGTTGCAGGCCTCCCGGTGCCCGGCGTACGCGGCCCGGCGGTACCACTGCTCGGCCTGCTGCTCGCGACCGGTGCCGGCGCAGAGCAGGCCGAGGTTGAAGGCGCCGTTCTGGTCGCCCGCGTCCAGCGCGGCCCGGTACCAGCGCTCGGCCGCGGCGGCCTCGCCGCGGCTCGCGTGCAGCGCCCCCAGCGCGTTGGCGGCGTTGCCGTCCCCGGCCTCGGCGGCCTCCTGCCACCACTCGGCGGCGGCCGCCAGGTCCCCGGAGTCGCGCAGCAGGAAGCCCAGCGCGCAGGCCGCGCGCGGCTCCCCGTTCTGCGCGGCCTGCCGGTACCAGCGGGCCGCCTCGTCCAGCAGCGACCGGTCGGCGCGGGCCCGCTCCTCCAACAACACGCCCAGGCGCAGCGCGGCGCGGGCGTGGCTGCGGGCGGCGGCGGTGCGGTACCAGGTCTCGGCGGTCTCCTTGTCCCCGGCGGCCTCGCGCATCCGGGCCAGCCGGTAGGAGGCCTCCCGGTGCCCGGCGTCGGCGGAGACCTTGAACCAGCGCTCGGCGCGCACGTCCCGCCGGTGCTCCATCAGGTCGCCCAGGGCGTAGGCGCCCAGCGGGTGGCCGTGGTCGGCGGCGTAGTGCAGCCAGTACTCGGCGGCCTCCTCCTCGCCCTGGTCGCGCAGTTGCAGCCCGAGCGCGTGCGCGGCCGGCGCGCTGCCGGCCACGGCGGCCTGGCGCCACCACTGCCCGGCCTCGGCGCGGTGGCCCTGCTGGTGCAGCAGCACGCCGAGGTTGTTGGCGGCGGCGCGCACCCCGGCGGCCGCGGCGGCGCGCAGGTAGGGCTCGGCGTCCTCCAGTTCGCCGCGGCGCAGCAGCAGGGTGCCGAGCCGGCAGGCGGCGTCCGGGTCGCCGCCGCCGTCGGCCTGCCGGTGGCGGGCCTCCAGCGCGGCGGACTCGCGGGCGGCGAGGGCGGTCTCGAAGCTGGTCGAGTCGAGGCCGGCCGGGTCGATCGCGGCGCCGGCGCCCGGCTCCCCGCCGGGCTGCTCCCCGTACGCGCCGACGGCGGCGGCGAACTGACGGGTCGACACGTGGACGAGGCTGTCGGGCCCGTAGCCCTGGGTCGGGGGGCGCTCGGACAGTCCGCTGGTGCGCTGGGCGGGCAGGGCTCCGGGGTGGTTGGCCGTACGCTCGGCGCTCTCCGCCCAGGCGTCGGTGTCCGCCTCGGCGGCCGCCGAGGACCTGGCGCCTGACTTGCCGATCAGCCTCATGCCGACTCCCGCTCCCCCAGAGTGTCGCGGCATCGTGCCCCGGCGTGCGTCCGGGGGGACTCCCAGGGGAGGCGCCGGACCCGACGGCCGGTCAGCGGCCGCGCACCGTCCCCCATGTGTCCCATCGTCGCATCACCCAGTACCCGCGTACACCTGCCCCGGCCGAATTCCGGCGGGGCCGACCCGAAGCCGACGAAATTGCTTCGGCGCTTTGTCGATTTCCCGACACGTCAACCCCACAAACCCCGTTGCCGTCCTCCTTGGCGACGGTCGATAGTACCGGAGCGGTTCCCGCCGCTTCCGGACGAGAACGGCCCGGGAGCGGCGCGGGAAACACCAGAGGCCCGGAGGAAGAATCCTCCGGGCCTCTGGCCTTTGTAGCGGGGACAGGATTTGAACCTGCGACCTCTGGGTTATGAGCCCAGCGAGCTACCGAGCTGCTCCACCCCGCGTCGGTGGTTAAACCATAGCACGGGCGCGGGGTGGAACGGAAAACGGTTACCGCAGCTCAGCGGCCGCCTCCGCGGACTACGGCTGCGGGCTGGGCGATCCGCCGCCGGTGGCACCCGGGGCGGGAGTGCCGGCCGGGGCCGGCGCCGGGCTGCCGCCGCGGGCCGCCTCCGCTGCCTTCAGGGCGTCGCCGAGCGCCTTCTGGGCGTTGCCGTAGGCCACCCAGTCGCCGTTCTTGAACGCGGTCTGGCTGTCGCCGTACGCCTTCTCCGCGTCCGAGAGCGCCTTCTGGAGCTCCGGCGAGATCGTCCCGCCCGGCGCCGGCGTCGCCGGTGCCGTCGGGGTGGTGGTCGGAGCGGTCCCGGTGCCCGGCGTGGACGGCACGATCGGGGTGGTCGACGGGGGCGCCCCGCCGAACACCTTCTTCAGCGCGGCCTCCAGGGTGTCCTCGAACGCCACGTTGTCGTCCCCGTACACCGCCAGGACCTTCTGCATCGTCGGGTACTTGGCACCGCGACCGCGCACGTACACCGGCTCGATGTTGAGCAGCCCGCCGCCGACCGGCAGGGTCAGCAGGTTGCCGTACTCCAGCTCGGCGTCCCCGCCGCTCTTCAGGGCGAAGATCTGGTTGGCCACCTCCTGGCGGGAGTTGAACTTCGACTGCACCAGGCCGGGGCCGGGGGCGCCGCTCTCGCCCGTCATCTTCAGGATGCGGATCTTCCCGTAGTCGTCCCCCGGGTCCGCGTTGACGGCCATGAAGGCCGCCAGGTTGGGCCGCTGGTTGGGCACGAAGGTGCTGGTGAGCGAGAAGTTCGCGGTGTTCGTGTCCGGCATCCGCACCGTCACGTAGTACGGCGGCTGGACCTGCTTGGTGTCGCTGCTCGGGTCCACCGGGACCTGCCAGATGTCACTGCCGTTGAAGAAGGAGTTGGCGTCGGTGACGTGGTACTGGCCGAGCAGGTCGCGCTGCACCTTGAACATGTCCTGCGGGTAGCGCAGGTGCGGCAGCAGCGTCTGCGGGATGTCCGCCTTCGGCTCGACGGTGCCCGGGAAGGCCTTCATCCAGGTCTTCAGGACCGGGTCCTTGTCGTCCCACTGGTAGAGCTTCACCTCGCCGGTGTAGGCGTCCACCGTGGCCTTGACCGAGTTGCGGATGTAGTTGACCTGGTTGGCGGCGGTCAGCAGCTCACCGCGCTGGTTGGTCAGCGAGTCCTTGGTGGCGGCGCCCAGCGTCGTCTTCGAGGAGAACGGGAAGCCGTCCGAGGTGGTGTAGCCGTCCAGCACCCAGACCACGCGGCCGTCCTGCACCACCGGGTACGGGTCGGCGTCGATCGACAGCCACGGCGCGACCTTCTCCACCCGCTCCTTCGGCGTGCGGTTGTAGATGACCTTGGCGCCGTCGGTGATGGCCCCCGCGTAGAGGATCTGCGGCTCCGTGAAGCGCACCGCGTACGCGGCCCGGGTCAGCGGGTTGTCCAGCGAGACGCCGCTGCCGCCGGAGTAGGTGTACTCGGCGTTCTGGCCGGTCTTGGGATCGGTGTAGTCGATCTCCTTGTTGGCGCCGCCGACGATCGAGTACGTGGTGGTCTTCTCGCCGTAGTAGATCCGCTGCTGGTAGTCGCCCAGCGTGCCGGTGGCCGGCAGGCCCGACTCGGTGAACACCGGCTGGCCCTTGTCGTCGACCTGGTTGCCCTTGGCGACCACCGCGCCGTAGCCGTGGGTGTACTTGAAGTGGTCGTTGATCCAGTTGCGCTGCACGCCGTTGAGGTCGAGCTCGCGCAGGCCGATCACGCTGTCCTGCTTGTCCTGCCCGGTGCCGTAGCGGTCCACGTCCAGCGTGTTCGGGAAGGCGTAGTAGTTGCGCTGCTGCTCCAGCGACTGGAACGCCGGCGAGACGACGTTCGGGTCCAGCAGCCGGATGTCCGCGATGGTCTGCGCGTCCGGCTTGAGCGCGTCGGCATTGGTGGTGCCCTGCGGGGTGTACTGGGTGGTCTGCGCGTCCGCGATCCCGTACGCCTGGCGGGTGGCGTCGATGTTCTTCTGGATGTACGGCGTCTCCTTGGCCTGCTCGTTCGGCTTGACCTGGAACTGCTGCACGATCGCCGGGTACAGCCCGCCGATCAGCACCGCCGACAGCACCATCAGCCCCAGGCCGATCAGGGCCGGGGCCCAGGTGCGGCGGATCGGGGTCAGGAAGAACAGCACCGCGCAGATGATCGCGACGAAGAACAGGATGGTCTTGGCCGGCAGGAACGCGTTGGCGTCCACGTAGCGCAGACCCGTCCAGCCCGAGACGCCCTTGTACGAGCCGGTCTTCACCGCCAGCGCGTACCGGTCCAGCCAGTACGCGACGGCCTTCAGCAGCACGAACACGCCCAGCAGCACCGCCAGGTGCCCCTGCGCGCCCGCGCTCGCCCGGCGCCCCGGGCCCTGCAGCCGCAGCCCGCCGTACAGGTAGTGCACCAGCGCCGAGGTCAGCAGCGAGACGATCACCGCGCTGAACGCGAAGCCCAGCACGAACTCGTAGAACGGCAGGTCGAAGGCGTAGAACGAGACGTCCATGCCGAACTGCGAGTCCTTCTCACCGAAGGAGGTCGAGTTCGTCCACATCAGCCAGGTCCGCCACTGGCCCGAGGCCGCGGCGCCGGCCACCAGGCCGATCACCAGCGAGACCCCGATCAGCGCCCAGCGCTTGAACGGCGCCAGGCCCGACCGGTAGCGGTCCAGGCTCTGCTGCTCCACCGACATCGCCGACAGCGGCGGCCGCAGCCGGTGCGCCAGCCAGATGTTGAAGCCGACGATCACCGCCATCAGCAGGCCGAACACCCCGAACAGGCCGATCTTCGTCCACAGCTGGGTGGTGAACACCGAGGAGAAGTGGACCGACCTGAACCACAGCCAGTCCGTCCAGAAGCCCGCGAACATGACGAACAGCAGGAAGAGCACCGCGAGCACGCCCAGGGTCAGCAGGGCCACCCGCGCCCGCCGGGAGGGCGGGCCTACCCTGCGCCGGAAACCCGGCCCTGAGCGTTCGGGCATCTGGAAGACCACGGTGGCACCTCGGCTGTGTCGTCTGAATGGGGTCGGTCGTCAGAGCAACTTAACCAGGCTTTGGCCGAGTTCCCACCGTTAGCAGACGGTTACGACGGCCGCCCGCCGCCGGCCGTCCCCGCCACGGCTCCCCCGGCCCTCCCGACAGCCCGCGACGACCCCCGCGACGACCCCCCGACCGCCCCCGGCGGCCTTCCGGCGAGCGCGCCCCGCCCGGCGTGTGAGGATTGAGGCATGTCCGACGCGTCTGATCTGAACAACTCCCCCGACGACGTCTCCAAGCTCCCGGCCGCCACCCCGCTGACCCGGGCCGCGCTGGAGATCGACGAGTACGCCTCCACCCTCGGCTGGGACCTCCCGGCCCGGCTGTTCGCCCTGGTGGACAGCGCCGCCCTGCGCAAGGCCAACCCGAAGATCGCCAAGCAGCTCGGCCTCGCCGACGGCGACGAGCCCGGCCTGACCCCGATCGAGCAGGACGAGCTGCCGGCCGGCATGGAGCTCGACAAGTTCCTCGGCACCATCGCCTGGCCCGACTCCGTGGCCGGCTGCGCCCTGGTCGTCGAGCGCCTCATGCTGCCCCCGGGCGCCGAGCAGTCCCGCCCGCGCGGCGCCTCCGACGCCCAGCTCGCCGAGTGGGTGGCCAACCACCCCAAGCGCGAGGAGGTGCGGATCACCGCCGCGGTGCTCCGCGGCGGCAAGAAGGAGATCGCGCTGCGGCTGCGCTCCAAGGACGTCGCCCGCGAGGTGCTGACCGGCCCCGACCTGGTGCCCGGCCTGACCGACGCGCTGCTGGCGACCTTCGCCTGACGCCTTCCCGCCGATGTTCCCGGGCGGCCGCCCCGGCGGCTGCCCGGCAGGCCCCGTGCCGACGGCCCGACCGCTGCCCGGCGGCTGCCCGGTGACTACCCGGCCGCTGATCGCCGACTGCTCGGCGACTGCCCGGCCGCTACTTGGCGGCGCAGGACGGCAGCGCGGAGGTCTGCCCCAAGCGGACCTGCTCCAGCGACTTCAGCGCGCTGTCCAGCGTGTCCGTCTTGATCAAGGTCAGCCCGGACGGGACGTTCTTGGTCGCCTCGGCGCAGTTCGAGGACGGGGTGAAGAAGTACTCGGCCCCGGCGTCCCGGGCGGCGATCAGCTTCATCGAGATGCCGCCGATCGGCCCGACCTTGCCGTCGTCGTCGATGGTCCCGGTGCCGGCCACGAACTTGCCGCCGGTGAGGTCGCCGCCCGGGGTGAGCTTGTCGATGATGCCGAGCGAGAACATCAGCCCGGCGCTCGGGCCGCCGACGTCCTGCAGCCCGATGTCGATCTGGAACGGGTAGGTGTGCCGGATCCCGGTGCCGATGCCCACCACCGCGAGCTCCGCCCGCTCGGCGGGGGCCTTCGGGTCGAGGTCCTTGGCCCGGACGGTCGGGACGGTGACGTCGGTCTTCCCGCCCGCCGTGGCGACGCCGTTCGCGTCCTTGACCCGCGGCACGACGGTGAAGACCGCCGACTCGCCCGGCTTGTGCTTGGTGACCGCCGCGACCACCTGCTCGACCGAGCCGGCCGGGACGCCGTCCACGGCCACGATCTGGTCGCCCGCGTGCAGCCGGCCCTCGGCCGGGGCGCCCGCGGTGACCGACTTCACGATCAGCTCGCTGCCGACCGGCACGCCCAGCTGCTTGAGCGCCGCGGTGCGGGCGCTGTCCTCGGAGGAGGCGAACTCCTCGGCGTTCTGCTTCTTGGCGTCCGCGTCCGACTGCCCCTTGGGGTAGACGTTGTCGTGCGGCACCACCAGCACGTCGTCCCGCAGCCAGCCGACCACCGCGTTGACCAGGCTGGGCTCGTACTTGGCCCCGGTGACCTGGACGGTGGTCATGTTGAGGTGCCCGGTCGTCGGGTACGACTCGTGCCCGCTGATGCTGATCACCGGCTTGCCGCCCTGGTTGCCGAGCGTGTTGTACGTCGGCCCCGGGCTCATCTCCGTGTACGGCACCTTCATCAGCACCGAGACGCAGAGCAGCGCTATGAGCAGCAGGGTGGCAGCGAGCATCGTCGCGGAGCGGCGTGGCATGCCTCGACAGTACGGGACGTGCCTGAAGCGGCGCCCGCCGGGCTACCGGCCGGAGCCCTCACCCGGGGCGGCGGCGCCCGCGGTGGTGCGTTCCATCGCGGCCATGAAGCGCCGGTGTTCGGCGAGTGAGGCCGGATCGCCGGTGGCCCGCGGGGCCCGCTGGGCCCACCCCGCCCAGAGGGCGGCGACCAGGACGGCGACAACCGGAATGATCAACCAGGCGAGCACACCCATACCAGCACTCCCAGCTCGTCGTGTCTATGAGCAGATTAACCACTCCGGCGGACAACGCGGCCGGCGCCGTCCGGGTTACGGGACGGCCGATCGGCTCACTTCCAGGGAGTATCCGGAGCGCCGGCACGGACCCGTTGGAGTGAGACCGCGGCGCGCCTGACCCGACGGACGCGCGAGGTGTGCCGTTCGGTTCCGCCCGGCTCGGGCCCTCGCGTCCGGTTCCATGCCGTGCCGTGCCGTCCGGTCCGGTTCCGTCGTGCCCGGGCCGGCCTCAGCAGTTGCCGGCGCCGACCCACTCCTCCGCGCCGTCGGAGAAGACCTGGTGCTTCCAGATCGGCACCTCGCGCTTGAGGTCGTCGATCAGCCGGCGGGCGGCCGCGAAGGCCTCGCCGCGGTGGGCGCAGGAGACGGCGACGATCACGGCCTTGTCGGTGATCTCCAGCCGGCCCACCCGGTGGACCGCGGCCAGCGCCCGGACCGGGAAGTCCGCGGCCACCTTCTCGGCGACCCGGCGCAGCTCCTGCTCGGCGGTGGGGTGGCAGCTGTACTCCAGCGCGGAGACCGACTTGCCGCCGTCGTGGTCCCGGACCGTCCCGACGAAGACGGTGGTGCCGCCGGCCGCGTCGTCGCCGACCGCCTCGTACACCTCGTCCAGCGAGAGCGGGGTGTCGCGGATGGCGAGCAGGCGGATGGGGTCGTGGTTGTCGGACATGACCCCATGATTCCCCATCCGGGACGCTCCGGGGCAAGTGCTTTCCGCACCGCGGTTCCGGAATTTCGCATCGTGAGAAATCGCGGGAGGGCGCCGCCCGCCGGCCGGGCCCCGCCGTCCGGCACCGGCCGATCGGAACCGGCACTCAGGACCGGCCGATCGGGACCGGCCGCTCAGAACCGCCGCCGCTTGCGGGCCCGGCGCACCAGCGCCGCCGTACCGACCAGCGCCACCGTCGCCCCGGCCGCCCCCAGGCTGGTCGCCGCCTCCTTGCCGCCCAGCCGGCGCCCGGCCACCGCGTGCTTGCCGGACACCTGCTCCAGCAGCTCGGCCAGCACCTGCTCGTTGGTGTGCGCCGGGCGCCAGCCCGCCTCGTGCAGCCGGCTGCCGGACACCACCCACGGGTACATCGTGTACGCCAGGTCCCCGGCCGGGGCCGGGGTCAGGCCCAGCCGGTGCAGCCGCGCGGCCGTACCGAGCGCCAGCGAGGCCGGCAGCTCCATCCGCCGGATCCCGGACAGGCGCTCCACGTCCTCCTGCTCCAGCCAGCCGTCGCAGCCGACCGTCACCTCGCCCTCGACCAGGCCCAGCGCCGCGTACTCCAGCGCCGCCGCCAGGTCGTCCACGTGGCAGAACTGCCAGCACGGCCGGGAGCCGGCCACCACCAGCAGCCTGGGCGCCTCGAAGTGCCGGGTCAGCACGGTGTCCACGCCGGGGCCCACCACCACGGCCGGACGCAGCACCGTCACCTGCAGGCCCGGGTGGGCGCGCGGCGCCCGGCGGGCCAGCCGCTCGATCTCCAGCAGGTCCCCGACCAGCGAGGCCTCCTCGGTGGCCCGCAGCTCGGAGTCCTCGGCCAGCGGCACCTCGTTGTCGGCCAGCGCGCCGTAGACCATCGCCGAGGTGCACAGCACCACGCGGTGCACCCCGGCGGCCGCGGCCGCGGTCAGCACCGTCTGGGCGCCGCGCACGTTGTAGGCGCTGCGGGCCCGGGCGTCCGACTCCATGCCGAAGTCCATCGCCAGGTGCACCACCACGTCGACCCCGGCCAGCCGCTCGGCCACCGCCGGGTCACGCACGTCGAGGACCCGCCACTGCACGCCCGGCACGTCGCCGCGCCGGTCGTCCACCGCGAGGACCTTCCGCACGTGCGGCGAGGCCACCAGCCGGGCGGCGACCCGCTCGCCCAGCACCCCCGCGGCGCCCGTGACCGCCACGGTCAGCGGCCGTCCGCCGTAGGCTGGAGGCGGCGACGCCGTGGTGTCCGACGCGTCCTCTCCTCCGGTCTCTCCTCCGGTCAGCCCAGAGCGAACGTCCGAGGGCGGGGAACTCACCGGCCATCCTCCACGGTTAGCTTTATGTGCGTACGGACGTGTGTCACGTACGTCCATCCTGCCCGAGGCGAAGGCCCGGTGGTGCACCCGGCGCGGGCCTGCCGCGCGGGAGCCGCCCCGAGTCCCCCACTCCGCCGCCGCCCCGGGCGCAGACTTTCCCGCCACACCCGCATGACGGCCGACCGGATCGAGGACCCCGTGAGCGACCTTCCCTTCGGATTCGGCGTTCCGCCAGAGGAGCCCGAGGACGGCAAGGCCAAGCCCGACGACGCGCAGAAGAAGAAGGACCAGGAGCAGTCCGACAGCGGCCCGCAGCCGTTCGGCTTCGGGAGCGGCAACCCCTTCGGCGCGCTCTTCGGCATGCCCGGCGCCCCGGGCGGCCCCGGCGGCGCCGGTGCCGACAACCCCTTCGCCGCGATGTTCGGCGGCATGAACCCGGGCGACCTCGGCGCCGCCTTCCAGCAGCTCGGCCAGATGCTCTCCTTCGAGGGCGGCCCGGTGAACTGGGACCTCGCCACGAACATCGCCCGCCAGACCGTCGTCGCCGAGCCCGCCGAGGGCAAGAGCAAGGACCGCTCGGTCAGCGCGGCCGAGCGCTCCGCCGTCGCCGAGGCCGTCCGCCTGGCCGACCTGTGGCTCGACGGCTCCACCGAGTTCCCCTCCGGCGCCGGCACCGCCGTCGCCTGGAGCCGCGCCGAGTGGATCGAGGCCACCCTCCCGGTCTGGAAGGACCTGGTGGACCCGGTCGCCGAGCGGGTCGGCAACGCCATGGGCGGCGTCCTGCCCGAGGAGATGCAGGCCATGGCCGGCCCGCTGATGGGCGTGATGCGCTCGATGGGCGGCGCCATGTTCGGCACCCAGATCGGCCAGGCGCTCGGCGCGCTCGCCGGCGAGGTGGTCGGCTCCGCCGACATCGGCCTGCCGCTGGCCCCGGCCGGCAAGGCCGCGCTGCTGCCGCAGAACGTCGCCGAGTTCGGCGAGGGCCTGAGCGTGCCCGCCGACGAGGTCCGGCTCTACCTCGCCCTGCGCGAGGCCGCCCACCAGCGGCTCTTCGCCCACGTGCCGTGGCTGCGGGCCCACCTGCTGGGCGCCGTCGAGGCCTACGCGCGCGGCATCAAGGTCGACACCTCCCGGATGGAGGAGCTGGTCGGCCAGCTCGACCCCACCAACCCGGAGGCGCTCCAGGAGGCACTGGCCGGCGGCCTGCTCCAGCCCGAGGACACCCCCGAGCAGAAGGCCGCGCTCGCCCGCCTGGAGACGGCGCTCGCGCTGGTCGAGGGCTGGGTCGACGCCGTCGTGCACGCCGCCGCCGAGCCGCACCTGCCGCAGTCCGGCGCGCTGCGCGAGACCGTCCGCCGCCGCCGCGCGGCCGGCGGGCCCGCCGAGCAGACCTTCGCCACCCTGGTCGGCTTGGAGCTGCGCCCGCGCCGGCTGCGCGACGCCTCCCGGCTCTGGGCGCTGCTCGCCGACGCCCGCGGCATCGAGGGCCGCGACGCGCTCTGGGAGCACCCGGACATGCTGCCCACCGCCGCCGACCTGGACGACCCGGACGCCTTCGTCCACCGGGGCTCCGCCGACGACCTGGAGGGCGGCATCGACTTCGACGCGCTCGACAAGCTGCTCGGCGAGGCCGCGGCCGGCAAGCCCGACCTCACCAAGAAGGACGAGCAGCCGAAGACCGACGAGGACGGCACCGACGGGAAGGGCGAGCCCACCGCATGACAGCCACCGAGACGCCCGCCACCGAGACCTCCTCCGGCCTGCATGCGGACGCCGTCCGCGCGCTGAGCGGGTGGCGGCCCGCCGACCAGGACCAGGAGCGGCTGCGGCTCGACTACCTGGAGCACCTCGCCGCGCGGCCCGACGGCCTGTACCGCTCCTGCCTGCCCGCGCACATCACCGCGAGCGCGGCGGTCGTCGACCCGGCCGCCGGGCGGGTGCTGCTGACCCTGCACCCCAAGGTCGGCATGTGGCTCCAGATGGGCGGGCACTGCGAGCCCGGCGACCGCGACCTCGCCTCGGCCGCGCTGCGCGAGGCCGTCGAGGAGTCCGGCATCCCCGACCTGGTGCTGCTGGAGAGCGGCGGCACCCCGGTGCCGGCCAAGCTGGACCGGCACCTGGTGCGCTGCGCCGGCAAGGACCGGCCGGAGAACACCCACCTGGACGTCCAGTACATCGCGCTGGCCCCGGCCGGCGCCCAGGCGCTGATCAGCGAGGAGTCGCTGGACCTGCGCTGGTTCGACTACGACCGGCTGCCGGAGCTCACCGACCACTCGGTGCGCGACCTGGTGGCCCGGGCACGGCAGCTGACCGGCTGAGGTGCGACACCGGAAGGGGGCGCGGGCCATATCGGCCCGCGCCCCCTTCCGTCGTTCCTACAGTCGGACCGGCCCGCCCGTGGCTCCCGCTCCGCCGCGGCGTCAGTCGCAGGAGGCCGCCTGATCGGGCCCGGTCGGGCCCGGGGCGGCGTGCCGGGCGCCGGGGATGTGCGGCAGCCGGGCCGCGGAGACCACGCCCTCCAGGTAGCCGCGGGCCCGCTCGGTCCGCGGGTAGGCCTCCAGCAGGGCCCAGAACGCCGGGCCGTGGTCCGGCACCAGCAGGTGCGCCAGCTCGTGCAGCAGCACGTAGTCCAGCACGTACTCCGGCATGCCCTGAAGACGGTGGGAGAGGCGGATCGTCCCCTCGCTGGGGGTGCAGGAGCCCCAGCGGGAATTCTGGTTGGTGACCCAGCGGACCTGGCTGGGCCGGGCGCGGTCGTCCAGGTAGGAGGCCGACAGCTCGCGGGCCCGGGCCATCAGGGCCTCGTCCCCGGGGATCCGCCGGGACTCCTGGGCGGCGAGCTTCTCCAGCATCTGCGCGACCCAGCGCTGCTCCTCGGCGTGCGACATCCGGGCCGGGATCAGCACGATGGTGCGGTCGCCCTCGCGGTAGGCGGAGACCGTACGGCTGCGGCGGGCGCTGCGGCGCACCTCGACCCGGCTGCGGTCGTGCGCCTCGGGGGCCGTGGCACCGGCGGGCGGCGGCTGCGACGGGGCCGGCCTCGGCTGCTGCCGCTGGTCCGGGCGCCCGCGCGTGTTCGGCGCCGCGACCTGCGACCCGGACGCTGCGGGGGCACGCCGACGCGACGCCGGTGGATGGGAGTCCCGCTCGGCTGCCATGGCACACGACGTTACCCGGTACCACGGACAGAAGTCCGCTGCCATGGCCGGAATCTTTCATGGAGCGATCGGGAACGAAAAGTCGACGGGGGGTGTCCGGAAAGCGACCTCGGGGAGGATGGCCAGTTATCCACAGGGCGTGCGAACGGATGGGGTGATCATAAGCACAGACCTGTGGATAACTCTGCGCACGACATCGGCGTGATGGGGCAAGCTGCGGTCAGCCGTCCGGAAACGATCGGAAGGAAGATCGTCGTGCGCCTCGCCCTCAAGCCCGCGCTGTCCCGCAGCTGGCGGGACTCGGAGACCCTGCAGTTCGGCACCGTCACCCGGTTCGCCGGGGTGCTCGGCAACGCCGACAAGACCCTCTGCGACTTCCTCGCGCTGCTCGACGGGACGCGCGACCGACCGGAGCTCCTGAACGAGGGAGAACGCATCGGGCTCGGCCGCGAACCGGCCGACACCCTGCTCACCGGCCTGGAGGAGACCGGCCTGCTGGACGACGCGGAGGCCGGCCGCCGCGCGCTGGCCCGCTTCCCCGCGCAGCAGCGGGACCTGCTCGAACCGGACCTCGCCTCGCTCTCCCTGGTCCACTCCGGGCCGGGCGCCGCACCGGCGGTCCTGGGCCGCCGGGCCGACGCGCGGATCGAGGTGCGCGGCGCGGGCCGGGTCGGCGCCGCCGTGGCGGCGGTGCTCGCGGCGGGCGGCACCGGCACGGTCACGGTCGCGGACACCGGCCGGGTGAAACCCGGCGACTGCTCCCCCGCCGGGCTGCCGCCCGGGGACGTCGGCCGGCTGCGCTCGACGGCGGCCCGGGAGGCCGTGCAGCGCGCGGCGGGGCGGCCACCGGCGCCCGTGCCCCGCCGCCGGCCCGGGGACCCACCACCGGACTTCGTGGTCCTCGCGCCCCGGGACGGCAGTGCCGCCTTCGCGGGCGGGACGTACGAGGCCCGGCTGCTGCTGCGGGCCGGGGTGCCGCACCTCTACGTGGGCGTGGTCGAGGAGTTCGGCGTCATCGGGCCACTGGTGATCCCCGGGATGTCGGCCTGCGGGCACTGCCTGGTGCTGCGGCGGGAGGACGAGGACGCCGCCTGGCCGAGGGTCCTGGCCCAGCTGGCCGACGGAGGGCCCGGCCGGGCCCGTACCCCGGCCTGCGACACGGCGCTCGCGACGGCGGTCGCCGGCCTGGCGGCCCTGCACGTCCAGGTGTTCCTGGACGGCGGGCGCCCACCGAGCGTGGACGGCTGGTGCGAGGTCTCGGCCGGGGACGGCATGCCACGGCGCCTGCGGCTGCGCGGGCACCCGGACTGCGGCTGCCTCTGGCAGCCGCTGCCCCCGGGGTGAGGAACGGAGGAGGAGAAGAAGAACGAGTCTGACGGGAGCAGGCCCGGCGGCTGCACGGCTCGGCAGCCTCCGGCCTCCCCACGGGACCACGGGCACCCACCCGGCCGTACGAGCCGATGGCCGGGGTGGGCCCGCCGTCCCGACGAACCCCCGGCCGGGGCCGACAAGCCCCACGGGCGGGTGCGAGGCCTCCCATGGCCTGTGCCCTGCCCCGGGCAAGGCACAGGCCATGGCACGGCACGGGCACGGGCACAGACCGGGCACGGGCACAGACCGGCAGAGAGGACGGGGCGCCACCGCTCGGGGTACGAGGTGGGTGGGTTGTGGGTGCGGTGGGCGGTGGGCGGTGGGCGGTGGGTGGGGTGGGGGGAGGGGGGAGGGGCCCCGGGGAAGAGGGAAGCGAGCAGCATCACAACACCGCGCAGGAAGTCGGCCGAGCCGACTTCCTGCGCAGCAACCACCTGCCCCACCCCCACCCTCCCCGGACCAAGCCGCCCAACTCCCCGCAAAGGGAGGCCACTCTCCGCCCCGCCCCACGGAATTCCGAGGGGCACGCAGCAGGGAGCGGGCACAATGGCGTAGAGATGGTCGGCCGTCCGGAACCGGGGGGCCAGGGAATGGAGGCCCGGGGTGAGCGATCTTCCGCGCAAGGCAGTGACCCGCACGGCACGGCTCGCCGCCCTGCCGCTGGGGATAGCCGGTCGCGCCACGCTCGGCCTGGGCAAGCGGATCGGCGGCCGCTCCGCCGAGGTGGTCACCGCCGAGCTCCAACAGGCCACCGCGGACCAGCTGTTCAAGGTCCTCGGCGAACTCAAGGGCGGGGCGATGAAGTTCGGGCAGGTGCTGTCCGTCTTCGAGGCCGCGCTGCCCGAGGAGGTCGCCGGGCCGTACCGGGCGGCGCTCACCAAGCTCCAGGACGCCGCTCCCCCGATGCCCGCCGCCAAGGTGCACACCGCGCTCGCCCAGCGGCTCGGTGACGACTGGCGCGGGCTGTTCCGGGAGTTCGACGACCGGCCCGCGGCCGCCGCCTCGATCGGCCAGGTGCACAAGGCGGTCTGGCACGACGGCCGCACGGTCGCCGTCAAGGTGCAGTACCCGGGTGCGGGGGAGGCGCTGCTCGCGGACCTCTCGCAGCTGAGCCGGGTGGCCTGGCTGCTGGGCCCGCTGATCCCCGGGCTGGACATCAAGCCGCTGATCACCGAGCTGCGCGAGCGCGTCTCGGAGGAGCTGGACTACGAGCTGGAGGCGCAGGCCCAGCGCCGCCACGCCGAGGAGTTCACGGACGACCCGGACATCGTGGTGCCGGGCGTGGTGGCCCAGGCCGACCAGGTGCTGGTCACCGAGTGGATGGGCGGCACCCCGCTGGCCGAGGTGATCGCGGGCGGCACCCAGGAGGAGCGCGACCGTGCCGGGCAGTTGCTGGCCCGGTTCCTGTTCGCTGGCCCGTCCCGGACCGGCCTGCTGCACGCGGACCCGCACCCGGGCAACTTCCGGCTGCTGAAGGACGACGGCCCGGTGTCGGGCTGGCGGCTGGGCGTGCTGGACTTCGGCACGGTGGACCGGCTGCCCGGCGGGCTGCCGGCCCCGATCGGGGCCTCGCTGCGGATGGCGCTGGCCGGGGACGCGGCGGGCGTGCTCCGGATGCTGCGCGAGGAGGGCTTCGTGAAGCCCTCGGTCCGGCTGGACCCGGACGCGGTGCTGGACTACCTGCTGCCGATCATCGAGCCGGCCGCGGTGGAGAACTTCCACTTCACCCGGACCTGGATGCGGGCCCAGGCGGCCCGGATCGCCGACCCGCGCTCGCCCGCCTACAACCTGGGCAAGCAGCTGAACCTGCCGCCCGCGTACCTGCTGATCCACCGGGTGACGCTGAGCACCATCGGGGTGCTCTGCCAGCTGGGCGCCAAGGCACCGTTCCGCGCGGAGATGCTGGAGTGGCTGCCCGAGTTCGCCGGGCGGCCGTCGGCAGAGCGCGCGGAACCCGCCAACCCCGCCACCCCCACGAAGCCCGTGAAGCCCGCCAGGACCGCCGAACCCGCCCGGGTCCGCAAGGACTGACCCCCACACCGCGACAACGGCCGCAGGCCGCTCCCCCGACGACGGGGAGCGGCCTGCGGCACGACGGGGGTGGTTCAAGGTCCGACGGCGAACCGGTGTCCGGCCGTGGACCGGAGCCGGCGGGGGCCTGTCGAGGACGAGCCCCCGGGCCGACGGGGCCCTGCATCAGCGCTGTATCAGCGCGACGGCGAGCGCCTTACGGGCGCGCATCGAAGCCCGCTCGGCCCGCTGCCTGAGCTTGCGGGCCCGGGCGACCCGGCTGACGAGCCGTTGGTTCTCGGCCTCGTGCAGCCTGTCTTGCATATGGGCACGGGCCAGGGATTCGTGGAGGAGTTGCATCTCGAGGATCCTGTTCTGGGTCTGACGTTCGGTGGCCTGCTCGGCGCGGGCGGTGGGATCGACGGCGGCGGGGTTCATGTCGTGGTCCTGCTCGTGGTGCTTGCTCGGGGACGTGATGCGGGCTGCGGCGTCGGCCTTGGCGGCGGCGATCCGCACGGATCGGCGGAGGGCGCTGTCCAGCGGGGGCTGCTCTCCCCGGCGGACGACCCTGGCCTCGTGGGCGGGGTTCATGCCATGACCTCGGTCTTGCGCGGACGGCCACGGGGACGCTTGCGCGCCACCACGACGCCCTGGACGAACAGCTCGCCACCCCAGACGCCCCACGGCTCGCGCCGCTCCAGGGCGCCGGCCAGGCAGGCCTCCTTCACCGGGCAGGTGCCGCAGAGCGACTTCGCGTACTCGACGTCGGCCGGCGTCTCCGCGAAGAAGACCTCGGGGTCGAAGGCGCGGCAGGGGATGGGGAGACCGAGGGACTCGGCCTGCTCGATCGAGCTGAGCTGCATGGAAGGAACCTCCGGGGGGTCGGCCTGGTCGGCCTTGGTGATCTGGCTTGTCGGCGGTACGGACGGGGTGGGCGGTGTGATGACCGTGGACACTGTGGGCGTCTTCCTCGTCTTTTCTCAGTGGTTCCGGCCCAGGTGACTGGTGGTGCTGGGCCGGAGGCCCCGGAGGGCCTGGGTGGTCTTGCGTACCGGACAAAACAGAAGGGCCGCGGATCCCGGTGTGACGGGTTCCGCGGCCCTGGAGGTGCCGACCTGAGGCTGGCTCAGGTTCGTTCTCTCCAGGGTTCAGGGCCGCGGAAGGCCTGCATCCGGATGGCCTCGGCGCCCGTGAAGGCGGCCATGGCCTGGTTAATCTGCTGCTCGTTCTGCTTCTGGGCGTTTCCGGCACCGACGACCTGCGCATAGCCGCCATGCATGGCGACGGCTACTGCTGCCTTCGGTGCCTGGGTCGGTCGCTCGTCGCGCAGGGAGCACGACGTACCGAACGACGCCCAGTCACGGGACAGACCGGTCTCGACAAAGGTGCCTTCGAAGCTCCTGCCGCCCGTGAGGCACAGATCAGTGTGTCCAAGACCACTGACAACGGGAGCGGAGACACCGGTGGTGTCGAGACCCAGACCGGTTCCACCGAGCTCGGCGAGCGCCCGCAGACGGGCGGCACGCAGGGAGGCAGCGACAACGGTCTGGCCAGTCATTTTGGTGATCATGATGTTTCCCACTGTCTTCGCCTCCTCTCGGCGTCTCGCGGAGCCTGGTCTCCCTGGCTCCGAATGTTCGGATGTCTGTCTCGGTAAAGCTCTCGGGCGAGGGGCATCGGCACAGGTTTCACCCCGTGCGACCGCGTCCCCTTGACCGCTCCGGCAGGCTATTGCGCTCCCGGTACGCGGCGCAAACTATTTTTCACGCGAGTTCTTCGGCACGTCACACGACGGGTTCCGAAACCCTCGGAGCGGCCCCTGGGACCGCGCTCGGACCTGCTCAGGCCTGATCGGCCGGACCGCCGTCCTCGACGTCGTCCGGATCCTCCTCGGGCTCCTCCCCCGCACACAACGAGAGCACGGCGGCCCCGTACTTGTCCAGCTTCATCGCGCCGACCCCGGAGATGGCCGCCAGCTCACCGCGGCCGGCGGGCACGTCCTCGGCGATCGCCATCAGCGTGGCGTCGGTGAACACCACGTAGGCCGGCGCGCCCTGCTTCTTCGCCTGCCGGGCCCGCCACTCGCGCAGCCGCTCGTACAGCCCCTCGTCCATCGTGGACGGGCAGCTCTCGCAGCGGCGCAGCTTGCGCTCGACGGCCTCGGTGAGCACCTTGTCGCAGACCCGGCACTTGACCGGTCCGCGGGCCCGCCGCCCGGCGGAGCGCTCGCCGGGCTCGACGCCCCCCCGCCCGCCGCGCGCGCCGGTGCGCGCGCCCGGGGCGGCGGAGCCGGGGCGCAGCCCGTCCAGGAAGCGGGTCGGCTTGCGGCTGGCCCGGCCTCCCGGGGAGCGGGAGAGCGCCCAGGAGAGGCTGAGGTGCTTGCGGGCCCGGGTGACGCCGACGTAGAGGAGGCGGCGTTCCTCCTCGACCTGCTCGTCGGTCTTGGCGTAGATGATCGGCAGGGTGCCCTCGGTGAGGCCGACCAGGAAGACGGCGTCCCATTCGAGGCCCTTGGCGGCGTGCAGCGAGGCGAGCGTGACGCCCTCGACGGCCGGGGCGTGCTGGGCCGCGGCCCGGGCGTCCAGCTCGGCGACGTAGGCGGCGAGGTCGGTGGTCTGGCCGGCCGCGGTGCGGGTGCGCTCGAACTCCTCGGCCAGCCGGACCAGGGCGGCCAGCGACTCCCAGCGGTCCCGGACGGCGCCGGAGCCGGCCGGGGGGTCGGCGGTGAAGCCGCGGGTGGCCAGGACCGCGCGGACCTGGCCGGCCAGGTCGGGGGCGTCGTCGGTGAGCGGGTCGGAGGCGGCCCGGGCGGCGCCGCGCAGCAGCACGCCGGCGTCCCGGACCTCGGGGCGCTCGAAGAACCGTTCCGCGCCCTTGAGCTGGTAGGGCACGCCGAGGTCGGCGAGGGCCTGCTCGTAGACCTCGGACTGGCCGTTGGTGCGGAACAGCACGGCGATCTCGCTGGCGCGCACCCCGGCGGCGAGCAGGTCCTTGATCCGGCGGCCGGTGGTCTCGGCCTCGGTGGGCTCGTCCTCGTACTCGGTGTAGACCGGCTCGGGGCCGGCCTCGCGCTGGGAGACGAGCTCCAGGCGGTGCCGGGCGGCCTCGCCGCGCGCCTGGGCGAGCAGTCCGTTGGCGAGGTGGACGACCTGGGGGGTGGAGCGGTAGTCGCGGACCAGCTTGACCACCGTCGCCTCGGGGTGCCGGGTGCGGAAGTTGAGCAGGTAGTCGGGGGTGGCGCCGGTGAAGGAGTAGATGGTCTGGCTGGCGTCGCCGACGACGCAGAGGCTGGCGCCGCCGTCGGGGCCGGTCCACCGGTCGAGCAGGCGCTGCTGGAGCGGGGAGACGTCCTGGTACTCGTCGACGGTGAAGTGCCGGTACTGGGAGCGGACCTGGTCGGCGATGTCCGGGCGGTCTTCCAGGATGGCGGCGGTGAGCAGCAGGACGTCCTCGAAGTCCATGCTGCCGCGGCGGCTCTTGGCCTCCTCGTAGACGCGGTAGACCTGGGCGGTCTCGGCCGGGTCGCGGGGGGCCTCGCGGCCGGACTTGGCGACGGCCGCGGGGTAGTCCTCGGGGGCGATCTGGGTGACCTTGGCCCATTCGATCTCGGCGGTGAGGTCGCGCAGTTCGGTGCGCTGGACGCGCAGGCCGCAGCGGCCGGCGGCCTCGGCGACGAGCTGGACCTTGCGTTCCAGGAGCTGGGGGACGGGGCCGCCGACGGCGCGCGGCCAGAAGTACTGGAGCTGGCGCAGCGCGGCGGCGTGGAAGGTGCGGGCCTGGACGCCGTCGGCGCCGAGCTGGCGCAGCCGGCCGCGCATCTCGCCGGCGGCGCGGGCGGTGAAGGTGACGGCGAGGACCTGCTGGGGGTGGTAGACGCCGCTGCGCACGCCGTAGGCGATCCGGTGGGTGATGGCGCGGGTCTTGCCGGTGCCGGCGCCGGCCAGGACGCAGACGGGACCGTGCAGGGCGGTGGCGACGGCGCGCTGCTCGGGGTCGAGCCCGGCGAGCACGGCGTCCGGGCCCGTGTCGGCACCGGGGTCGGCCCAGGGGGAGCCGTGGGGGCCGTCGTAGGGGCTGCCGCTCAAGAGGTCTTCCTGCATGCGTTCCATCCTCTCAGCCCGGGGGGACATCGCGGACGGGGTTGTCCACAGGCCCGGTGCGATCGCAGGATGATCACTCCGCGCGACGGTCGACGGCGCTCCGGAATGTCCGCCGCCCGGTGGACGTTCCTGCCGGTGACCGTACGCCCCCCTCTTTCGAAGGAGCCCCCTCGATGTCCGGCACCGTGACGATGTACAGCACGACCTGGTGTGGGTACTGCAACCGACTCAAGAGCCAGCTGGACCGTGAAGGCATCGGCTACACCGAGATCAACATCGAGGAGGACCCGGCGTCGGCGTCCTTCGTCGAGTCGGTGAACAACGGGAACCAGACCGTCCCGACGGTGCTGGTGACGCCGGTGGGCGGCGGCGAGCGGGTCGTGATGACCAACCCGAGCCTGCTGCAGGTCAAGAAGGCCCTGGCGTCCTGACCCCACCGGGTCCACACCCGCCGGGCGCGAACCCGCCGGGCCCGGGCCCGACCGGCCCCGACCCGGGCCCGCGGGCCCGGGCCGCCGGGGCCGGCGCGCGTCACGGCGCGTCGGCCCGGGCCGGGTCGACGGGCGCGGCGGGCGCGGGCAGGGTGGTGCGGGCGCCGAGGTCGCCCACGCCGTAGACGAGCCGGCTGCGGTCGGCCGAGTAGCGGGTCTCGATGACCCGCACCGGCCCGCGCCGGTCGTAGGTGACGCGGGTCTGCACCATCAGCGGCACGCCGGGGCCGCCCTGGAACCACTGGGCCTCCTCGGGGCCCGGCATCCGCGCGACCAGGTGGTCCACCGCGCCGATCTCGGTGCGTCCGAGGGTGGCGAGCACCGCCTCGTCGCCGCCCTCGACGGGGTCGGGCTCCATCAGCGGGGTGCCGGCGGCGAGGCCGGCCCGGTAGTGGCTCTCCTCGATGGAGTACGGCTCGCGGTCGAGCAGCCGCAGCTGGCGGCGGACCACGATGGCCTCGCCGGGGCGCAGCCCGAGCCGTTCGGCGATGTCCACCCGGGCCCGGACGATCATCATCTCGAAGTCGGTGCCGAGTTCCCGCCCGGCTTCGGCGGCCTCGCCGAGGTAGACGTCGGAGGGCGCGGCGAGGCAGTCGCGCGGCGCGGGGGTCAGGCCGGGGCCGTAGGCGCGGTGGTCCAGGACGGGGTGTTCGCGCAGGTACGTGCCCTTGCCCTGGAGGCGGACCAGGCGGCCCTCGTTGACCAGGACGTCGACGGCGAGCCGGACGGTGTTGCGGGCGACGCCGTACTGGCGCTCCAGTTCGCTCTCGACCGGCAGGGCGGCGTCGGCGGTGAACTCGCCCTCGGCGATCCGGCGGCGCAGGTCGGCGGCGAGGCGCTGGTATTTGGGGGATTGGGCGGTGCCCCGGGGGATTGTCACCCTCGTGAATGTAGCGAGCGCGGTGAGCCGGTATCAGCCGTTTCCGGCAATATCGTCCGAGCGGGTTGAATGCGCCCCCGCGCCGACCCCTCCCGGTAGCAGAACTGGCCCGTCCGGATACGAACAGCTGGTCGTGGTGAATTCGGGAAGGGGTTGGAGAGAAAAAGGGGGGCGCATGGAATTGACCACGCGCCCCCCTTTCGTCCTGGATTACCAGCGCGCCGCCGAGGGCAGCGGCTCCCCGTACCAGAGCTCGACCAGGTGCCGGGCGATCGAGATGCCGGACGGCGGCAGGATCTCGCCCGCCTCCATCCCGGCGCGCAGCTCCTCGCGGGAGAACCAGCGCGCCTCGGCCAGCTCCTCGCCGTCCACGGTGATCTCGGTGCCGCCGGGCAGCGCCCGGCCCAGGAAGCCGAGCATCAGGCTGGACGGGAACGGCCAGGGCTGGCTGGCCACGTAGCGCACCTCGCCGACCTTGACGCCCGCCTCCTCGTGCACCTCGCGGGCCACCGCCTGCTCGATCGACTCCCCCGGCTCGACGAAGCCGGCCAGCGTCGACCAGCGGCCCTCCGGCCACAGCGCCTGGCGGCCGAGCAGGCAGCGGTCCTGCTCGTCGGTGATCACCATGATCACCGCCGGGTCGGTGCGCGGGTAGTGCTCGGCCGCGCAGGAGGTGCAGCGCCGCACGTGCCCGGCGCCGGCCTTCTCGGTCGGGTGCCCGCAGCGCGAGCAGAAGCTGTGCAGCCGGTGCCAGTGCTCCAGCGCCACGGCGTGCACCAGCAGCCCGGCGTCCCGGTCGGACAGCAGCCCGCCGACCTCGCGCAGCCCGGCCGGCCGGGCGTCGCCGTCCAGCCGCCCGGGCAGGCTCTCGCCGGCCAGCGCGAAGTACGAGACGCCGTCCTGGTCGGTGCCGAGGAAGTACCGGTCGCCGGTCTGCGGGGCCTCGAAGGAGGGCATCAGCACGAGTTCGGTGCCCTGCGCGGTGTCGACCACGAACGCCTCGCCGCCGGCGATCGGCAGGACCCGGGTGTTCGGGTGGCTCCAGGCGGCCGCCAGCCAGGGCTCGTCGAGGCGGTGCTCGGCCGCCCGGTCCACCCCGGACCGGGCCAGGGCCAGGGGCAGCGGGCGCTCGGTCTCAGGCACGGTGCTCACGTCTGTTCCATCCCCACGTGGTGAATCATCCGGATGAGTGATCTGGCTGCCATGGTGCGCGCGGTGGGCGTCATGCCCCCGGCCGGAAGTTCTCGGCCAGGTCGCCCCAGAGGTACGCGGCCGTCTCCACGCCCTTGGCCAGCAGGTCCAGCTCGACCTTCTCGTTGACCGAGTGCCAGCCGTCCGAGGGCACCGAGATGCCGAGGAACAGCACCGGCGCGCCCAGTGCGTCCTGGAGGTCGGCGGCCGGGCCGGAGCCGCCCTCGCGGGTGAAGAGGATCTTCTGCTCGAAGGCCCGCCCCATCGCCCGGACGGTGGACTGGAGCGCCGGGTGGTCCAGCGGGGTCAGGCAGGGCCGGGTCGCGCCGGGGAAGACCAGCTCGTACCGGACGCCCTCGGGCACCCGCCCGGCCACCCAGTCCCGCACCGCCTCGCGGACCTGCTCCACCTCCTGCCCGGCGACCAGCCGGAAGGACAGCTTGAGGTGCGCCGAGGCGGGGACGATGGTCTTGCCGCCGGGGCCGGTGTAGCCGCCCCAGATGCCGTTGACCTCGGCGGTCGGGCGGGCCCAGATCCGCTCCAGGGTGGAGTAGCCGGCCTCGCCGCGGGTGCCGTACGACTTGGCGACCCGCAGCCACTGCTCCTCGTCGAAGGGCAGCTCGGCGAACAGCTCGCGCTCGGTCTCGGTCAGCTCGACGACGCCGTCGTAGAAGCCCGGGATCGCGACCCTGCGGTCGGCGTCGTGCAGGGCGGCGGCCAGCTCGGCCGCGACCTGGGCCGGGTTGGGGACGGCCCCGCCGAAGGAGCCGGAGTGGATGTCGGTGTCCGGCCCGTACAGGTCGATCTGGGCGTCGGCCAGGCCGCGCATGCCGGTGCAGACGGTCGGCGTGGTCGCGGACCACATGCCGGTGTCCGAGATGACGACCACGTCGGCGGCCAGCCGCCCGGCCTCGCGCCGGACCAGGTCGGCGAAGTTCGGCGAGCCGGACTCCTCCTCGCCCTCGATCAGCAGCTTGAGGTTGACGGCCGGCGCGGTGCGGCCGGTGGCGGCCAGGTGGGCGCGCACCCCCAGGGTGTGGAAGAACACCTGGCCCTTGTCGTCGGCGGCGCCGCGCGCGTACAGCCGGCCGTCGACCACGGTCGGGGTGAACGGCTCGGTGTCCCAGCCGTCCTCCCGGGCCGCGGGCTGCACGTCGTGGTGCCCGTAGACCAGGACGGTCGGCGCGGACGGGTCCCCGGAGGGCCACTCGGCGAACACCGCCGGCAGTCCGTCGGTCTCCCACACCTCGGCGACCGGGAAGCCGGTCTCCCCCAGCTTGGCGGCCAGCCACTCGGCCGAGCGCCGCACCTCGCCGGCCCGGGCCGGGTCGGCGGAGACGGAGGGGATGGCCAGCCACTCGGAGAGGTCGGCGAGGAACGCGGCCTGGTGCTGGTCGATGTAGGAGCGGACGACGCTGTCCGGGGTTCTCGTCATACCGACGACTGTAGTTCGCCCGTGCGGGTGCCCGCCCCGGCCGTCCGGCTGCCGGGCGTTCCCGGCTCTGTAACATGCGTCACCCCCGCCGCGGCAGGGGTGCGCGACGGGGGTGACGGACGGGTGCGCCGGGCTCAGCCCGAGCGGCGCAGCAGGGTGATCCGCGAGCGGGTCATCACGGCGGCCAGGCCGGCCGCGAGCAGCGGCAGCAGCACCACGGTGGCGGCGATGGTGGGCCACGGGAAGACCACGATCGCCTTGTTGGCCAGCTCGGCGGCGCTCATCCCGGGGTAGCCGCCCGTCGCGGCCTCGACCTTGCGCAGCGCCACCCCCGGCACCACGCCGCAGACCGCGCCGAGCAGGGCGCCCATGGCGGCGATCACCCCGCACTGGAAGCCGGACAGCGAGCGCCGGATGCGGGGTTCGGCGCCGACCGCCGCGAGGGTGGTCAGGTCGCGCTGGGAGTCGGCGGCGGCCAGTCCGGTGGCGATGCCGGCCGCGCCGAGGGCGACGATGGCGGCGAAGACGTTCAGGCCGAGCTGGACCAGTCCGGCCCGGGACTCGTAGCCGCGTTCGATCTTGAGCATCGTGTGGTCGGTGAGCTTGGCCATCGCGCCGTCGGCCTTCTGCTGGGCGCCGTCGGAGGGCATCGCGGCGGGCAGCCAGACCGAGCCGGCCGGAGCGGTGGCGAAGCCGAGCCGGGCCGCGGTGGCCGGGCTGACCACGGCCTGGCCCGGGGCCGGCACCGAGGAGTCGACGAGGACGGCGTCCACGGCGATCTCGGTGGTGACCGGCTTCTCCCGGGAGTTGCCGCTCGAATCGGGGTGGACCGGCAGGGTGTACTGGAGGGCGAGCTTGCCGTCCTTGAGGTACCGGGGGTCGAACACCACGGCCTTGCCGGCCGCGAGGGCCTGGCCGGCCCCCTGGTCGGTGACGCCGTAGAGGTTGCGCAGCAGGGTGGCGTCGCCGGCGACCAGCGCGGTGTACGGGGTGCTGCGGCGGTTGTCCGACTTGCAGCGCGGGTCCGTCCCCATGATCCGGTAGTGCTCCGCGGGGTCGAGCTCGTTGGTCGGGTCGAGGGCGGGGCAGCGGTCCGCCTTGGGCACCTCGACCCTGATGTAGCCGCAGAAGCTGCCGTCGGGGCAGTTGCCCTTGGGCTCGACGCGCTGGACGTCGGCGCGCTGGCCGAGGTCGGGGATGCTGCGTTCGACGGCCTCGCGCGCCTGCGGCAGCAGCTTGCTGTCGGCGTCGGTCATCCAGCCGCTGCCGAGCATCACGGCCTTGGAGGGCCCGGAGGCGACGTAGTCGCGCCGGTTCTGCTCCTCGTAGCTGGCCATGTAGACGCTGACCGCGACGGAGCCGGCGACGGCGGCCATCACGGCGGCCACGGCGGGCGCGGTGCGGCCGCGGTGGCGCACCGAGTCGCGCAGGGCGAGCCGGGGGCCGAGCGAGAGCCAGCGGCCGAGCCGGCCGAAGAGCCCGACCAGGTAGGGCGTCAGGACGACCATGCCGAGCTCCGCGACGACCGAGCCGCCGAGGACGGCGACGCTGCGGTTGCCGATGCCGCTGGTCGCGCCGAACAGGGCGAGGGCGGCGCCGCCGCCGAGCATCAGCAGACCGAGGACGGCGAGCTTGCGGCTCGGCGGCTTGAGCGTGTCGCGGCCGGTCAGCGCGGCGACGACGTCCTGGCGGGAGGCCTGGACGGCGGGCACGACGGCGGCCAGCAGGCCGGTGACGAGACCGACCAGGAGGATGCCGAGCAGGTCGAGCGGCTGCAGGTTGAAGTGGCCGAAGCGCTTGCCGGAGTAGTCCTCGGCGCTGGTGCGCAGCAGGGCGACCAGGCCGACGCCCAGGCCGAGGCCGACCAGGGCGCCGGTGACGCCGAGGACGATGCCGCCGCCGAGCACGACCGAGCGGACGTTGGCGCGTTCACCGCCGGCCGCGGCCAGCAGCCCGAGCTGCCGCCGCGAGCGCCGTGCGCCGACGGCGAAGGCGGGGCCCGCGAGGAGGACGATCTCCAGCAGGGCCATGCCAACGACGGTGGCGAGGATGACGACGTCGGTCCGGTTGAGGTAGGAGGTCTCCTCGCCGCCGCGCGACTTCTGCTCGACGTAGTAGGGGACCTCGGCGCGGGCCGGCGGGTCGAGCAGGACGGCGCGGGAGGTCACGGTGAAGCCGTACTCGTTGACCTCCTTGACCTTGTTCCAGTCGAGCGCGGCCCCGGCCGGGAGCTTGACGAGCCAGCGGGAGGTCTCGGTGCCGGCCTCGCGGGCGTTGTCCGTCCTGGTGGCCTTGGCGAGCCGCTCCAGCAGGGTGCCGGGGCGGGCGGTCAGTTCGGTGGCCCGCAGCTCACCGGGGTACTCGTAGACACCGCTGATGGTGAAGGGAGCGGACTCCAGGCCGCGGACGGCGGTCTTGTCGCCGACCTTGAGGCCGGAGCGCTTGAGGAAGTCCGTGGTGACGGCGGCCTCGGTGTCGGCGGCCGGGGCGCGGCCCTGGACCAGGTTCACCCGGCCCTGCCAGACCGGGTCGGTCAGGTCGGCCTCGCCGACCCGGGTGCTGAGCAGGCCCTGGGCGCTGCTCGCGGCGGTGTACGGGCCCGAGAGCTCCGGCACCAGGACGGCGCCGGCCGGGAGCAGCTGGCGGGCCAGCTCGGCGGGGGCGGTGTCCAGGGAGCGCCGCTGGACGGGGGTGTACGCGGGGGCTTCGCCCTCCTTGGCGTCGTCCTTGGGGTCCTTGACGGTGAAGCCCTTGTCGGGGTCCGGCGCCTGCTTGACGGTGGAGCCGGCCTCGACCACGCTCAGCTCGCCGGCGGCCTGGCCGATGAGCCGCGCCACCTGTTCGGTGGGCGTGAGCTCGGCGCTGCGGAAGACGACGTCGGCGCCGGTGACGCCGAGGACGGGCAGGGCGACCATCGCGATGACGAGGGCGCTGCGGCCCTTGGCGCGCAGGGCGTCGCGGCGGGCTATGCGCAGGGCGACCCGCCAGGCGCTGAGCTTCACTCGTCCACCTTCAGGCTGTTGCCGGCGGCGGTGACGAGCAGGCTGGCGGCGTCCTGGCTGACGGACTCGTCGACCATCCGGCCGTCGCGCAGGAAGACGACCCGGTCGGCCCAGGCGGCGTGCCGGGCCTCGTGGGTGACCATCATGGCGGCGGCGCCGGCGTCGCAGCGGGCGCGCAGGACGGCGAGCACGGCTTCGCCGGTGGTGGAGTCGAGGGCGCCGGTGGGCTCGTCGGCGAGGACGAGGCGGCGGTCGCCGATCAGGGCGCGGGCGATGGCGACGCGCTGCTGCTGGCCGCCGGACATGTCGTCGGGGAACCGGTCGGCGAGCTCGGGGATGCCGAGCTCCTCCAGGGCGACGAGGGCCTCGCGGCGGGCGGCGCGGGTGGACAGCCCGTCGAGTTCGCGCGGCAGCGAGATGTTCTCGGCGGCGGTGAGCGCCGGGATCAGGTTGTAGTCCTGGAAGACGTAGCCGACGGAGCGGCGGCGGACCTGGGCGAGCTTCTTGCGGTTGAGGCCGCCGAGGGCGACGCCCTCGACCAGGACCTGGCCGCCGCTCGGGGTGTCCAGGCCGCCGGCCAGGGTGAGCAGGGTCGACTTGCCGGACCCGGAGGGGCCCATGACGGCGACGAACTCGCCGGGGTGGACCTTGAGGTCGACGCCGCGCAGGGCCTGGACCTCGGCGGCGCCGTGGCCGTGGACCCGGGTGACGTTCTCCAGGTGGAGCACCGGCATCTGCCGGGCCTCTTGGGTGTGGGACACGAATTCCCCCCTTGTGCTGGGTGTGGGCTCGGAGTCGGGCCGAGCCTGGTGGTTCGGGTGGCGCGCGGACTCACGCGCGCGGACTCAGGCGGTGGGCTCGAGCGGTGGGCTCGGGCGGTGGGCTCGGGCGATGCGCTCGGGCGATGCGCTCGGGCGGTGGGCTCAGGCCCGCAGGCGGCGGCCGCGTTTCGCGGGCGCGCCGTCGTCGCGGGCGGCCTCGGCGGTGCGGGCCTGCAGGAGTTCGGCCTGCTGGGCGAGCCGGGTCTCGCAGTGGTCGAGCCAGCGGATCTCCGCTTCGGTCTGGAAGATCAGCTGGTCGAGGACGAGCAGCCAGGCGAGGTCGTTGCTGGCGGAGGGCACCACGCCGGGGCGCTTCTCGCCGGCGAGGGCGCGGCCCTTGAGCCGGGTGTAGTCCTGGAGCGCCTTGATGCTGTGCCGGCGCTGGCCCTGGACGACGGCGGAGACGTCCACTCCGGGGACGGTGACCGCCATGGCGAGCTTGATCGCCAGTTCGTCGCGCGGGGGGTTGGTCCGGGGCACCGGGGTGTCGAACCAGGACCGCAGCTCCTCCCGGCCGGCGTCGGTGGCGGCGTAGAACTGGTGGCCCTCGCCGTCCTCCCCCGCCGGCTCGACCAGCCCGTCGCGCTCCAGTCGCGACAGCGTGGTGTAGACCTGCCCGACGTTGAGCGGCCAGGTGGCGCCGGTGCGCGCCTCGAACTCGGTGCGCAGCTGGTAGCCGTAGCGCGGGCCCTGGTCGAGCAGGGCGAGCAGACCGTGACGGATGGACATACCGAGTATGTATACCCGGTATGCCCTACCGCCTCAAGCCGGGCCCCCCTCCCCCGGGGACCGGGTACCGTCGTGCGGTGTGAGCCAGTTGCGCATCGCCACCTTCAATCTGTTGCACGGACAGCCGCTCGCCCCGGACGGCGCGCCGCGGCCCTACCCGTCCGACCCCGGCGGGCCGTTGGCCGAGGCGGTGGCCGCGCTGGACGCCGACGTGCTGGCGCTCCAGGAGGTGGACCGCCACCAGGCGCGCTCCGGCCTCACCGACCAGGCGGCGGTGGCCGCCGCGGCGATGGGCGCCAAGGACTGGCGCTTCGCCGCCGCGCTGCACGGCCGCCCGGCGCCGGTGGCGGGCTGGGTGCCGGAGCCGTCCGGTCCGGTCGGCCTGCGGGTATACGGGCCGGACGAGGTCGGCGACGGCGCCGCGCCCTCGTACGGGACGGCGCTGCTGACGAGGCTTCCGGTGCGGCACTGGCGGGCCCGCCGGTTCGCCCCGGCCCCGTTCGGGCTGCCGCTGCGGGTGGCCGGGCGGCGCGGGCTGACCCCGGTGCCGGACGAGCCGCGGGCGGCGCTGGCGGCCGTCCTGGAGGGCGAGCACGGGCCGTTCACCGTGGTGGCGGCGCACCTGTCCTTCGTCCCCGGCTGGAACATGGCGCAGCTGGCCGGCATCCGGCGCTGGATCGCCGACCTGCCCCGGCCGTACCTGGTGCTGGGCGACTTCAACCTGGTCGGCGCCGTGCCGCGGACGGTGCTCGGCGGGGCGACGGCGCTGGAGCGCACCGCGCCGCGGGCGCGGGTGCGCGAGCTGCGGGCGGCCCGGCGGGCCCGGCCCGCGCTGACCGAGCCGCGCCGGCGCCGGGTGCGCGAGCCGCGGCCGCGCCTGCAGGGCTGGTACGACCTGGCGCGCACGCCGACCTACCCCTCGCACCGGCCCGCGGTGCAGTTCGACCACGTGCTGGCGATCGGTGTGCCGCGCACGGCGGTCGGCCCGGCGGCGGCGCCGCGCGCGGTGGTGTCGGACCACCGCCCGCTGCTGGTCGAGGTGTCCCTGTAGGGCCTCAGTGGCGCGCCAGGACCCCGGCCTGCTGCGGGAGGTGGACGGTGGCCGCGCCCCGGGGCGCTCCGGGCCCGAGCGCGGGCGGCGGGTCGAACTGGAGCAGCAGCATGGCCGCGTCGTCGCCGAGCTGGCGCCCGACGTGGCGCACCACGTCCTCGTGCAGGCGCTGCAGGACGTCGGCCGGGCGGCCGGCGGCGCAGCGCGGGAGGCGTTCGGCGAGCGGGTAGAAGACGCCGGCCCGGTCGCGGGCCTCGATCACCCCGTCGGTGAACAGCAGCACCCGGTCCTCGCCCTGGAGCAGCAGCCGGTGCACCGGCGGGCGGACGTCGGCCGGGTCGAGGACGCCCAGCGGCGGTACGGTCTCGGCGAGTTCGAGCGGGCTGACCTCGCCGCCGCGCAGCAGCAGCGGGGCCGGGTGGCCGCAGTTGACGATCTCCGCGGCGCCGTCGGGGCGGACGCCGATCAGCACCAGGGTGACGAACTCCTCCTCCACGCCCGGGTGGTCGTTCTCGTGCAGGGCGCGGTCGAGGCTGACGGCCAGCCAGCCGGCCACCCGGTCCAGGGCGGCCTCCTGGTGGGCGGCTTCGCGGAAGGCGCCGAGCACGGCGGCGGCCGTCTCCACCGCGCCGAGGCCCTTGCCGCGGACGTCCCCGACCACGGCCCGCACCCCGTGCCGGGTGTTGACCACCTCGTAGAGGTCGCCGCCGATCCGGGCGTGCGCGGCGGCGGCCTCGTAGTGGACGGCCGCCCGGACGGTGCCGACCCGTTCGGGGACGGGCCGCAGCAGCACCCGGCGGGCGATCGAGGCGACCAGCTGGGCGTCGGCCAACGCCTGTTCCTGGCGCAGTCTCAGGGTGGCGCTGACCCAGCCGATCGCGGCGACGAGCAGGATCGCGAAGACGCTGGCGGCGTGCACGGACTCGCCGAGCGTGTCGCTGCGGAAGGCCATCAGGAAGGCCGCCGCCTCGGTGCCCAGACCGATGGCGAGCGGGTACCAGGTTCGGCGGCTGACCACGGCGGCCAGCGCGGGTACGGCGGTGAGGGCCGGTTCGACCGTCACCTCGGTGCCGCTGAGGTAGTCGAGGGCGACGATCAGCACCATGCCGATGAACGGCAGCGCCAGCGCCGTCCTCGGCCAGGTGCCGGTCGCGCGCGGAGCGGGCCCCGGTGTCGGCCCGGTGAACCGCTCTCTGATCCATCCGGTCGCGCTCAACTTCGGTCTCTCCAGCAGAAGACGCCGATGCCCGAGGGCACCTGCGGTGATGACTGAGGGTCAGGGAATACGGGCCTCGCTGGCGGCCGGAGCACGGGGGTTGACCGGTTACCGACCCCACAATAGGCGCGAAACGTGCATGACGCACAGGTTTCGGGCACTGGCGTGATGACTTGGATGCTCTGTGTGACTCAATGGTCACTGTTCCCGATCAGGAGCCGTTCCAACTCTTTTCGGTCGGGAAGTCCTGCGGGACGGACGATCCGTCCGCTGCGGACGTACAGGAAGGAAGCCGTGACCTGCTCGGGATCGACGCCCGCGTGCTCGGCCCAGGCCAGCCGGTAGACCGCGAGCTGCAACGGGTCGGCGGTCTCCTCCCGGTGGGTCTTCCAGTCCACCACTTCGTAGCGTGACGCACCACCGGATTCCGACAACGCGTCATCTTCCCGGTAGACCGCGTCGATCCGTCCCCGCACCACCCGTCCCGCCAGCACCAGCTGGAACGGCGCCTCCACCCGGTGGGGCTTGCGCTGCGCGTACGGGGTGCGCAGGAACGCCTCCTTGAGCCGCTCCAGGTCCTGCTCGTCCTCGATGCCGTCGTCGTCGGCGCCGGGCAGCGCGCCGGGCTCGACCAGCAGCAGCGGCTCGATCCGGGACTGCACCCAGGCGTGGAAGCGGGTGCCGCGCCGGGCCGCCGGCTGCGGGGGGCGCGGCATCGGACGGGCCAGCTCGTGCGCGAAGCCGTCCGGGTCGGCGGCGAGGCGCAGCAGCTGGGTGGCGGACAGCGAGGCGGGCAGCGGAACGTCCCGCGCGGTGCGCCGGGAGCGCTCCAACTCGCCCAGCAGCGCGGTCAGATCGCGGTCCCAGGAGGCGACCTGGCGCTGGTCCTCGGAGGTCAGCTCCTCGGCCTCGGGGGCCGCCGCGCCCGCCACCCGCGCGCGCACCACCTCGGCGACCCGGCGGCGGGCGTGCTGGGCGGCCGGGTCCAGCGGCAGCGGCCAGGGGCGCTCGACCGGGGAGGCCAGCGCCGGGTTCTCGGCGCCCTTCTCCGGCTGCTCGGCCCAGTGCTCGACCTCGCCGGCGCCGGGCCGCTCGCAGTGCTCGCGCAGCCGCTCCAGGAAGTCGGACGGGCCGCGGACGGTCTTCTGGCTCGGCCCCCACCAGTGCCCGGAGGCCAGCAGCAGCGACCGGGGGCGGGTGAACGCCACGTAGCCCAGGCGCAGTTCCTCGACGGCGGAGTGCTCGGCCAGCTCCTTCTTGAAGGCCGTCATCGACTTCCCGTTCCACCCGCCGCGCACGTCGGGCAGCGTTTCGGCGTCGCCGCGCAGGGCGTGCGGGAGCACGCGCTTGGTGCTCGTCCAGCGTTCGCGCGGGCTGGACGACGGGAACGCGCCCCGTACCAGGCCGGGAACGGCGACCACGTCCCACTCCAGGCCCTTGGACTTGTGCGCGGTGAGCACCTTCACGGTGTCCTCGCCGCCGGGCAGGCTGCTGTCCAGGCCGCGCTCGTACTCCTGGGCGGCGCGCAGGAAGCCGAGGAAGGCGGCGAGGCCCGGGTCGCCGTCGAGGTCGGCGAAGGAGGCGGCGACGTCCAGGAAGGCGTGCAGGGTCTCCCGCCGCCGGGCGGCCAGGGCCTGTGGGGAGGCGGCGAGTTCGACCTCCAGGCCGGTGACGGACAGCACCCGGTGCAGCACGTCCATCAACGGGTCGGCGAGCGAGCGGCGCAGGTCGCGCAGTTCGGCGGCGAGCCGGGCGAAGCGCACCCGCGCCTCGGCGGAGAACGGCAGGTCGTCGGACTTCCCCTCGTCGCCGGCCGAGGCGTCGAGGAAGGTCTCCACCGCGTCGGCCAGCGAGACCACCTCGGTCGGGTCGGCCTCGGCGACGGCCGCGGCCAGCGCCTCGACGCCCTCGGGGTGGTCGGTGCGCACCAGGTCGGCGGCCCGGCGGCCGAGCAGGGCGAGGTCGCGCGGGCCGATCCGCCAGCGCGGGCCGATCAGCAGGCGCACCAGCGCGGCGTTGGCGGTCGGGTCCTGCAGCACCTCGCAGACCGCCACCAGGTCGGCCACCTCGGGCAGCTGCAGCAGCCCGCCGAGGCCGACCACCTCGACCGGCACCTCCCGGGCGACCAGCGCGGCGTGGATGTCCGGGAAGGCCGCGCCGCCGCGGCACAGCACGGCGATCCGGCCGGGCGCGGTGCCGGTGCGCACCAGGTGGGCGATCGAGTCGGCCAGCCAGTCGACCTCCTCGGTGTGGGTGGGCAGCAGCGCCGCGCGCACGTAGCCGTCCCGCTCGGCGCCGGGGGCCGGGCGCAGCGCCTCCACGCCCTCGTGCATCTCCCGCAGCGGGGCGGCGAGTTCGTTGGCGAAGGCGAGCAGGCGGCCTCCGCTGCGGCGGTTCTCGCTGAGCGCGTAGCGGTCGGCGGGGCGGCCGTCGGCCTTCGGGAAGTGCCGGGGGAACTCGTCGAGGTTGGCCACCGAGGCGCCGCGCCAGCCGTAGATCGCCTGGCAGGGGTCGCCGACGGCGGTCACCGGGTGGCCGCTGCCGGTGCCGGTTCCGTCGCCGGGGGCGCCGAACAGGCCGGCGAGCATCAGCCGCTGGGCGACCGAGGTGTCCTGGTACTCGTCCAGCAGCACCACCTTGAACTGGCCGCGCAGCAGCTCGCCGACCTCCGGGCGCTGCTGGGCGAGGCGGGCGGCGGCGGCGATCTGGTCGCCGAAGTCCATCAGCCCGGCGGAGCGCTTGCGGCGCCGGTAGTCCTCGACGAGGCGCAGCAGTTCCAGCCGGGCCCGGGCGGTGGCCGGGACGGCCCGCAGGTCGTCGTTGGTGAGCTTGACGGTGGCGAGGGTGTCCAGCAGCCGTTCGTCGAACTCGCGCAGGGTCTGCGGCTCGACCAGGTGCTCGGCGAGCTCGCCGTCCAGTGCGGTCAGGTCGGCGACCAGGTTGGCGAAGGTGCCGGTGAGGGCGGGGAACGGGCCGCGGGCGGTGCGCAGCACCTTGGCGGCGAGCTGGAAGCGGGTGGCGTCGGCGAGCAGCCGGACGTCCGGCTCGATGCCGATCCGCAGGCCGTGCTCCTTGAGCAGGCGGCCGGCGAAGGCGTGGTAGGTGGAGATCTCCGGGTCGCCGAGCGGCTCGGCGCCGTCCCGGTCGACGACCCCGGCCCGCAGGAGGGAGGCGCGCACCCGCTCGGAGAGCTCGCCGGCGGCCTTGTTGGTGAAGGTGAGGCCGAGCATCTCCTCGGGCCGGACCGCGCCGGAGCCGACCAGCCAGACCACCCGGGCGGCCATCACCGTGGTCTTGCCGGAGCCGGCGCCGGCGACGATCACGGCCGGCTCCAGGGGGGCTCCGACCGCCGCCATCTGCTCCCGGTTGAACGGGATGCCGAGCAGCTCCTTGAGCTGGTCGGGATGGCTGAGCACGGCGGTCACCCCGCAACCGTAACCGGAGCGTCGGACAGGATTCACTCCACGAGCTGCGCCCCGTCGCGCTGGGCGGAGCAGCTGCGGCGGAAGGTGCAGCGGTCGCAGCCGCCGCCGGTCTGCGGGACGAAGCGCTCGGCGAGGACCTTCCCGGCCGCCTCGGCGAGCAGGTTCTCGATCCAGGGCTCGCCCTGCGGCGGCTCCTGGTGCTGCACCTTGGGGGTGTCCTGGGCGGCCTTGGCGGCGGGCTCGCGCAGGTGGACGAGTTCGGCGCCGCCGGTGTCCGGCGGGTGCCCGGGGAAGCCGGGCAGCTCGTTGAGGGCGCCGGCCCGGACGGCGAGCTGGTAGACGGCGAGCTGCTTGTGCTCGGGCAGCGACCTGTCGGTGGGTATCTGCTTGCCGGTCTTGAAGTCGACCACGTAGGCGCGCCCGGCGGAGTCCTTCTCCACCCGGTCCATCGAGCCGCGGATGCGCACCGAGACGCCGCCGACGTCGAGGGTGACGTCGAAGCCGTGCTCGGTGGCGACGAGGTCCCGGCCGCGCTCCAGGACGTGCCAGTTGAGGAAGCGCTCCAGGGCGGCGCGGGCCTCGGTCTTCTCCTGCTGGGACTTCCAGGGCGCGTCGAAGGCCAGCGCGTCCCAGACGGTGTCCAGCCGCTCCATGAGCACGGCGAGGTCGGCGGGGGTGCGGCCGGAGCCGACCTCGTCGGCGAGGGCGTGCACCACGTTGCCGAAGCCCTGGGCGGCCGAGCCGGCGCCGCGCGCCTTGACCTCCTTGTCCAGGAACCACTGCAGGGAGCAGCTCTCCAGCTGTTCCAGCCCGCTGCCGGACAGCCGGACGGGTGCGTCGGCGCTGCGCAGCGGCTCGGCGGCGGCGGTCGGGTCGTCCAGGCCCCACCAGCGTTCGGGGCGGGCGGCGGGGACCAGCGGCTGCCCCTCCTCGTCGGTGGCGGCGGCGAGGGTGGCGAGGCGTTCGGCGGCGGCGCGGCGCAGTTCGGGCGAGCGGGCGGGGTCGACGGTGACGGCGCGCAGTTCGGCGACCAGCGCGGCGACGGACAGCGGGCGGCGCGGCCGGTGGGTGACGTCCTCGACGGTGACCGGCGGGGTGCGGCGGACGACCCTGCCGGTCCTGGGGTCGACGTCCTCGCGGTAGAGCTCGCGCAGGAAGCGGGACGGTTCGTCGCCGTCGTCGGCGGGTGCCTTGACGGCGGTGACGATCAGCCGTTCCTTGGCGCGGGTCGCGGCGACGTAGAAGAGCCGGCGCTCCTCGCCGAGCAGCGCGCCCGGGGAGAGCGGTTCGGCGAGGCCGTCGCGGCCGATCCGGTCGGCCTCCAGCAGGGAGCCGCGGCGGCGCAGGTCGGGCCAGAGGCCGTCCTGGACGCCGGCCACCACGACCAGGCGCCACTCCAGGCCCTTGGAGCGGTGGGCGGTCATCAGCCGCACCGCCTCGGGGCGCACGGTCCGGACGGTGAGGGTGTCGGCGGCGATGTCCTGGGCTTCGAGTTCGGCGAGCAGGTCGAGGGCGCTGCGGTGGCCGGTGACCTGTTCCTCGGCGCGGGCGGCGGTCTCGAACAGGGCGCAGAGCGCGTCCAGGTCGCGGTCGGCGTTGCGGCCGGCCGCGCCGCCGCGCAGGGCGGCCCGTTCCAGTCGCTCGCGCCAGCGGCGGCTGCCGTCCCACAGCTCCCAGAGCGCCTCCTCGGCGGTGCAGCCGCCGGCCAGCAGTTCGCGGACCTTGCGCAGCAGGGTGCCGAGGTCGCGGGCGCGGCGGGCGTGCGCGGGGTCGAGGGCGACAAGGCGCTCGGGTTCGGCGAGGGCCTCGCGGATCAGTTCGCCGGCCGGGCGGGGGGCGGCGGCGTGGCCGGGGCCGGGGTCCGTCGTCACGCTCCCGTCGTCCGCCCCGCCCTCGGGGGTCCGGAGGCGGGCCCTGGCCTCGGCGCGCAGCGCGGCGCGTTCCTCCTCGCGCAGGGCGCGGCCGAGGCGGCGCAGGTCGGAGCCGTCGAGGCCGCCGAGCGGGCCGGTGAGCAGGGCGTGCGCCAGGTCGGTGGTGAGCGGGTCGGGGGCGTCCGGGTCGCCCTGCTTGTCGCGGGCGGCCTGTTCGGCGCAGACCCGCAGGGCGAGCAGCAGCTGGGCGACGGCCGGCTCCTCGCGCAGCGGCAGGTCGTCGCCGTCGATCTCCAGCGGGACGCCGGCCGCGCCGAGGGCCCGCCGTACGCCGGGGATGGAGCGGGCGCCGGCCCGGACGAGCACGGCCATCTCGCCCCAGGGCACGCCGTCCTCCAGGTGGGCGCGGCGCAGCAGGTCGGCGATCGAGTCGAGTTCGGCGCCGGGGGTCGGGTAGGTGTAGACCTCGACCCTGCCGCCTTCGCGGGAGGGCAGCAGGGCGCGGTGCTGGGCGAGCTTGTCGGCGGGCAGCCGGCCCATCGGCATCCGGCGGGCGACTTCCCGGGAGGCGGCGAGCAGCAGGGCGCCGGAGCGGCGGGAGACCCGCAGCACCTTGACCTCGGCGGGGCTGCCGTCGGCCTGTCGGAAGGTCTGGGGGAAGTCGAGGATGCCGTTGATGTCGGCGCCGCGGAAGGCGTAGATCGACTGGTCCGGGTCGCCGACCGCGACGAGGTCGCGTCCGCCGCCGGCGAGCCGGCGCAGCAGCCGGACCTGGGAGGGGTCGGTGTCCTGGTACTCGTCGACGAAGACGACGTCGTAGCGCCGCCGCAGCTGCTCGGCGACGTCGGGGCGCTCGGCGAGCAGCACGGCGCGGTGGACGAGTTCGGCGTAGTCGAGGACGCCGCGCAGGTCGAGCACGTCGAGGTAGTCGGCGAGGAAGTGCGCGGCGGCGGCCCAGTCGGGGCGCTGGACGCCCTGGGCGAAGCGCTCGAGTTCGGCCTCGCCGAGGCCGAGTTCGCGGCTGCGGGCGAGGACGGCGCGGACCTCGTCGGCGAAGCCGCGGGTGGTCAGGCAGGCCCGCAGGTCCAGCGGCCAGGCGATCCGGCCGAGGCCGAGCTTGGCGTCCTCGGCGCCGCCGGCCAGCAGTTCGCGGACCATGACGTCCTGTTCGGGGCCGGAGAGCAGCCGCAGCGGCTCGGCGTAGTCCTCCGGGTCCTGGTGGGCGCGCAGCAGGGCGTAGCAGTAGGAGTGGAAGGTGGTGGCCTGGGGGGCGGCGGCGGTGCCGCCGAGCCGTCCGGACATCCGGTCGCGCAGTTCCGTCGCGGCCTTGCGGCTGAAGGTGAGGACGAGGATCCGCTCGGGGTCGGTGCCGTCCTCGATCCGCCGGGCGACCGCCTCGACCAGGGTGGTGGTCTTGCCGGTGCCCGGCCCGGCCAGCACCAGCAGCGGCCCGCCGGGGTGCTCGACCACGGCGCGCTGGTAGGCGTCCAGCACGGGTGGGTCGGGCTGGACGAGCGGGCTGCGCACGAGCCGGTACGGGGAGGTCACGAACGGGTCCTGGGGTCGAACAGGGGGCATGGCGGGGCGGGCCCGCGTCGGGCCCGCCCGTATCGAGCCTACGGTCCCGCGCTGTCAGTCCGGTCCGTGCGGCGGCCGTCGGTCAAGCCCCCCTAGGGAATCGGCCGACCGTCCCAGCGGGCCCGTTTGAGGTCGACCCGGGGCGGGTCGGCGAGTTCGCGCAGCGGGGTGCCCTCCTCGCCGTAGTGGTCGAGGGCGCGGTGCTCGTGCCCGGGCAGCAGCCGGCCGTCCGCGCGGACGACCCGCCACCAGGGCACCGGGCCGCCGTACAGGGCCATCACCCGGCCGACCTGTCGGGGGCCGCCCTGGCCGAGGTACTCGGCGACGTCGCCGTAGGTCATCACCCGGCCGGGTGGAATCCGCTCGGTCAGGTCGAGCACCAGTTCGGCGAACGGCGGCAGGGCGTCCGGAGGGCCGTCGTGTGTTGCGTCCGTCACCTGCGGCATTCTTCCCTACGGGGGCGCGCCCGCGGCCCCGTCCGTACGATCCGCCGCGCCCGATCCGCCCCCTGTCCCGCACGGGGCGCCGGGGCATGCCACCATCTTCCGGGGCGGTGAGTGGTGATACGAGGACAAGACCAGATGACCGGGACGGCTGACGTGGGCGTGGACAAGGACTCCGACGAGTCCGCTGCCGCCGTGCCGTCGGCGCCCGGGAGCGGGGGCGAGGGCCGGCCCGAACCCGGGCCGACGCCGGAAGTCTCCCTGATCAAGGACCGGACGATCAAGACCCCCGCACCCGTGAAGACCCCCGAGCAGCCCGGCCCGCCCCCGGCCGAGACCACCGGCGCCCCGGCGCCCGCGGCCCCCGCCGCCCCGCCCGGGGAGCCCGAGCCGCCGGACGAGGCCCCGCACCTGGACGTCGACGAGCCGCTGCTCGCCGCCCGCGCGCACCGCCCGTCCGACCTGATCCGCTTCCTGGCCGGCGTCCTCGGCATCGTCGCCGTCTTCGTGCTGGCCGGCATCGCCACCTCGACCACCACCGGCATCGAGCAGGACATCGCCTCCAACGCACCGCACTTCTCCGCGGTGTTCTCCACCATCACCGGCCTGCTCTCCAGCGTCGCGGTGCTCGCCGTGCCGCTGGCCTTCGCGGTCGAGCGGCTGATCAAACGCGACGGCCTGCGGGTCGCCGACGGCGTGCTCGCCTCGGTGCTGGCGTACGGCGTCTCGCTCGGCATCGACTGGTGGGTGGCCGAAGGCGCCTCCGACCACATCCGGGACGCGCTGACCCAGCTGCCGCTGGACAGCACCGGCACCCTCACCGACCCGGTGCACGGCTACCTCGCCCCGGTGATCGCCTACATGACCGCCGTCGGCATGTCGAGCAGACCGCGCTGGCGGGTCGCCCTGTGGGTGGTGGTGGTCTTCAGCGGGGTCACCGAGCTGCTCGGCGGCTACACCACCCCGCTGTCGCTGCTGCTCACCGTGCTGACCGGCTGGTCCGTCGCGTACGGCACGCTGTACGCGATCGGCTCCCCCAACATCCGGCCCACCGGCCAGCACCTGATGATCGGCCTGCGCAAGGTCGGCTTCACCCCGGCCGGTGCCATGCGCGCCCCCGACGCCCCCGGCGGCACCCGCCGCTACCAGGTCACCCAGCAGGGCGGCCCCCCGCTGGACGTGCACATCATCGACCGCGAGCAGCAGGCCTCCGGCTTCTTCTACCGGGCCTGGCGCCGGCTGCGGCTGCGCTCGGTGGCGGTGCGCCGCAGCCCCCAGTCGCTGCGCCAGGCGCTGGAGCAGGAGGCCCTGATCGCGTACGCGGCGGCCGCCTCGGGCGCCCGCGCGCCGCAGCTGGTCGCCACCTCCGAGCTCGGCCCGGACGCCGCGATCCTGGTCTACGAGAACGTCGAGGGCCGCACCCTGGACGAGCTGGCCGACGAGGAGGTCACCGACCCGGTGATGGCCTCGATCTGGCAGTCGGTGACCGCCCTGCACGAGCGCCGGATCGCCCACCGCCGGCTCACCGGCGAGTCCCTGCTGGTGGTGGACGGGCGGACCGGCTGCCTGGTCAACCTCTCCGGCGGCGACATCGCCGCCACCGACCTGACCCTGCGGATCGACGTCGCCCAGCTGCTCACCACCTTCGCCCTGCGGATCGGCCCGGAGCGCGCCGTCGCCACCGCCAACGCGGTGCTCGGCGCCGAGCGGGTGGCGCAGGCGCTGCCGCTGCTCCAGCCGGTCGGGATGAGCCGCTCCACCCGGGTCGACCTCGCCAAGCTCACCAAGGAGCGCAAGGCCGCCGCCCGGGCCAGGGCGCTGGAGCAGGTCGCGGCCGGCGAGCGCACCCAGGAGCAGGCCGAGGAGGACATCGCGGCGGCCGGCGAGGACCTGCTGAGCCGCATCCGCGGCCAGATCCTCCAGATCGCCCCCGAGGCCCCGATGGCCCCGGCCAAGCTGGAACGGCTGAAGCCGAAGAGCCTGATCATGGTGATCGCGCTCACCTTCGCCGCCTACCTGGCCCTGACCACCATCAAGCCGGCCCAGCTGAAGCTCTCCCAGATGAACTGGGCCTGGGCCGCGGCCGCCCTGCTCGCCGCCGCCTTCAGCTACGTCGCCGCCGCGATGAGCCTGACCGGCTTCGTGCCCGAGAAGCTGCCGTTCCGGCGCACCGTCGCCGCCCAGCTGGCCGGCTCCTTCGTCAAGCTGGTCGCCCCCGCCGCGATCGGCGGCATCGCGCTCAACACCCGCTACCTGCAGAAGGCCGGCATCCGCTCCGGCCAGGCGGTGGCCTCGGTCGGCGCCTCCCAGCTGGCCGGCCTGGCCGGGCACCTGCTGCTGCTGTTCAGCTTCGGCCTGATCACCGGCAGCCAGACCAACGGGGACCTCTCCGCCTCCCGCGCGGTGATCATCGGCGTGCTGACCGCCGCCGTGCTCGCCCTGGTGGTGGCCGCCGTCGCGCCGCTGCGCCGGTTCGTGCTGGGCCGGCTGCGCTCGCTGTTCTTCGGCGTGGTGCCGCGGATGCTCGACCTGATGCAGACGCCCAGCAAGCTGGTCACCGGCTTCGGCGGCATCCTGCTGCTGACCCTCTCCTTCACCGCCTGCCTGGACTTCTCGGTGCAGGCCTTCGGCGGCGACGTCAGCTTCTCGGCCGTCGCGGTGGTCTTCCTGACCGCCAACGCGGCCGGCTCGGCGATCCCCACCCCCGGCGGCATCGGCCCGGTCGAGGTCGCCCTGATCGGCGCCCTGACCGTCGCGGACGTCTCCCCCGCGGTCGCCACCCCGGCGGTCTTCCTCTACCGGGCGCTCACCTTCTGGCTACCGGTGCTGCCGGGCTGGATCTCCTACAACGTGCTCCAGCGCAGGAACGCGCTCTGAGCCGCCCCCGGACACGGGGAAGGGCCCGCCGGTCACCTTGGGAATCCAAGGCGCGGCGGGCCCTTCCCCGTGCGCGTCCTAGTAGACCGGCTTGTGCGGCTCGATCTGGTTCACCCAGCCGAGCACGCCGCCGCCCAGGTGGACGGCGTTGCCGAAGCCCGCGGCCTTGACCACGGCCAGCACCTCGGCCGAGCGCACGCCCGACTTGCAGTGCAGCACGATCTTCCGGTCCTGCGGCAGCTTCTCCAGCGCGTCGCCCATCAGGAACTCGTTCTTCGGGATCAGCACCGCGCCGGGGATGTTGACGATCTCGTACTCGCCGGGCTCGCGGACGTCGATGAGGTAGATGTCCTCCTTGTCGTCCTGCCACTGCTTGAGCTGCTGCGAGGTGATGGTCGAACCGGCGGCGGCGGCCTGCGCCTCCTCCGACACGACGCCGCAGAAGGCCTCGTAGTCGATCAGCTCGGTGACCGTCGGGTTCTCACCGCAGACGGCGCAGTTCGGGTCCTTGCGGACCTTCACCTGGCGGTAGTTCATCTCCAGGGCGTCGTAGATCATCAGCCGGCCGAGCAGCGGCTCGCCGATGCCGGCCAGCAGCTTGATCGCCTCGTTGACCTGGATCGAGCCGATGGACGCGCACAGCACGCCCAGCACGCCGCCCTCGGCGCAGGAGGGGACCATGCCCGGCGGCGGGGCCTCCGGGTACAGGCAGCGGTAGCAGGGGCCGTGCTCGGCCCAGAACACGCTGGCCTGGCCGTCGAAGCGGTAGATCGAGCCCCACACGTACGGCTTGCCCAGCAGCACCGCGGCGTCGTTCACCAGGTAGCGGGTGGCGAAGTTGTCAGTGCCGTCGACGATCAGGTCGTAGCCGGCGAAGATCTCCATGACGTTGGAGTTGTCGAGGCGTTCCTCGTGCAGCACCACGTTCACGTACGGGTTGATCTCCTTGACCGAGTCGCGGGCCGACTCCGCCTTGGAGCGGCCGACGTCCGACTGCCCGTGGATCACCTGGCGCTGCAGGTTCGACTCGTCGACCACGTCGAACTCGACGATGCCCAGCGTGCCGACACCGGCGGCGGCCAGGTACAGCAGGGCCGGCGAGCCGAGTCCGCCGGCGCCGACGCACAGCACCTTGGCGTTCTTCAGCCGCTTCTGCCCCGCCATGCCCACGTCCGGGATGATCAGGTGGCGGGAGTACCGGCGGACCTCGTCAACGGTGAGCTCGGCGGCCGGCTCGACCAGGGGTGGCAACGACACGGGGACTCCGATGGGTCTTGTTCGGGTGGCCAGGGCCAGCCTCGCTGCGGGTTGCTGCTCCGCCACTCGGGTGGCTGTCTAGGCCAACAGTGTCACGCGCCCCCGGTATTCCGAGACAGCCCGTCCGATGGGCGAGACGGGCGGCACCGGATCGTGGAACCCGCGGCCGGACCCCCGGAAGGCGCCCCGAACCCGTGGTTGACGGGCCCGGGGCGCCGCGCGGGAGGCGCTCACACCCGGCAGGCCGTCTCCAGCCAGACGTCGCCCAGCGACTCCTCCAGCGGCACCTGCGTCCGCCATCCGAGACGGTCCCGGGCGGTGCGCACGTCCGCCTGCCGCCACGGCACCGGCTCGCCCGGCACCGCCCGGCCCTCCGGCCGGTGCCCCTCCGGCCGGTGCCCGGGCAGGTGGTGGCCCGGCAGGTGGTCGCCGCCCGCCCCGACGGCCTGCGCGGGCAGCAGGACCGGCCGGTTCTCCTCGACGATCTGCCCCTCGAAGCCCGAGGCCCGCACCAGCAGCTGGGCCGCGTCCCGGGCCCGGACGGCGTGCCCGCTGCCGATGTTGACCACCCCGGTGGCGGCCGACACCGCGGCCGCCTGGATGGCCCGCGCGACGTCCCGGACGTCCACGAAGTCCCGGAACCCGGACAGGTCCGGCATCCGCACCTGGTGCTCGTCCCGCTCCAGCGCCCGCCGCAGGCCCTCGGCCAGCCGCCCGAACAGCGAGGCGGTCGGCGCCCCCGGGCCCACCACGTCGAAGACCCGCAGCACCGCCGCGTCCAGCCCGGAGGCCAGCACCAGCTCCGTCCCGGCCAGCTTGGACACCCCGTACGGGCCGACCGGCCGCGGCTCGGCCTGCTCGGAGACCGGCACCCCGCCGGGCACCGGCCCGTACTCGGCGGCCGAGCCGACGTGCACCAGCCTGGCCGGCTCCCGGCAGCGCCGGATGGCCTCGCAGACCGTCGCGACGGCCAGCGTGTTCGACCGGATCAGGGTGCGCGAGCTGCCGTAGGTGGCGCCCGCGCAGTTGATCACCACCTGCGGCGCGACCGCGTCCAGGAACCGGGCCAGCGCGCCCGGGCTCCCGGTGGTCAGGTCGAAGCGGATGTCGGCCGAGTCGCGTCGGCCGAGCACCGTCACCTGCAACTCCTGGTCCATCAGCAGACGATCGGTGACCCGGCGGCCGATGAAGCCGTCGGCGCCCAGCAGCAGCACCCTCATCGGGGGCGTCCTTCCACGAAGCCAGCTCGGGACGACCTGGCGGAACGGATTCAACGAAGTTCAACGAACGGGACGGGAGCGGGAACCGTGAACCGGGCCCCGACAAACGTCGAACGGGGGGTGGCGAACGGGCGGACGGCGCTCACCGGTGCGAGCCGGCCCGGCCGAGCACCGCCCCGGCGTACGCCAGCAGCGCCGCCGCGACGGTGCCACCGCCGAGCAGCCAGGCCTCCGGGCCGGAGCGCCCCAGGGCGAGCGGGCCGAGCACCGCGGCGGCCCCGGCCGACGCCCCCGCCGCGGCCGCCGCCGGCCGGCCGCACCGCGCCAGCAGCACCGGCAGCACCACCAGCAGGCCCAGCACGCCCTGCGCCGCCCACTGGGCGGGGCCGGCCCGCTCGGCCGCCAGGTGCAGCAGCCCTCCGCCGTGGCCCGGCCCGGGACGCGGAGCGACGACGGCCAGCACCGCCAGCGCGGCGAAGCTCAGCACCCCGAGCACCGCCAGGTGCAGGGCCAGCGCGACCGGGAGCACCGGCCGCATCCGGGCCCGGAACTCCGCCAGGGTGCCCGCCGCGCCCAGGTGGCCGCGGCCGAGCTGCCGGTACCAGCGGGCCGTCCGCTCGGCCGACCCGGCCGACACCGCCGCCGCCAGCACCAGCGCGACGGCCAGCGGGCGGTCCCCGCCCGGCAGGGCCGGCGGGAGCAGCAGCAGCGCGGCCAGGCCCAGCCCGTGGCCCAGCGCCGCCGGCCGCAGCCGGGAGCCGGGGTACGGCCGGGGCGCCGGCCCGGGCCCCAGCACCCCGGGCCCGGCGCAGGGCGGGCCGGGCTCGGCCGGGGCCGGTGCGGTCAGCGCGGGCAGCAGCACCAGCGGGACGGCGGCGGGCAGCAGCACCGGCCAGCGCGGGCCGAGCGCGGCCGCCCCCGCGCAGGGCAGCGCGGCCAGCGCGGCGGCGGTCAGCGCGGCCCGGGCCGCGGCCCCGCCCGACCGCGGCTGCGCGGGCCCGGGCGGCGGCGGGCGGCGCGGCACCCGGGCGTACAGCTCCTCGGCCAGCGAGAACAGGTCGGCGTGCCGGCAGCGGGCGGCGGCGTCCTGGCCGAGCCCGGCCTCCTCCAGCCCGGCGGCGATCTCCAGCGGGTCGACGGCGCGCTCGCACAGCTCCCGGTGCTCCGCCATCACCTCGCGCACCGGGTCCGCGCTGCCGCCGGGCAGGGGGCCGCCGGACATCAGCGGGCCTCCGCGAGTTCGGCCGGCCGCACGCCGCCGACCGCCGTGTCCGCGTCCCGCGCGCCGCCGTCCGGCGGAGTGCCGCCGCGCGGGCCGTCGGCCAGCCAGTACTCGGCGGGGCGGGCGAAGGGGCGCGGCGCCGGGACGCCCTCGCCGCCGCCCCCGCCGCCGGGGAAGGCCGGGTACTGCGAGACCAGCTCCAGGTAGATCTCCCGGAAGGCGCCGATCACCGGCTCCACGGCGAAGCGTTCCTGCGCCCGCAGCCGCCCGGCCAGACCGAGCCGGCCCCGCCGCTCCTCGTCGCGCAGCAGCGCCAGGCAGGCGCCGGCCAGGGCGCGCGGATCGCGGGCGGGCACCAGCAGCCCGGTCGGCCCGACCACCTCGCGGGCCACCCCGACGTCGGTGGAGACCACCGCCCGGCCGCTGAGCAGCGCGTCGGCGAGCAGCCGGGGGCTGCGCTGGGAGAGTCCCGAGAAGACCGCCACCGTGCCCGACTCCCAGGCCCCGGCCAGCGAGCGGGGCCGTCCGGCGAACTCCACCGCCGGGGCCACTCCCAGCCGCTCGGCCACCGCCGCGCAGTGCGCCCGGTAGCCGGGCGCCGCCTCCTCCCCGTACACCACCAGCCGGGCGCCGGGCAGGTCGGCGCGGACCCGGGCGAAGGCGTGCAGCGCCAGCTCCGGGTCCCGGCCCGGCTCCAGCGCGCCCGCCCACACCAGGGTCGGCGCCGCGGGTTCCGGCCCGGCGGCCGGGCGGTCCACCGCCGGGGTGCCCTCGTACACCACCCGGGTGCGCGCCGGATCGGCCCCGCAGCGGCGCTGCCACTGCTGGTCGTGGGCGCTGCCCGGGGTGAGTATCGCGGCCCGCCGGTACGTCTCCTCGGTGAGCGCCCGGAAGAAGGACAGCAGCAGGGCGCGGACCGGCCACCGGTACGGCGCCTCGCGGTAGCCGAGGTACTGCTCGCGCAGGTGCAGGCCGTGCTCAGTGACCACGAACGGCACCCCGTGCAGGTGCCGGGCCACCAGGGCGGGCAGCGCGGCCGGGCCGCCGCCGACCACGTGGCACAGGTCGACCGCGCCGAGGCCGCCGGGGCCGGTGCCGTACCAGGGCGCGGACAGCGGGCGCAGGCACTGTTCCAGCAGGTCCGCCGCGACCAGCACGTCGCAGACCAGCGGCTGCCCGGCCGAGGTGTCCGCGCCGGGCAGCCGCCAGGTCCGCTCCAGCAGCCGGCGGGCGTGCGCGGAGGCCAGGAAGGCGGGCAGCGTGCCGTCCTCCCGGGCGAGCGCGGCGAGCCGGTACAGCCCGGGCCCGAAGCCCGCTCTCTCCCCGGGCAGCACCAGGGCCCGCACCAGCTGTTCGTACGCCCCGGCGTACCGGCGTCTGCGCGGCGCGCGCGGTGCCCGGCCGCCCGGCCGGCGCCCCCACAGCGCCAGCTCGTACGCGCCGCGCCAGGCGGGCGACAGCCGCTCCGCCGTGCCCGGCTGTTCCGGGCCGGTGAGCAGGTACCGCTCGAACCCGTGCTCCGGCAGGCCCTCGGCGAGCCGGTCGCACCAGCCTCCGGTACCACGGCGGGGATGCGGACGGGCACCCTCGGTGAGCAGGGCAACGCGCACGGGAGACCTCCGGGGCAGAGCGGATTCGCTGGGCGGGACCACGGACGGACCGACGGGTGCCCGGGCGGCCCGGGCAGTGGCCCGGGGTGCCCCCGTACGGCGGCGGGGACGGTCGGGGCCGGGGAGTCCGGTCGGCCGGGGCCGGCGCCGCGGTGCCTCCGGGCGGCCCGCCGGCGGCCCGGTCGCGGACGCGCCGCGTTCCGTTCCCCCGGGCGCCCGCTCCGGCGGTCGGGCCCGACCCGCCGGGACCTCGGCCGCGACCGCCCTCCGGTTCCTCCGGCGGCCGCGACTCCCCCACACCTGTTCGGTCCGACAGCAGAAAGGTAGGACCGGCCCGGGCCGATCCATCGGTCACATGCCTGCCTGCCACCTGATCGAGTGAACCGACGTGACCTCGACCGGGACCAGGGCGTTACCGGGCGGTATGCGCGGCCGCCCGCGCGGCCCCGCCCGGGCGCGCGGTCGGCCCGCCACGGCACGCGCTCAGCCCCTGGTCCGCGCCCGGCCCGCCGTGTGCGCCCGGGCCGTGGTCCGCGCTCAGCCCGCGGTGTGCGCGATCAGCTCCCGCACCGCGCGGGCGACCTCGTCGGGGTGCTCCATCATCGCCACGTGCCCGGACTCCGGCAGCACCAGCAGCCGGGCGTCCGGGAAGGCCGCGCAGGCGCGGCGGGCCGAACGGTAGGAGACCAGCTTGTCGCGCAGCCCGTACACCAGCAGCACCGGCGCCTCGACCCGCTCGGCCTGCCGCCACAGCGCCTGGTCGCCGCGCTCGGTGTACGCCGAGACGATGCCGCGGGCCGAGCCGACCAGCGCCTGCATCGCGTGCGGCACCTCCAGCCGGCGCCGGTACTCGGCCACCGCCTCGGCCCGGGCCGCCGGGCTCAGACTGCCCGGGTCGCCGTAGACCAGCCGCAGCAGGTCCTCGGTGGCCGCCTCGGCGTCGCGCCCGCCCGCGGACAGCCGGCGCAGCACCGCGGGCACCCCGGGCACCGCGAGCAGGGCGGTCGGCCAGGCGGAGTGCTGCGGGGGCAGCTCGGGCAGGGCCGGGGAGACGAGGGTGAGGCTGCGCACCAGGTCCGGGCGCAGCGCCGCCAGCCGGACGGCGACCGCGCCGCCCAGCGAGTTGCCGAACAGGTGGACCGGGCCGCGGCCGGAGGCCTCCAGGTAGCCGATCACCGCGCGGACGTGGCCGGAGACGGTGAGGTTGCCGTCGGTGGGCGGATGGGAGCGGCCGAAGCCGGGCAGGTCCACGGCCTCGCCGTCGACCTGCCCGCCGAGCCGGTCCATCAGGGCCTCCCAGTTGGCGGCCGAGCCGCCGAGGCCGTGCACGAAGAGCCCGGGCTCGCGCCCGTCGGCGGCGCCGTCGACGGCGGGTCGGTGCACCGCGAGCACCGCGCCGGGGACCTCGACCGTACGTACCTGCTGCTCAGCGCTGCTCATGGTGGACGATGGTAGTGAGCCCGCCCCGGGAACCCCGGGGTGGTCCGGCCGCCGGCCGCCTCCGTTCCACCACTGCCGAGGCCGAGGTCAGCGCCGTATTGTGGGCTCCTGACAACCAGGCCGATCGTCTTTTCTCGCCTTCGCCGAACGCGGACGCGGTTACCGAAAAGTAGAATCGGCCATCTTGCCAGCCGCGAACAGACCCCGAAGTGAGGAGCGCCGTGACGGCCATCCAGGAGGCGCAGGAGCGCCCGCGCGGTGCCCGCCTGCCGCGAAGCGCCCGCCGTGAACAACTGCTCGGTGCCGCCCAGGAGGTGTTCGTCGCGCAGGGCTACCACGCGGCCGCCATGGACGACATCGCCGACCGCGCCGGGGTGAGCAAGCCGGTGCTCTACCAGCACTTCCCCGGGAAGCTGGAGCTGTACCTGGCGCTGCTGGACAAGCACTGCGACGCCCTGGTCGAGTCGACCCGCGAGGCGCTGTCGGCGACCACCGACAACAAGCAGCGGGTGGCCAACACCATGGAGGCGTACTTCAACTACGTCTCCAGCGAGTCCGGCGCCTTCCGGCTGGTCTTCGAGTCGGACCTGACCAACGAGCCGGCCGTGCGCGAGCGGGTCGAGCGGGCCTCCGAGGCGAGCGCGACGCTCGTCAGCAAGGTGATCCAGGAGGACACCGACCTGCCGGAGGCGGAGTCCAAGCTGCTCGCCGCCGGGGTCTGCGGCCTGGCCCAGATCACCGCCCGGTACTGGCTCTCGCAGGGCCTGGCGATCCCCCGCGACGAGGCGGTCCGGCTGGTCGCCAGCCTGTCCTGGCGCGGTCTGAAGGGCTTCCCGATGCACCCGGGCGAGCAGTCCGGCGAGGGCACCGCCCACCAGGGCTGATCCGCCGACCTTCGCCGGGCCGGGGATCCGGTGCTCTATGGTGAAGCCGTACGGCACGGTCGCCGCGAACGCTTGTCCCAGGCGGTCCGGTGCCCGTGCGTGGAGGCTGCAACCCCGGAGGGACGGAAGCCGTGGAGGTCAAGATCGGCGTGCAGAACGCACCCCGCGAGATCGTGATCGAGAGCTCGCAGACTGCCGATGAGGTCCAGAGCGCGGTCGCGAAGGCGCTGGAGGGCTCGGAGAAGATCTTCGCGCTGTCCGACGAGCACGGCCGTCGCATCATCGTCCCGGCCGAGCGCCTGGCGTACGTGGAGATCGGCGAGTCGGCCGCCCGCAAGGTCGGCTTCGGCACCGCCTGAGGCGCCACAGCACAGCATCGTCCGGTGCCCCGTTCCCGCGAGGGAGCGGGGCACCGTCGTGTCCGGGGACGCTGTGGCCCGTGGGGCTGCGTCGCGTGTACGAGCGGGTGGGGCGGGGTACGGCGAGGGTGCGGCGCCGGTGCCGCACGCCCGTCCCCCCGGGAGGCAGCCTTGCTGGTCGAGTCGATCGTCTTCGCCCTCGTCGGCCTGGTCACGGGCGGCACGGCCCTGCTGGCCCGGCCGGCGTACTTCCGGGCCGCCCGGGCCCTGGTCCTGGGCACCGCGCTGGCGGCGGCGCTGGTCGGCGGGGTGGTCGCGCACTTCAGCGTGGACGGCCGCCAGCCCGCGGTGTCCGTCGCGGCCGCGGCGGTGGCCTCGGGCGTGCTCACCTCGCTGCTGGCCCGGCCGGACCTCGCCGCGGGGCGCGCCCCGGCCCACCGGCACCACCCGCACCGGCCCGGCACCCACCGCGCGGCGCGGCGGCACCGGGCGGCCTGAGCACCCCCGGTAGGTCGCGGGGCCGCTAGGAGGCCAGGCCGAGGGCGGCCATCCGCTTGGTGTGCGCCTCGGTGATCCGGTTGAACATCTTGCCGACCTCGACCAGGTCGAAGCCCTGCACCTGGACGCCGCCGACCAGCAGGTTGGACAGCGCGTCGCGCTCGGCGACCACCCGCTGGGCCTGGCTGAGCGCCTCGCCCATCAGCCGCCGGCCCCACAGGGCGAGCCGGCCGCCGGCCCGCGGGTCGGCCTCGATCGCCTGGCGGACCTTGTCGACGGCGAACTGGGCGTGGCCGGTGTCGGACATGACGCTCAGCACCAGGTCGCGGGTGTCGTCGTCCAGCCGGACGGCCACCTCGCGGTAGAAGTCGGTCGCGATGGCGTCGCCGACGTAGGCCTTGACCAGGCCCTCCAGCCAGTCCGAGGGCGCCGTCATCCGGTGGAACAGCTCCAGCGGCTCGACGAACGGCCGCATCGCCTCCTGCGGGTCGGCGCCGACCTCGGCGAGCCGGTCGTGCAGCCGCTGGTAGTGCTGGAACTCGGCGGAGGCCATCCGGGCCAGCGCCGCCTTGTCGGCGAGGTCGGGCGCCAGCTTGGCGTCCTCGGCGAGCCGCTCGAAGGCGCTCAGCTCGCCGTACGCGAGCGCGCCGAGCAGGTCGAGCACCGCCGCCCGGTAGCCGGGGTCGGCCGAGCACGCGGCCCAGTCCCCGATCGAGCCGGCCGCCGCGTCCTGCGTCTCACCATGGGTCTCCATGACCCGCAACTTTAGTCCCGCCCGCCTGTCCGCCCCACCACCAGGCACGCCCGGGTGACCGCCCGGACCGGCCGCTCCGGTGGCAGTTGCCGGGGGCAATGTCAGACGCGTCACGTGTTCGAGTCGTCGCCTGACTGTATGGTGGTACGGAGCCCGTCGTGTTCGCATGGTGTCACCGCCGTCTCGGTACCCCGCGCGAACCCTCCGTAGCGGCACCGTCCAACCGGACGTGTCCGCACCGGTGGCACGGGTACTCACGTACGCGGATGCCCGGTCGGAGAGCCGATCGGCTCCGACCATGGCTTGGACCTCAAGCCTTGGCACCGCATCAGTGGCCGAGCGAGGGCCGCCGAGACCACGCCCCGAGGCGGAGGTCCCGCGCAGGTCCCTCACGGGAATCCTCCCTGACGCCGCCGGCGACGCGCCCCGCACCGGGCAGCGCGCACCGGCCGGCCGCAGGGACCGGCGCGGTTGTGCGTCCGCGCAGCTGTACCAGGGCCGTCCAGGCCCGTAGACAGCCGCGCGGCTGCCCGCCCGCCGCTCGCTCTCGGCCCTTTCGAAAACGGAAGAGGCAGCACCCTGTCCACCACCGCTGAACCCATCAAGACGACCTTCCGGGACCTGGGGATCCTCCCGGAGACCGCCGAGGCACTCGAGTCCGTCGGCATCGTCCACCCCTTCCCCATCCAGGAGATGACCCTCCCGGTCGCGCTGACCGGCCACGACGTCATCGGCCAGGCCAAGACCGGCACCGGCAAGACCCTCGGCTTCGGCCTCCCGCTGATCGAGCGGGCCATCGTGCGCGCCGACGTGGACGCGGGCCGGGCGACCGAGGAGCAGCTCTCCGACTTCCCGCAGGCGCTGATCGTCGTCCCGACGCGCGAGCTCTGCACCCAGGTCACCAACGACCTCCAGACCGCCGGCAAGGTCCGCAACGTCCGCGTGCTCGCGGTCTACGGCGGCCGGGCGTACGAGCCGCAGGTCGAGGCGCTCAACAAGGGCGTCGACATCGTGGTCGGCACCCCGGGCCGCCTGCTGGACCTCGCCGGGCAGAAGAAGCTGAACCTCTCGAAGGTCCGCGCGCTGGTCCTGGACGAGGCCGACGAGATGCTCGACCTGGGCTTCCTGCCCGACGTCGAGAAGATCATCACCATGCTGCCGGCCAAGCGGCAGACCCTGCTGTTCTCGGCCACCATGCCGGGCCAGGTCATCAGCCTCGCCCGCCGGTACATGAGCCAGCCGACCCACATCCGGGCCGCCGCCCCGGACGACACCGGCGCTACCGTCGCCAACATCGAGCAGCACATCTTCCGTGCGCACTCGCTGGACAAGGTCGAGATGGTCTCGCGCATCCTGCAGGCCGACGGCCGCGGGCTGGCGATGATCTTCTGCCGCACCAAGCGCACCGCCGCCGACGTCTCCGACCAGCTGACCCAGCGCGGCTTCGCGGCCGGCGCGGTCCACGGCGACCTCGGCCAGGGCGCCCGCGAGCAGGCCCTGCGGGCCTTCCGCAACGGCAAGGTCGACGTGCTGGTCTGCACCGACGTCGCGGCCCGCGGCATCGACGTCGAGGGCGTCACCCACGTCATCAACTACCAGTGCCCCGAGGACGAGAAGACCTACCTGCACCGGATCGGCCGCACCGGCCGGGCCGGCGCCTCCGGCACCGCCGTCACCCTGGTCGACTGGGACGACATCCCGCGCTGGCAGCTCATCAACAAGGCGCTGGACCTGTCGTTCAACGACCCGGAGGAGACCTACTCCACCTCGGCGCACCTGTACGAGCTGCTGAAGATCGCGCCGGGCACCAAGGGCATCCTGCCGCGCTCGGAGCGCACCCGCGCCGGGCTCAACGCGGAGGAGGTCGAGGACCTCGGCGAGACCGGTGGACGCGGTGCCCGCGCGCCCCGCGGCGGTCGCGGTGGACGCGGCGGCCAGGGCGGCTCGGACCGTCCGGGCGCCGGCTCCGGCTCCGACCGTCCGGGCTCCGACCGTCCGGGCTCCGACCGTCCGGGCTCCGGCGCGGCCGAGGCCGAGGAGCAGAAGCCGCGCCGCAACCGTGAGCGCCGCCGCACCCGTCGGGGCGCGGCGGTCGGCACCGAGGGCGAGGCCGCTGCCGGCGTGACCGAGGCCGCCGCGGCGGCTCCGGCCGTCGAGGGCGCCGAGGGCGAGGCCGCGCCGCGCCGTCGCCGCCGCCGCTCGCGCGGCGGTGCCGCCGCTGCCGAGGCCGTCGTGGCGGTCGAGGCGACTCCGGTCGCCGAGGCCGTCGTGGCCGAGGCCGTGGCGGTCGTCGAGGCCGCCGTCGAGGCGATCGCGGAGGCTCCGGCCCCGGCGAAGAAGGCCACCCGCACCCGGACCCGCAAGCCGAAGGCGGAGGCCGTCGAGACCGCCGCCCCGGCCGCCGAGGCGGCTCCGGTCGCCGAGGCGGTCGTCGAGGCTCCCGCCCCGGCCAAGAAGGCCACCCGGGCCCGCAAGCCGAAGGCGGAGGCCGTCGAGGCCGCCGCCCCGGCCGCCGAGGCCACCGAGGCTCCGGCCCCGGTGAAGAAGGCCACCCGCGCCCGGAAGCCGAAGGCCGAGGCCGTCGAGGCGGCTCCGGTCGCCGAGACCGCCGCCGAGGCTCCCGCCCCGGCCAAGAAGGCCACCCGGGCCCGCAAGCCGAAGGCCGTCGCCGAGACCGCCCCGGAGGCCCCGGCCGCCGAGGCCGCCGAGGCCGCCACCGAGGTCCCGGCCCCGCGCAAGCGCACCCGCACCCGCAAGGCGGCGGCGCCCGCGGAGGCCACCCCGGAGAGCTGACACCCCCGTGTCTCCCCCCGAGGGGGCGGGCCAGGCCACCCGGCCCGGCCCGCCCCCTCGGGCGTTCCGCCCGCCTCCTAAGCTCGGGGCGTCGGGGAGCGCCGACAGGACAGCAGGGAGAGCAGCCCATGAGCACGCCGCCGTTTCTGACGCTGCCCGGGTGCGCGCGGGCCGAGCGGCTGGTGACCGGGCGCGGGGAGTTCGCGGCGCTGCGGGCGGAGCCGGCCGGGCCGGTGCGCGGCTCGGCGCTGCTGGTGCCGGGGTTCACCGGCAGCAAGGAGGACTTCATCGCGCTGCTGGAGCCGCTGGCGGCCGCCGGGTACCGGGTGACGGCCGTGGACCAGCGCGGGCAGTACCAGACCGGCGGTCCGGACGATCCGGCGGCGTACGCCGTCGGGGCGCTCGGCGCGGACGTACGGGCGCTCACCGGGGTGCTGGCGGCCGAGGCCGGGGGCGCCCCGCCGCACCTGCTGGGGCACTCCTTCGGCGGCCAGGTGGTGCGCGAGGCGGTGCTCGCCGCGGCCGCGGAGGGCCCGCTGCCCTGGCGGTCGCTGACCCTGGTGTCCACCGGCCCGGGCGCGATCGACCCGGCCGAGGCGGTCCGCACCGGGCTGCTGCTGGACGCCCTGCGGGGGATGGACCTGGAGCAGATCTGGCAGGTCATGCGGCAGCTGGAGGCGGAGAGCGGGCAGCCGCGGCCGAGCCTGGAGCCGGCCGTCGCGGAGTTCCTGCACCGCCGCTGGCTGGCCAACGTGCCGCGGGCGCTGTCCGTCACCGGTGCTCACCTGGTGGCCGCGCCGGACCGGGTGGCGGAGCTGGCCGCCGCCACCGCCGGGCTGCCGGTGCTGGTGCTGTCCGGGGTGCGGGACCACGCCTGGCCGGTCCCGGAGCAGACCGCGATGGCCGAGCGCCTGGGCGCCCGCCGGGTGGTGGTCGCGGACGCAGGCCACTCCCCCAACGCCGAGCAGCCGGCCGCCACGGCCGGGGCGCTGGCCGCGTTCTGGGCCTGACCGACGCGGTCGGGGCCGCGCCGGTTCCCCCGGTCCGCCGAAAGTGGTCTGTACCACTTCTTCAAGTTCGATCGGCTTCAACACAGGACAAAATTCGTTAGTTACGGTAATCTTTGATTCTGTCCGGGAATCATCGCCGGCCTCCACCGCGGCACCGATCACCCGAAACCTGGACTTCACGGACGGGCAACGGCCCGGTAGCACCGCCACGACACCGTGGTGCACGAGGCACTGGACGCACCAGGCAAGCAGGGGGAGCCCTTGCCGCAGCAGACCGCCACACGCGCGACGACCCGCCCGATCCGGCCTCACCTCCGGATCCGCAAGACCCCGAGAGAGCTGATACCGACTCAGCCGCCCCCGCCCCGCCCCGCGGGGCCAGGAAAGGAGACGCCCATGACGAAGACCATGCGCTTCGAGATCGTCCGACTCGACGAGACCAACGGCTCCGCCGCCGACCGCCAGATCGCCGACGCCGCCACCGTGCGCGAGGTCGTCCAGGCCGCCGCCCGCACCGGCGAGCGCCTGCTCATCCGTCCGTGCCCGACCGTCTGACCCGGCGCGGCGCCTCCGACCGGGAGGCCTCACCCGCCGCCGACGAGCCGGGAGCGTCCGATCCGGACGTTCCGATACCCGACTGACGCCCCGTCACCGCATTCGCCGATGACGGGGCGTCAGTGTTTCCGGGGTCGGCACCCCGGACGTTTGCCGCCGCCCGGGACGGGACATCCCCCAACGGGAACCGCCCGTGCCACGCCCACCCGGCGCCGGTCCGGGCGCCCGCCACCGACAGGTGCCGCCGAGCCCTCCGTACGGGTGATCGTCCTTGACGCGGCGGTCCGGAGGGAGGAGCGTTGACGGCTATGAGGGGCGAGCCCAGCTGCCCGAGGTGCGCCGGTCGGGTCCGCGCCCCCGGTCTGTTCTCAGACACCTGGCAGTGCGACCGGCACGGAGCCGTGCACCCGATGCAGCCCGTGCTGCCCCCGAGTGTGGAGGCCCTCGGCGTCGCCGTCGCCCGCTCCCAGGTCCCGGTCTGGCTGCCCTGGCCGCTCCCGGTCGGCTGGCTCTACACCGGCATCGCCCACGTCGGCGACGACGTCTCGGGCGCCCGGGCCACCGCCGTCGCCTGCTCCGGTCCCGCGCCGCTCGGCGGCTTCGGCGAGCTGGTGCTGGTCGCCGAGGAGCTGGGGGTCGGCCTCGGCGCCCGCTACGCGGGCCTGTCCGGGCCGGACCCGGGCGACTCCGTCGGCCTCTACAAGCCCGCCGACGCCAAGCTGCTGGCCGCCGGCCGGCCCACCCCGATGTTCCACGTCCCGGACGCCCCGGCCGACCGCGCGGTGTTCGTCGGCGAGGCCCGCGGGCTCTGGCTCTGGGCGGTCGCCTGGCCCGAGCAGTCCGCGCTGGTGATGTACGACGAGCTGGTGCTGACCGACCTGCGCGAGGCCGGCGCCGAACTGGACCTGCTGCCCTGCGGGGCGCTCTCCCCCCGGCTCCTCGGCTGACGGCTGGGCCTATCCTGGGCGGCACCCACGAGCCTCCAGGAGCCCGATCCGTGCGCATCGACCTGCACGCCCACAGCAACGCCTCCGACGGCACCGACAGCCCGGCCGAGCTGGTCGCGGCGGCCCTCGCCGCGGGCCTCGACGTGGTGGCGCTGACCGACCACGACACCGTGGCCGGCCACGCCGAGGCCGCCGGGGCGGTGCGCGCACTGCCCGCGGGCAGCCGGCTGACCGTCGTCCCGGGCGCCGAGCTGTCCTGCGCCGTGGACGGCATCAGCCTGCACCTGCTGGCGTACCTGTTCGACCCCGAGGAGCCGGAGTTCGCGCGCGAGCGGGACCTGGTGCGCACCGACCGGTTCCGGCGCGGGCGGGCGATCGTGGAGCGCTGCCGGGAGCTCGGCGCGGAGATCAGCTGGGAGCAGGTGCGGCGGATCGCCGGGGCCGGCTCGGTCGGCCGGCCGCACATCGCCAGCGCGCTGGTCGAGGCCGACGTGGTCGCCACCGTCTCGGACGCCTTCACCGCCGACTGGCTGGCCAACGGCGGGCGGGCGGACGTCCGCAAGCACGAGACCGACCCGGTCACGGCGGTCCGGCTGGTCCGGGCGGCCGGCGGGGTGCCGGTGTTCGCCCACCCGGGCGCGGTCAAGCGCGGCCGGACGGTCTCCGACCAGGTGATCGCCGACCTCGCGGCGGCCGGACTGGCCGGGCTGGAGGTCGACCACACCGACCACGACGAGGAGACCAGGGAGCGGCTGCGCGGCCTGGCCGGCGAACTCGGCCTGCTGGTCACCGGCTCCAGCGACTACCACGGCACCCGCAAGACCGTACGGCTCGGCGAGCACACCACCGACCCGGAGGTGTACGGGGCGCTGCTGGCGCAGGCGACCGGCGCGAAGCCGATCGAGCGCTGAGCGGACGCGAACGAACGCGAACGCCGGGCCAGGGGATCATGAGTCCCTTGGCCCGGCGTTCGGAGTTTCGGAGTACGGCCGGGCGGCGGTCAGTCCAGCCGGACGCCGCGTCGGCCCGGGTCGCGCAGGTCGGCGCCCTGGTCGAGCCAGCGCTCCTGGAGCGCGGCCGCGCCGTGCACCCGCTTCCAGCCCGCCTCGTTGGGCGTCATCGGCAGCAGCGGCAGGAAGCGGACCGGGTCGGCCGGGTCGGCCAGCTCCAGGTCCTCGACCAGGCCGCCCGGTTCGGCCGCGAGCACCGAGGTGAAGGGCGCGCCGTCCCAGAGCGGCGAGCCGAGGTCCAGCGAGCCGCCCGGGGCCACCACCAGGCCCTCGACCTGCGGGGTGGCGGCGAAGGTGGCCAGGGTGCGCAGCACGCTGTCGCGCCCGCCCCGGACCGTCAGCACCAGTTCGACGCGCGGGCCGCGGACCTGGTCGGCGACCGGCGCGGTCGGGTCGGCCATCGGTGCGGCGGACATGCCGAGCGTCGCGTACCGCACCAGGCCCTCGGCGTCCGGGCCGAAGCGCAGCACCTCGATCCGGTCGGCGCCGAGGAAGGTGACCGCGGCGCGGCCGCCCGGTTCGCCGAAGGTGGAGATCAGCCGGGCCTCGACGGCGGCCAGCACCGCCTCCCGGGTGAGCTCCGGGGAGCTGCCGCCGTGGGGGTCGCCGAAGAGCGGGAAGTCGTGCGCCATGCCGGTGAGCGTAACCCCCGGGGGTTCGCGGGCCGCGTGCGGGCGGGCCGGAGGCGGTCGGCGGCGGTGCGGCGGGGCGCCGTGGCGCGGCAACGGCCGGGCGGGGCAAGGATCCCGTAAAGCCTTCGGAAACCTCCGGGAACCCCTCGGCCTCGACGCCCGGTCAGATGTTAGGGTGAGCGACTGGCCACCGGGATCGTTCGTCCCGGGGCGGCGGCGCGAAGGAGGTGGTTGCGGTGGATACCGGCCGACCATGCAGTACCGGCAGCTCTGCCCGGCCCCGACTTCCCCGTACCCCGCGCCCCGCAGGCCCAACCGGCTGAATCAGCCGCGGTAGCCCCGGGCACAGGCCCCACGGCGGACGGACCGGCCGGGAGAGCACTTTCATCCCCCGTTTCACCGGTGTTCTCCGCCGTCGTACCGCGGCCGAACGTTTTTCCTTCCGCGCGGCCGCGCGACGGTTCCTGCCTCTGGGAGCCTGCCATGTCGATGATCAACAGCCTGCGCGCCGCCGTCCGCACCAACCGCCGCCGGGGCGCGGCCGGCGTCTACGCCGTCCTGCCCGAGGACGCCGGTTCGGCGGTCGTGGACTGCGCGGTCTACCAGCACGGCAAGCGCAGGGGCGAGACGTGCAGCCCGCGCGAGGCCGCCCACCGGGTCAAGGCCGCCCACCAACTCCCCGAGGGCGAGGGCTCGTTCAGCTGGATCGGGCTGCACGAGCCGACCGAGGCCGAGTTCGAGGGGATCGCCCAGCGCTTCGGCCTGCACCCGCTCGCGGTCGAGGACGCGGTGCACGCGCACCAGCGGCCCAAGGTCGAGCGCTACGACGACGTGCTGTTCGCCGTCTTCAAGACCATCCGCTACGTCGAGCACGACCAGCTCACGCCCACCAGCGAGGTGGTGGAGACCGGCGAGCTGATGGTCTTCGCCGGCCGGGACTTCGTGATCACCGTCCGGCACGGCGGCCACGGCTCGCTGCAGGAGCTGCGCCACCGGTTGGAGGCCGACGCGGACGAGGCCGGGCTGCTCTCCAAGGGCCCGGCGGCGGTGCTGCACGCGATCGCCGACCACGTCGTGGACAACTACCTGCTGGTCGCCGAGCGGCTCCAGAACGACGTGGACGAGATCGAGTACGGCGTCTTCTCGGCCAAGGGCGGGCGCAGCGCCGACGTCGGCCGGGTCTACCAACTCAAGCGCGAGGTCCTGGAGTTCAAGCGTGCCGTGGCGCCGCTGCTGCGCCCGATGCAGCAGCTGTCCGAGCCGCTCCAGCGGCTGGTCGACCCGGACATCCAGAAGTACTTCCGGGACGTCGCCGACCACCTGGCCCGGGTCGCCGAGCAGGTGCACGGCTTCGACGAGCTGCTGAACTCGCTGCTCCAGGCGAACCTGGCGCAGGTCTCGGTGGCGCAGAACGAGGACATGCGCAAGATCACCGCCTGGGCGGCGATCTTCGCGGTGCCCACCATGATCACCGGCGTCTACGGCATGAACTTCGAGTACATGCCGGAGCTGCACCACAAGTACGGCTACCCGACGGTGCTCGGCGCGATCGTGCTGATCTGCTTCGGGATGTACCGGGGCTTCCGCCGCAACGGCTGGCTCTGACCGCGCCGGCGTCGGCACCCGGGCCCCCGCCGAGGGCGGCACCCCGGCCGGAGCCGGCGGTCAGCGTCGCCCGCCGCGGGCGACCAGGACCAGCCCGAGCAGGATCAGCACCACCGCCGGGTAGGCGGCCGCCGGCGGCCACTGGCCCAGCCAGAGGGCGGCGATCAGCGCCGCGCCCGGCGTCTCCAGCAGGATCGCGGTCGAGGTGACGGACGGCCCGAGGCTGCGCACCACGCGGTTGCTCAGCGAGTGGCCGAGCAGCTGGGCGGCGACCATCAGCAGCACGATCTGCCACCACACCCCGGCCGGCCACCCGGCCAGCGGCGTGCCGGCGACCAGGCAGATCCCCAGCAGCACCACCGCCGTGGTGGCGTAGCAGACCAGCGTGTACGCGGTGGTGCTGACGGTCTTGCGGACCTCGGCGCCCAGCAGCATGTACCCGGCCGCGGCCAGGCCGGCGGCGAGCGCGAGCGCGTCGCCGAGCAGCGCGCGCGGGGAGAGCGAGAGGTCGACGCCGGTCAGCACCAGCACGCCGGCGAAGGCGACGACCGTGCCGAGCCAGACCAGCCGCGGCGCCCGGACGCCCATCAGCCGCATCAGCAGGATGGTCCACAGCGGGGTGGTGGTGACCAGGGCGGTGGCCGAGGCCACCGAGGTCATCCGCAGGCTGGGCATCCAGAGCGCGAAGTGCACGGCGAGCAGCGCCCCGGCGGCCACCGCGAGCAGCAGCGCCCGCCGGCCGATCCCGCGCAGTTCGGCGCGGTGGCGCAGCAGCGCGTACGGGCCGAGGACGCCGACCGACATGACGTTGCGCCAGAGGGCGATCGCCAGCGCGGGCGCGGCGGTGGCGCTGATCAGCGGGCCGGACAGCGAGATGCCGCCGATCGAGACCGCGAGCAGCAGCAGGTCGAGGGTGGGCAGCGGGTGCGCCGGCCCCGGGTCGGCGGTCGCGGGGGCGGCGGAGGGGGCGGTCGCGGGCCGGGCGGCGGGCACGGCGCTCCTTGCTGGTCGCGGGGGTGGGGCGGTCATACGGTAAGGCCCGTGGCGGCGCAATGGAACTGTCGCCCGGAGGCTGAGACACCCGGTGGACGCCGAAAGCCGTACGCTGTCCGCCATGGACCGTACGCCCGCCGCCGCGACCGCCGACGACTTCCTCGACCGGGCCCTGCTGGAGGAGGCCGCGAAGAAGTCCGGCCTGCTCTGGGTGCGCGCGGACGGGCAGGAGCAGGCCCGGCCGCTGTGGCACGCCTGGCACGACGGCGCGGTCGTGGTGGTCGGCGGGGGCGCCGAGCAGCCGCTGCACGGCCTGGAGCCCGGCGCCGGGGCCGTGGTCACCGTCCGCAGCAAGGACAAGGGCGGCCGGCTGACCGGCTGGAGCGCCCGGGTGGTCGAACCCGCCCCGGGCAGCGAGGCCTGGCTGGGCGCCGTCGAGGAGCTCAAGGGCAAGCGGCTGAACGCGCCCGACACCGACGCCATCACCGAGCGCTGGGCCCGCGAGTGCCGGGTGCTGCGGCTGGAGCCGACCGGCCCGCTCACCGAGCACCCCGGGGCGATGCCGGACGGCTCGCACGCCGCCCAGCCGATGCCCACCCCGGCCACCACCCGGCTGCCGATCCCGGCCGGCCTGCCCAAACTGCTGTTCAAGCGCCGTTAAAGGTTCATGCCCAGGACGCGTCCGGCGGCTACCGTGCCTCCCGGCCGGGCCCGGAACACGCGGGTAGCCTTGGCCGCGAGTGCGCCCCCGGCGCACCCGGTACGGCGTCGAGCGAGTCGAGGGAGTCCATGGCAGGGCCAGGCACCCGGGTCTTCATCTCCCATCTGTCCGCCATCGCGGTGTTCGACCCGAACGGCGACCAGGTCGGGCGGGTCCGGGACGTGGTCGTGTCGCTGCGGCTCGGCGGCCGCCCGCCGCGCGTGCTCGGCCTGGTGGTCGAGGTGGTCGGCCGGCGCCGGATCTTCCTGCCGATGACCCGGGTGACCAGCCTGGAGTCCGGCCAGGTGCTCACCACCGGCGTGATCAACCTGCGCCGCTTCGAGCAGCGCCCCTCCGAGACCCTGGTGCTCGCCGAGCTGCTGGACCGCACCGTCACCTGGTCCAAGACCGCCGAGGACGTCACCGTGCTGGACGTCGGCATGGTGCAGACCCGGCTGCGCGAGTGGGAGATCAGCAAGGTCTTCGTCCAGGTCGGCCGGGCCGGCCGGCTGCGCAAGGGCAAGGGCGAGCGGCTCACCCTGGACTGGCAGGACGTCACCGGCTTCTCGCTGCCCGAGCAGGACCAGGGCGCGGCCAACCTGCTCGCCACCTTCGAGCAGCTGCGCCCCGCCGACCTCGCCAGCGTGCTGCACCACCTGTCCGCCAAGCGCCGGGCCGAGGTCGCCGCCGCCCTCGACGACGAGCGGCTGGCCGACGTCCTGGAGGAGCTGCCCGAGGACGACCAGGTCGAGATCATCGGCAAGCTCCAGGAGGAGCGCGCCGCCGACGTCCTGGAGGCGATGGACCCGGACGACGCCGCCGACCTGCTCTCCGAGCTGCCCGGCGACGAGGCCGAGCGGCTGCTCCAGCTGATGGAGCCGGACGAGGCCGCGCCGGTGCGCCGCCTGCTGACGTACGAGGAGGACACCGCCGGCGGTCTGATGACCACCGAGCCGATCGTGCTGGAGCCGGACGCGACGGTCGCCGAGGCGCTGGCCCGGGTCCGGGTCAGCGACCACAAGCCCGCGCTGGCCGCGCAGGTCTTCGTCTGCCGCCCGCCGAACGAGACCCCGACCGGCCGCTACCTGGGCACCGTGCACTTCCAGCGGCTGCTGCGCGAGCCCCCGTACGTCCTGGTCGGCTCGCTGGTCGACGACGACCTGGACCCGCTGCCGCCGGACACCCCGCTGTCGCTGATCACCAGCTACCTGGCGACCTACAACCTGGTCGCCGCGCCGGTCGTCGACGACGCGGACCACCTGCTCGGCGCGGTGACCGTCGACGACGTGCTCGACCACCTGCTGCCGGACGACTGGCGCGACGCCGCGCTGCACGCCCACGACGAGGTCCGCGACGACGAGACGGAAGGGGTGACCGATGGACGGTGACCGCAGCGGACGGTCGGACGACTCCGCACGCCGGCGCCTCCAGGGCGAACTGCGCCAGCTGCGACAGCTGCGCGAGCTGCGCACCCGTGAGGGCGCCCGGGACCGGCGCGCGGAGACCGCGCCGATCACCGGCACCGGCCGCGCCCGGCTCGACCAGCCGCGCACCGCCCGGCCCGGCCTGCTCACGCTGCCCTCCTACGACCCGGAGGCCTTCGGCGTCCTGTCCGAGCGGATCGCCCGCTTCCTCGGCACCGGGCGGTTCATCGTCTGGATGACGGTGGTGGTCGTCGTCTGGATAGCGTGGAACACGCTGCTGCCGATGTCCGTGCGCTTCGACGAGTACCCGTTCATCTTCCTGACCCTGGCACTGTCCCTGCAGGCCTCGTACGCGGCCCCGCTGATCCTGCTGGCGCAGAACCGGCAGGACAACCGGGACCGCGTCAACATGGAGCAGGACCGCGCCCGCAGCGACCGCAACATCGCCGACACCGAGTACCTGACCCGCGAGGTCGCGGCCCTCCGGCACGGGCTCGGCGAGGTCGCCACGCGTGACTTCATCCGGTCCGAACTCCAGTCCCTGCTCAAGGAGATCGACGAACGCCGGGAGGCCCCCGAGCCGCTGTGACCCGCGGCACGCTACCGACCGGTTAACGACTTCGCCGGGCGCCGTACCATCAAGGCATGGCCAACGAGACAGAGGTCGCGGCCGGCGTCACGGAGGAGTCCGTACGCCAGGCGCTGGCGACCGTCAACGACCCGGAGATCAACCGCCCGATCACCGAGATCGGCATGGTGAAATCGGTCGGGATCGCCGAGGGCGGCGTGGTGAGCGTCGCGGTCTACCTGACGGTCTCCGGCTGCCCGATGCGCGACACCATCGTCACCCGGGTGCGCGAGGCGGTCGGGAAGGTCCCCGGCGTGACCGGCGTCGAGGTCGAGCTCGACGTGATGAGCGACGAGCAGCGCAAGGAGCTGTCCCAGCTGCTGCGCGGCGGCGCCCCCGAGCGGGAGATCCCGTTCGCCAAGCCGGGCACGCTGACCCGCGTCTACGCCGTCGCCTCCGGCAAGGGCGGCGTCGGCAAGTCCTCGGTGACCGTCAACCTGGCGGCCGCGATGGCCGCCGACGGCCTGAAGGTCGCCGTGGTGGACGCCGACATCTACGGCCACAGCGTGCCGCGCATGCTGGGCGTCGAGGGCCGGCCGACCCAGGTCCAGGACATGATCATGCCGCCGCAGGCGAACGGCGTGAAGGTCATCTCGATCGGCATGTTCACCCCGGGCAACGCCCCGGTGGTCTGGCGCGGCCCGATGCTGCACCGCGCGCTCCAGCAGTTCCTCGCCGACGTGTACTGGGGCGACCTGGACGTGCTGCTGCTGGACCTGCCGCCCGGCACCGGCGACATCGCCATCTCGGTGGCCCAGCTGGTCCCCAACGCGGAGATCCTGATCGTCACCACCCCGCAGATGGCCGCCGCCGAGGTGGCCGAGCGGGCCGGCACCATCGCGGTGCAGACCCACCAGAAGATCGTCGGCGTGATCGAGAACATGTCCGGCATGCCGTGCCCGCACTGCGACGAGATGATCGACGTCTTCGGCACCGGCGGCGGCCAGACCGTCGCGGACGCGCTCACCCGCACCGTCGGCGCGACCGTCCCGGTGCTCGGCTCGATCCCGATCGACGTGCGGCTGCGCGAGGGCGGCGACGACGGCCGCCCGGTCGTGCTCGCCGCGCCCGACTCCCCGGCCGGCGTCGCCCTGCGCGCGGTGGCCGGCAAGCTCGGCGGCCGCCAGCGCGGGCTGTCCGGGATGTCGCTGGGCCTGACGCCCAGGAACAAGTTCTGAGACGGTGACGACGAAGGGCCGGGTGGTCGGACCAGACCACCCGGCCCTTCGCCGTACCGCCGCGGGCCCTACGGCCGGGTGTAGGCGGTCAGGTCCGGGACGGTGGAGAAGCCGAGGCCGTACGCGCTGACGCCGCGGCCGTAGGCGCCGAGCAGGACGCCGGGGGCCTCGCCGGCCAGCACCCAGCCGTACTCGGACTCGCGGTAGCGGAAGGGCTGCGGCAGGCCGTTGACCGGCAGGCTGAGCGTGGACCAGCCCGGGCCGGCCAGGTCGTCGGCGAGGTCCCAGGCGAGGCTGCTCTGCTGGTCCAGCCAGTCCTGGCGCAGCGCCCGGTCCAGCTGCCCGGGCCAGGTGCCGGCGAGCAGGCCGGAGCCGGCCAGCCAGGCGGCGGAGGAGGCGGAGGTCGCCTCCAGGGTGCCGGTGTTGTCGGCGCTGCGGCGGCTGTCCCGGCGGGCCACGGTGACCACGACGGCGAACTTCCGCACGTCGCGCGGCTCGTACCGCTGGGCCGGCTCCTCGCCGTGGCCGAGCGAGCCGTAGTCGACGCTGCCCGCGGTGCGGGGGCCGGCGCCGGCCTGCACCAGGAAGCGACGGCCGGTCCAGCCCTCGTCCAGCCCGTACCAGGGGAAGTCTGCGGACAGGTAGGGCACCAGCGGGTCCGCCGGGCCCGCCTGTCCGCCGACCACCGGGCCGCCGGCCGTGGCCGTCGCCCCTCCCGCCTGACTCGTCGCGTCCATCCCCGGGCCTCCTCAAACACACGTTTGCCTGCCGTGGCGCGCTCCCATGGTGGCGTACCGCGGCGCTCCCCGGGGCCGTTACCGGTCCGCGACGGGGCGCGGTGTGACGGACGGCTCAGCGGGAGCAATCAGCACAATAGCGGCGCACACGCCACCGCCCCGCTCAGCCGGGTGGCCGGGCGGGGCGGTGGCGCGGCGCCGGGGCGCCGTACGCGGGGTCGGTCAGGTGGCGTCGGGGTCGAACGGGGGGCGCTCGCCGGGGGCCAGCGGGGCGCCGGTCGAGGCGGAGGCGGGGGCCGGCGCGGACTTCTCGAAGCTGACGCTGCCGCTGCGGCCGTTGACCGGGGCCGCGGGCTTGTCGTCCAGGACGGAGCGGATGTCCAGCGAGTCCTTCATCCCCTTGAGGCCCAGCGGGTCCTCCTCGCCGCCCATGAGCTGCTTGCGGACGAAGGTCTTGGGGTTCAGGTCCTCGAACTCGAAGTCCTGGAAATCGGGGCCCAGCTCGCTGCGGATGTCCTCCTTCGCGTTGTCGGCGAAGGAACGGATCTTCCGGACGACGTTCATGGTGTCCTGGATCAGCTTCGGCAGTTTGTCCGGACCGAAGATGATGATGGCCATCACGACGAGGGTCAGCACCTCCAGCCCGCTCACGTCGCTGAACACCTTTGGCTCCCTAGCTCGTCGGACGACGGTTCCTACAGGGTAATGGCCACCGGCGAGTCCCTGGTCCACGCTGGGATGAAGCCGTGGTAAAGACCTGCCGGTGGCCGAGGCCGTCCGGACGGGGGATCGAGCGTGCGTCCCGGGTCCGTCGAGGGTTGTTCTAGCGGGTCTGCTGGCGCTGTGCCACGGCGCCCCCGGGGTAGCGCTCCGGGGAGCCCGGCGGGGTCGCGTCGCGGGTCGCGGCGACCGGGCGGCCGGGGAAGTCCACCGGGACCTGGGCGTTCATCGGGACGAGGCCGCCGCCGCGTCCGGTGCCGGAGCCGGGCGGGCTGACGGTGGTGCCGTGGCGCTCCTCGCCCTGCGTGCTGAGCCCGCCGACACCGCCGAGCGTCACCGCGGCGACGGAGAAGGCGCCCGCGGCGGCGAACACCAGCCGGCGGCCCCGCGCGGGCGGGCGGACGACGGCCGCGGAGGACTGCGGACGGGCGGGGGCGGCGGTGGGCTCGGGGCGGGCGGAGCGCCGGCCCATCAGCGGCCGCAGCACCGCGCCGCGCCCGAAGGCGCGCGGGTCGACCCCGGGCAGCGGCGTGTCCGCGCCGAGCGCGCCGGCGCCGAAGGAGGCCCCGGCACCGCGGCCGAAGGAGCCGCCGTCGAGCCGGCTGCCGCCGAGCGTCCCGGCGGCGGCGACCCCGCCGCCGGGCAGGTCGTCGTCGTCATCGCGGCGGCCGCGGCCGGCCGGCCAGTCGCCGTCCGCCGGGGCGTCCTCGGGAAGGCCGCCGACGGCCATCAGGCGGGCCATCAGCGCAGAGGACGGGCCGGGCGTGCCGGTGCGGGTCAGCATGTGCTTGACGGCGCGGGCCTCGTCGACCTCGGCAAGGCAGTGCGGGCAGGTCGCCAGGTGGGCCTGGACGCGGTCGCGCGAGTCGTGGCCGAGCTCGCCGTCCAGGAAGGCGGAGAGGCGCTCGCCGAGGTGGTGGTCCTCGGCGGGTGCGGCGGGGCGGACGGGAAGCGCGTGCAGCGCCGTGTCCGCGGGCAGTGCCACCGCGGGCAGCACGGGCTCACCGGGTTCGTCGCCTCCGCGACGGCCCGGCAGGGCCCAGCCCCGTCGGTTCGGGGACCGGTCGGAGGCGTCCGACCGACCCGAACCGGACCGGCTGGTTCCGCTCACGACCGCCTCCGTCCGCGCCCACCGGGCGCGACCGCGGCCTCGACCGCTCCGACGCCGACCGGCACCGGCTCCTCCGAGCCGCCGCGGCGCTCCCGGCCGGGGGCCGAGCCGGGGGCGCGGTGCTTGAGCGCGGCGCGCAGGTGCGAGCGGCCGCGGTGGATGCGGCTGCGGACGGTGCCGAGCTTGACGCCCAGCGTGGCGGCGATCTCCTCGTAGGACAGGCCCTCGATGTCGCAGAGCACCACCGCGGCGCGGAACTCCGGCGCCAGGGTGTCCAGCGCCTGCTGCACGTCGGCGTCGAAGTGGGTGTCGCTGAAGTGCTGGGCCGGGCTCGGCTCGCGGGAGGCGAGCCGCTCGGCCGCGTCCTCGCCGAGCGCGTCGAAGCGGATGCGCTGGCGGCGGCGGACCATGTCCAGGAAGAGGTTGGTGGTGATCCGGTGCAGCCAGCCCTCGAACGTGCCGGGGGTGTACGTGGACAGCGAACGGAACACCCGGACGAAGACCTCCTGGGTGAGGTCCTCGGCGTCGTGCTGGTTGCCCGTCAGGCGGTAGGCGAGCCGGTAGACGCGGGCGCTGTGCGCCTCGACGATCTCCTCCCAGCTGGGCGGAGTCCAGGTCTGCGCGTCGGGACCCTCGGTGAAGGTCGCGAGGGCGGGGGCCTCGGTGGCGCCGCCGGCCGGCGTCGCGGCCACGGGCTGGTCCAGGTCGGAGTGCGCAGGCTGGTTCATCACGGGCTTCGGCGTACGGGCTGACGCGGTGCCGCGGGAGTGCCGCCGCACAGGGACGTCGCCCTCGGCCACACCTCCTCGGTCGGCTCTTCTGCCCAGCAGGGCCACCACCATATCCACCTCACCCGTCAAGCCCGGATAAAAGTGCCCGGGAGGTCTTCCGCACCCGGTCCGTCCTGACAACGGCCCGCCGCCGTACGCGGTTCCCGGTCGGCCAGTAATCTGTGCCAGGAAATATCGACATCCTTCGGCACCGGGCCTCGCCCGGGGCTCCGAAAGAGGCAGCCATCAGCGAGTTCGGGCCCGCGCACGCGGCCCTCGCCGACACCTACGTGAGCGAGGACGCCGTGCTGACCTACGCCCGGGCGCAGTCCGCGCGGACCGGGATACGGGCGATCGGACCGAGCGGCGGGGCCTGCCTGCGGCTGCTGGCCGCCGCGCTGGACGCCAAGGCGGTGGCCGAGATCGGCACCGGCACCGGGGTGTCCGGGGTCTACCTGCTGCGCGGAATGCGGCCGGACGGCGTGCTCACCACGGTCGACTCCGAGCCGGTGCGCCAGCAGCTGGCCCGTGAGGCGTACCAGGCGGCCGGGTTCGCGGCCAACCGCTCCCGGTTCATACCGGGCCGGGCGCTGGAGGTGCTGCCCCGGCTCGCCGACGGCCAGTACGACCTGGTGTTCTGCGACGGCGACCCGGTCGAGTCCTGCGAGTACCTGCGGGAGGCGCTGCGGCTGCTGCGGCCGGGCGGGATGGTCTGCTTCGAGGGCGTCTTCCAGGAGGGCCGGCTGGCCGAGCCGGAGCTCCAGGACCCGCAGACCGGCGCGGTCCGGGACCTGGTCCGGGACGTGCGGGAGAGCGAGGCCCTGCTGCCGGCGCTGCTGCCGGTGTCGGACGGGCTGCTCTGCGCCGTCAAGCGCTGAACGTCAAGCGCTGAACGTCAAGCGCTGAGCGTCGGGCGCCGAGCCCGGCGCCCCTTCGGGCCCGGGCCCGGGAAAACGTGCGGACCCGGGCCGACATGACGTCGAACCCGGGCCCGGCAGCACATCTCCAGGAGATGGCGAGCACCTGCTGCGGTCAGCCGCAGGCCTTCTTCAGGGCCTCGCCGAGGGCCTGGGCCTCGTCCGGCGTGAGCTCCACCACAAGGCGTCCGCCGCCTTCGAGCGGAACGCGCATGATGATGCCCCGTCCCTCTTTGGTGACTTCGAGCGGGCCGTCACCCGTCCGCGGCTTCATGGCCGCCATGCTCGTTCCCCTTCCTGCAACCGCTCAGCTACGCACCGGCAGTCCGTCCACCGCCGGTATCGAACGCATTGATCGGAAGCCATTATCCCGCATGCCACGGGCTGATGACCAACATCACTCTCGGTGCAACCACGACCGGACCGCCCCCAACCGCCGCAAACCACGTCATAAGCCCCGGCGTGGCGGTGGTGCGGACACCGCCCGAAGGTGCGATACCTCACACTCCCCAGGCCCCCGCGTGCTCCGGCATCCTGACACACACGACCGACAACGCCTCGATCCCGGGAGCCCTCACCCATGTCCGATTCCGTGCTGTACGAGCTGGACGGCGGCCTGGCCGTCATCACCATCAACCGCCCGGAGGCGATGAACGCGCTCGACGTCGCCACCAAGGTCGCGCTGCGCGACGCCGTGACCGCCGCGGCCGCGGACCCGGCGGTGCGGGCCGTCCTGCTCACCGGGGCGGGCGAGCGGGCGTTCTGCGTCGGACAGGACCTGAACGAGCACCTGGCCATGCTGAAGCGGGCCGAGGAGACCGGCGAGGGCGCGCTGCGGACCGTCGGCGAGCACTACAACCCGCTGGTGCGGGCGCTGGCCGGGATGCGCAAGCCGACCGTCGCCGCGGTCGGCGGGGTGGCGGCCGGGGCCGGCGCCTCGCTCGCCTTCGCCTGCGACTTCCGCGTCCTGTCCGACCGGGCCGGCTTCAACACCGCCTTCGCCGGGATCGGGCTGACCGCCGACTCGGGCGCCTCCTGGACGCTGCCCCGGCTGGTCGGGCACGCCAGGGCCACCGAGCTGCTGATGCTGCCCCGCACGGTCAAGGCCGCCGAGGCCGCCGAGCTGGGCCTGGCCACCAGGGTGGTGCCGGCCGGGGAACTCGCCACCACCGCACGGGCCTTCGCCCGTGAGCTGGCCGAGGGCCCGACCGTCGCCTACGGCGCCATCAAGGAGTCGCTGGCGTACGGCGCCTCCCACTCGCTGGACGAACTCCTCGACAAGGAGGACGAGTTGCAGACGCTGGCCGGCGACAGCGAGGACCACCGGATCGCGGTGCGCGCCTTCATCGCCAAGGAGAAGCCGACGTACCTGGGCCGCTAGGGCCTGTCCACGGGTCCGGGCCGGCCGGCCCGGACCCGCCGGTCAGCCCTTGGCGCCGGTGCGGACGTGGCAGTCCGCCAGGTGGTCGTCGACCAGCCCGCAGGCCTGCATCAGGGCGTACGCGGTGGTCGGGCCGACGAAGCGGAAGCCCGCCTTCTTCAGCGCCTTCGCCAGCGCCGTCGACTCCGGCGTGACGGCCGGCACCTCGCCCATCGTGCGGGGGGCCGGCCGGCCCGGTTCGGCGGCGAACTGCCAGATCAGCGCGTCCAGGCCGCCCGCCAGGTCGCGGGCGACCCGCGCGTTGGCGATCGCCGCCTCGATCTTGGCCCGGTTGCGGATGATGCCGGCGTCGGCGAGCAGGCGCTCCTTGTCCGCCTCGCCGAACTCGGCGACCTCGGCGATCCGGAAGCCCGCGAACGCGGCCCGGAAGCCCTCGCGGCGGCGCAGGATGGTCAGCCAGGACAGGCCGGACTGGAAGGCCTCCAGGCAGACCCGCTCGAACAGCGCGTCGTCGCCGTGCACCGGGCGGCCCCACTCGGTGTCGTGGTAGACCCGGTAGTCGTCGGTGGAGTCGCCCCAGCCGCAGCGGCGCAGGCCGTCCGCGCCGAGCACCGCGCCCCCGGCCGGGTCGGTCACTTCTCCGTCCCCGGCTTCGCGTCCTCGGGGGCGTGCTCCCCGGCCGGCTGCTTGGCGAGCACCACGGCCGGCTCGACCACCTGGGCGAACTGCTCCAGGCCGGGCAGCGGTTCGGCCGCCGGGTCGGGGGCGCTGGTCGCCTCGACGGCGCCGCGCAGGTGGGCGGCGGCCTCCAGCTCGGCGATCCGCGCGTCGCGGTAGGCGAGTTCGGCGCCGAGGCGGTCCAGGACGTCGTCCACCTCGTCCATCCGGTAGCCGCGCAGCGCCATCGGCAGGCGCAGCTCGTCCACGTCCGCCCGGCCCAGCGGGCGGTCCTGCGGCAGCCGCGCGGAGATCCGGTCCGGTGCCGCCTCCGGCATCGAGCCGCCCCCGCCGAGCGCCACCAGGGCGGCACCGCCGACCACCACGGCCATGGCGACCACGATCACCCAGAACACGAGCTGTCCTCCCGAACTCCCGGCCGGTCCGCTATGTGGTGGCAGGCAACCACACTGATCATGACAGCATGGTCCCTTAGTGAGGCCGGGGGCCATCATCGCACCCGCAGGAGCTCTGGAGGAGACATCGGTGGCACTGCGCCTGGGACCGCGGGAATTCGGTGACGACGAGCTGGTGATCATGGCGATCGTCAACCGGACGCCGGACTCGTTCTTCGACAAGGGCGCGACCTTCGCCGACGAGGCCGCCTTCGCCGCCGCGGACCGCGCGATGGCCGAGGGCGCGGCGATCCTGGACATCGGCGGGGTGAAGGCCGGGCCCGGCGACGAGGTCACGGTCGAGGAGGAGCTGCGGCGCACCGTGCCCTTCGTGGCCGAGCTGCGCAAGCGCCACCCCGAGGCGGTGATCAGCGTGGACACCTGGCGGCACGAGGTCGGCGAGGCGGTCTGCGAGGTGGGCGCGGACCTGCTGAACGACGCCTGGGGCGGCGTGGACCCGAGGCTCGCCGAGGTGGCCGCCCGGTACGACGCCGGGCTGGTCTGCACCCACGCGGGCGGCGCCGAGCCCCGTACCCGGCCGCACCGGGTCGGGTACGAGGACGTGATGGCGGACATCCTGCGGGTGACCGTGGGGCTCGCCGAGCGCGCGGTGGAGCTGGGCGTGCGGCGGGACGCGGTGGTCATCGACCCGGGGCACGACTTCGGCAAGAACACCCGGCACTCGCTGGAGGCCACCCGGCGGCTGCCGGAGATGACCGCGACCGGCTTCCCGGTGCTGGTCTCGCTCTCCAACAAGGACTTCGTCGGCGAGACCCTGGACCGGCCGGTGAACGAGCGGCTGCTCGGCACCCTGGCCACCACCGCGGTCTCGGCCTGGCTGGGCGCGCGGGTCTACCGGGTGCACCAGGTCGCGGAGACCCGCCAGGTGCTGGACATGGTCGCCTCGATCCGGGGCACCCGCCCCCCGGCGGTCGCCCGCCGGGGGCTGGCGTGAACCCTCCTGTCGGCGCTCGGCTCGCCTCCGGGGCGCTCGGACCCGGTACCGACGTTCGTCGCTCCGGCGCTCGTCCCTCGCTTGTCGCTCCTCGCTTTCGGCACCGGCGCGACCCTTCGGCTCGCTCGCGCTAGATCTCGTTCGCGGGCCGGCGGGCGTCGGCGAGGATCTTCATGACCTCGTCGATCTCGTCGGTGATGTGGAACAGCTCCAGGTCGTGCGGGGCCGCCTTGCCCTGCGCGACCAGGGTGTCCTTCAGCCACTCGTACAGGCCGCCCCAGTAGGCGCTGCCGTAGAGGATCACCGGGAAGCGGGTGACCTTCTTCGTCTGCACCAGGGTGAGCGCCTCGAACAGCTCGTCCAGCGTGCCGAGGCCGCCGGGCAGGACCACGAAGCCCTGCGCGTACTTCACGAACATCGTCTTGCGGACGAAGAAGTAGCGGAAGTTCAGCCCGAGGTCGACGAACTCGTTGAGGCCCTGCTCGAAGGGCAGCTCGATGCCGAGCCCGACGCTGAGGCCGCCCGCCTCGGAGGCGCCGCGGTTGGCGGCCTCCATCGCCCCCGGGCCGCCGCCGGTGATCACCGCGTAGCCGGCCTCGGCGAGGGCCCGGCCGATGGCCACGCCCGCCTGGTACTCGGGCGAGTCGACCGGGGTCCGGGCGGAGCCGAAGACACTGATCGCGGGCGGGAGTTCGGCGAGGGCGCCGAAGCCCTCGACGAACTCCGAGGTGATCCGCAGGACCCGCCACGGGTCGGTGTGCAGCCAGTCGGTCGGACCGGTGGTGTCCAGCAGGCGCTGGTCCGTGGTGCTCGTACCGACCTGGTCCCGGCGCACCAGCACCGGGCCCTTCTGCTTCTCGGGCCAGGCCTTCTTCTTTCGCGGCGCACCGACCTGCTCGGGGCCGTGGCCGTAGTGCTTCTCGTCTCCTGTGCCTGTCATGACGAAACCCTACGCCCGCCCTCCCCCGTTTTCAGGCAACGGGGGAAGGTCGGTTGAGTATCCGGAAGGTGGCGTTCGACTGCTGATCGGACGAGCGTCGCCAGCAGCGGCTCAGCTGGTCAGCCAGGCGCGCATCCGGTCCTCGACCTCGGCGATGGCGCTCAGCGAGCAGTACTCCTCGCGCTTGTGCGCCAGGTTCGGGTCGCCGGGGCCGTAGTTGACCGCCGGGACGCCGAGCGCGCTGAACCGGGCGACGTCGGTCCAGCCGAACTTGGCCCGGGCCTGGCCGCCGGTGGCCTCCAGGAAGGCCCGGGCGGCCGGCTGGGAGAGCCCGGGCAGGGCGCCCACGGCGAAGTCGGTGACGGTCAGCTCGAAGCCGTCGAAGACCTCGCGCACGTGCTTCTCCGCGTCCACCTCGTCGCGGTCCGGCGCGTAGCGGAAGTTGACCGTGACGACGCACTCGTCCGGGATCACGTTGCCGGCCACGCCGCCGTCGATCCGGACCGCGTTCAGGCCCTCGCGGTACTCCAGGCCGTCGATCTCCACCCGGCGCGGCTGGTAGTTCTCCAGCCGGGTGAGCACCTCGGCGGCGTGGTGGATGGCGTTGTCCCCGAGCCAGCTGCGGGCCGAGTGGGCGCGCACGCCGGTCAGCCGCACCTGCGCCCGCAGGGTGCCCTGGCAGCCGCCCTCGACCATGCCGCCGCTGGGCTCCATCAGCACCGCGAAGTCACCGGCCAGCCACTCCGGGTGGTCCTTGGCCAGGTGGCCGAGGCCGTTGCGGGAGGCCTCCACCTCCTCGCAGTCGTAGAAGACGAAGGTGAGGTCGCGGTTGGGCTCGGGCACCGTGGCGGCGAGGCGCAGCTGCACGGCCACGCCGGACTTCATGTCCGTGGTGCCGCAGCCGTGGAGCAGGTCGCCCTCGACCCACGAGGGGAGGTTGTCGGCGATCGGCACGGTGTCCAGGTGGCCGGCCAGGACGACGCGCTCGGCCCGGCCCAGGTTCGTCCGGGCCACCACGTTGTTGCCGTGGCGGTCCACGGTGAGGTGCGGGTAGCCGCGCAGCGCGGTCTCGATGGCGTCGGCGAGCGCCTGCTCGTCGCCGCTCACCGAGGGGATGTCGACGAGCCGGGCGGTCAGCGTGCCGCCGTCGAGAGTGAGGTCCAGGGGCGTCGGGTTCGAGCTGCTCATGGGAGCCAGCCTAATCCGCGGCCCGGTCCGGTCGGAGGCGGGTGACGGCAACCGGAAGGCGCCGCACATCCGTCCGAGTGGGTACGGTGTCGGATCAAGGTGCAGGCGCGAGAGGGGCGACGGTGGCCAGGAGAAGGAGCAGCGAAGAGCTGGGCGACGAAGAGGAGCCCACTCGCCGCCGCGGGCCGCTTCGCGCCCTGCTGATGGTGATCGTCGGGCTGCTCGGCCTGGCCATGGTCGCCGGCCTGGCCGTGGTCGGGATCTGGTGGTTCGGTTTCAAGCCCGGCGCGTCCGAGGAGTGCTCGGTGAAGACGGCGGCCGGGAACGGCACGCTGGAGCTGCCGCAGGCCGCCAACGCCGCGACGATCGCCGCGGTGGCGCGTTCGCGCGGGCTGCCGGACCGGGCCACCACGATCTCGCTGGCGACCGCCATGCAGGAGTCCAAGCTGCGCAACCTCGCGGGCGGCGACCGGGACTCGATCGGCCTCTTCCAGCAGCGGCCGTCGATGGGCTGGGGCACCCCGGCGCAGATCTCGGACCCGGTGTACGCGACCAACAAGTTCCTGGACGGCCTGGTCAAGGTCCCGGGCTACACCCGGATGCCGCTGACCGACGCCGCGCAGACGGTGCAGAAGAGCGGCTACCCGCAGGCCTACGCCAAGCACGAGACCAAGGCGACCCTGCTCACCTCGGCGCTGGCCGGCCGGGAGCCCGCCTCGTTCTCCTGCGTGGTGCACGACTACGCCAAGCCGGACCCGGCGGACTCCGCCTCGGCCGCGCCGGGCGCCACCCCGGGCGCCACCGCGGCCCCGGCCGCCGCGCCGGACCGGGCCCAGGTGCTGTCCGACCGGGTGCGCCGGGAGTTCGGCCGCACGGTGACCCCGGCGACCGGCTACACCTCGACCATCAAGGGCGCCGAGAACGCCGTCTCGCTGACCCCGGACCCGGCCACCGCCGCCCTGACCTCCTCGCCGGACGCGGGGGCGGCGGACGGCGGGGTGAGCGCCGAGCGGGCGAGCGGCTGGGAGGTCGCCCACTGGGCGGTCGCCCAGGCCCAGCAGCTGGGCATCGCGACGGTCGCCTACGACGGGAAGATCTGGCGCAAGTCCAAGTCCGAGGACGGCTGGCAGAACCAGACCTCGGGCACCTCGACCAAGCTCGTCCAGGTCACGCTGGCCCCGGCCGACAAGAGTTGACGCACTGGTGTTCGGGTTGCCGCCGGACGGGTGATTCCGGTCAACCCCGGTGGACCGGCCGCCCGCTCCGGCGAACCCGGCTGGAGAACCGTCACTCCCCTTGACCGGGGCGGTTCGACGGCGTCCGACCGGGCCGGTCGGACAGCGCTGTTGTGGTCCTACGATCCGATGGTCGGCCAGGAAGATTCCTTGCGTCGGCCGAAACCTTCTGGCTTCTCAAGCGGTAACAACGTCGTCCGCCCGGTCGTCCACGCCCGGTCCTTTGGCGGACGGGACGGACCCAGACCCCTTCGAGGAGCCCCATGTCTCACCCCCTCACGCGCCGGATCGCCCAGGCCGCGCTCGTCGTGGCCGCCGGAGCGACCCCGCTTCTCGCGGCCGGCTCCGCGTCCGCCCTGGGCGGGGACGCCCTGCTGCCCAAGAGCGACCTCGCGGCACCGCTGGGCCAGCTGGCCAACACCGACACCGGTTCCACCCTCCAGCACACCACCCACCAGCTCGGCCAGGCCGCCGGGACCACGGGTGCGGCCACCGTCGCCGCCGGCGTACCGGCCTCCGCCGACGCCGCCGGAAACATCGTCGCCCAGCAGCTGCCCGAGGCCAACGAGAAGGCCGGCTCGCTGACCGCCCCGGTCGACCAGACCGCGGCGACCGCGGGCCAGCTCTCCTCGGTCACCCCGAAGGTCGCCTCGTCCCTGGCCGGCAAGCTCGGCGAGGCCGTCACCGGCAAGAGCGCGGAGACCCGCAGCGCCACCGCCGGCACCGGCCCGCTCGGCGGACTGACCCAGACCGGCTCGGTCACCCAGGCCGTGCCCGGTGCCGAGACGCTCACCGGCGCCGTCCCCGGCGGCACCGCCGTCGCCGACGCCCTGCCGGTCGGCGCGGTGCAGCGCGCGCTGCCGCTCGGCTCGGTCGAGCACGCCCTGCCCGCCGACCTGCCCGCCACCGACGTGCTCGGCCTGGCCGAGCACGGGTCGGCCAACCGCCTCGGCGGTGCCGACCTCGGCGCGAACAGCCCGCTGTCCGGTCTCACCGGCGTGCTCGGCCCGCTCGGCGGCCTGCTGGGCGGCCTGGGCGGCGGCAACCTGAGCGGCGGCAGCCTCAGCGGCCTGCCGCTGTAACCCCCGCCGCCGCACAACCCCCGGCTCGGGGAGAACCCCGAAGGGGGCCGGTGTCCGTGACACCGGCCCCCTTCGGGGTACGGTCGCCCGCTACGGTCGGCGCGCCGAGCTCGGCGCGGTCGCGGTCAGCTCGCCGCGCCCAGCCGCTCCACGGCCGCGGCGACCCGCTCGTCGGTCGCCGTGAACGCGACCCGCACGAAGCGGTCGCCGGCCGGCCCGTAGAAGTCGCCGGGCGCCACCAGGATGCCCAGCCCGGCCAGTTCGGCCACGGTCTCCCAGCACGGGCGGTCCTGGGTCGCCCACAGGTAGAGGCTCGCCTCGGAGTGCTCGATCCGGAAGCCGTACGCCTCCAGCGCCGCCCGCAGCGCCGAGCGCCGGGCCGCGTACCGCTCGCGCTGCTCGGCCACGTGGGCGTCGTCCGCGAGCGCGGCGACCGTCGCCGCCTGGACCGGCGCCGGCACGATCATGCCGCCGTGCTTGCGCACCTCCAGCAGTTCCCTGACCACCACCGGGTCGCCCGCCACGAAGGAGGCGCGGTAGCCGGCCAGGTTGGAGCGCTTGGAGAGCGAGTGGACGGCCAGCAGGCCCTCGTGGCCGTCGCCGCAGACGTCCGGGTGCAGGACGGAGACCGGCTCGGCCTCCCAGCCCAGCTCCAGGTAGCACTCGTCGCTGACCAGCAGCGCCCCGTGCTCCCTGGCCCACTCGACGGCCCGGCGCAGCTCGTCCGCGCCCAGCACCCGGCCGGTCGGGTTGGACGGAGAGTTCACCCAGAGCAGGCGCACCCGGGAGCCGTCCAGCTCGTCCACCGAGTCGTACTCGACCGGCTCGGCGCCGCACAGCCGGGCGCCCACCTCGTAGGTCGGGTAGGCCAGGCGCGGGTAGGCGACCTGGTCGCCGGGGCCGAGGCCGAGCTGGGTCGGCAGCCAGGCCACCAGCTCCTTGGAGCCGACGGTCGGGAGCACGGCCTGCGGGCCGGTCTCCGCGCCGAGGCGGCGGTGCAGCCAGCCGGCGATCGCCTCGCGCAGCTCCAGCGGGCCCCAGACGGTCGGGTAGCCGGGGGTGTCGGTGTGCGCGGCCAGCGCCTTCTGGATCACCTCGGGGACCGGGTCCACCGGGGTGCCGACGGAGAAGTCGCAGAGCCCGCCGGGGTGGGCCAGGGCGGTCGCCTTGTACGGCTCCAGCTTGTCCCAGGGGAAGACGGGGAGCTTGTCCGAAACGCGGCGCGCCGCCCCCGGGTGACCCGGGAACGGCGCGCGCGTGCTGTTGGTACTCACAGCTGTTGTGCCACCGATCGTCAGTGGTCGGCGTTCTGCGGCGGCAGAGCGGCGATGAACGGGTGGTCACGCTCGATCAGACCGAGCTTGGAGGCGCCGCCGGGGGAACCCAGGTCGTCGAAGAACTCGACGTTCGCCTTGTAGTAGTCCTTCCACTCCTCCGGAGTGTCGTCCTCGTAGAAGATCGCCTCGACCGGGCAGACCGGCTCGCACGCGCCACAGTCGACACACTCATCCGGGTGGATGTAGAGCGATCGCTCGCCCTCGTAGATGCAGTCAACCGGGCACTCTTCGATGCACGCCTTGTCCTTCACGTCGACACAAGGCTGCGCGATGACGTAGGTCACGCTGTCGTTCCTCCTCGGAAGGGCCTGGTGGCCCGTTCTGTTCTGCTGCCGTGCGCGGTGAGCGCGGCGTCGTCGATGCCCGCCCCTAGTATCGCGGGTCGGAGACCGCAAATGCACAGGAGGTGGCCAGATGGCGACGCACGACCCGGTCGGCGACCGTCCGGAAGTCCGGATAGACCGCTCTGACGTGGGACGACGCGTGTCCGTCCGCCGCCTCGCGGAGTTCGTGGACGACCGGCCGGTGTTCCGGGATTCGATCGGCGTGCTCACATCGTGGGACGATCATGGGTTGACGATCGCCCCTCGAACCGGCGATCCGGTGTTCTTGCCGGAGAAGCTGCTGGTCGCAGGCAAGACCGTGCCGCCGTTCCCGGCCCGGCGCGTCCCGTTGCCGGTCACCGAGCCGGTCGAACTGCAGCGGATCGCGGGCCGCGGCTGGCCGGCCGTCGAGCAGGAGCCGCTCGGCGAGTGGACGCTGCGCGCCGCCGCCGGGTTCACCCGGCGGGCCAACTCCGTCCAGGCGCTCGGGGACCCGGGACTGCCGCTGCCCCGGGCGCTGGCGGCCGTCCGCGCCTGGTACGCGGCGCGCGGACTGCCCGCGTGCGTCGAGGTGATCTCCCCCGGCTCGCCCCCGGCGCTGGTCGCCGAACTCGACCGGCTCGGCGCCGGGTACGCGCCCACCCTGGTCCGCACCGCCCCGCTGGCCGGGCTCGCCCGGGCCGGCGCCGGGCACGACAGGGTGCGCCTCGCGCGGACCGCGGACGACCGGTGGCTGTCGGTGTACCGGCGGGTGAGCGGCGACCCGGCGGTGGAGGAGGCGGCCCGGCGGGTGCTGCACGGCGGGCCCTCGGTCTGGTTCGCCACCGTGCCGGGCGCCCCCGGGCAGCCGCCGCTGGCGATCGGACGCTGCGTCATCGAGGGCGCCTGGGCCTGCTTCGGCGCGATCGAGGTCCAGCCGTACGCCCGGCGGGCCGGACTGGCGACGACGGTCATGGCGGTGCTCGCCTCGCGCGCGGCCGAGGAGGGCGCGAGCGGCGGCTACCTCCAGGTCGAGGCGGAGAACGCGGGGGCGATCGCGCTCTATGACGGACTCGGCTTCACGACCAGTCACACTTACCACTACGCGCTCCTCCCCCAGGGGTAGCCGCCAGGCCGTACCGTCCGTCCGTTCGTCCGATCGCCCCGCCCGATCGTCCGTCCGCCGCCTTGTCCGTCCGCCGTACGAAAGCCGTCGCCGTCACCGTGACCGAGCAGAGCAGAGACCGCTTCCGGACCGCCGCCCGCGCCGAGCAGCCCGACCCGGTGCTGCTGTGCCTGCTCGCCGCCGCCGAGCACGGCATGGTGCCCGACCCCGGCGACCCCGGCGAACCGCCGGGCGTGGACGCGCTGCTCGCCGCCTGCGAGGCCGCGTTCGAGCGGCACGCGGCGGCGGTCCGGACGGCCGTCGCCGAGCGGGCGCCGACCGGGCCGGAGGAGACCGCCGCCCTGCTCGCCGCGGTGCTCGGCGGGCGGGAGCGCTTCCACGGGCGGCAGTCGGACTACCGGCGGCTGGAGTCCTCGCTGCTGCCCGAGGTGCTGCGGCGCCGGCGCGGGCTGCCGATCACGCTCTCCCTGGTGTGGATGGCGGTCGGCCGGCGGGCCGGGCTGACCGTCCACGGCATCGCGCTGCCCGGCCACTTCATCGTCGCGGTGGGCGGCCCGGCCGGCGGCGAGGACTACGTCCTGGCCGACCCGTTCCACGGCGGGCGGCTGCTCGACCCGGCGGACGTCGAACGGCTGGTCGCCGCCGCCGGGGCGGAGTTCACCCCCGCCCTGCTCACCCCGGCCCAGCCGCTGGAGGTCGTGCTGCGGGTGCTCGGCAACATCCGGCTCTGGGCCGCCGACCGCCCCGAGCACGCCCGCACCCAGCTCTGGGCCACCGAACTCGCCCTGCTGCTGCCCCGGCACCCCGCCCAGCTGCGCCTGGAACGGGCCGAACTCCTCGTCCGCACCGGGGACTTCCTCGGCGGCTCGGCGGAGATGGACGCCTACGCGCAGATCCTCGACGCCTTCGACCCGGACACCGCCGCCAAGGTCCGGCAGGAGGCCCGGGCGGCCCGGCACCGGCTCAACTGACCCCCGTCTGCGGGCCGACGCCGGGGGCTTGAAGACGGGCCCTACAGCCAGCCCTTCTCCCGGGCGATCCGGACCGCCTCGGTGCGGTTGCGGGCCTCGGTCTTCTGGATCGCCATCGACAGGTAGTTGCGCACCGTCCCCTCGGACAGGTGCAGCCGCCGGGCGATGTCCGCGTTCACCGCGCCGTCGGCCGCCGCGCCCAGCACGTCCCGCTCGCGCGGGGTCAGCGGGTTGGCGCCCTCGGCCAGCGCGGCGGCGGCCAGCGCCGGGTCGATCACCCGCTCGCCGCGCAGCACCCGGCGGATCGCCTCCGCCAGCTCGGCGGCCGGCGCGTCCTTCACCAGGAACGCGTCCGCGCCCGATTCCATCGCCCGGCGCAGGTAGCCGGGCCGGCCGAAGGTCGTCGCGATGACCACCTTGGTCCGGGGCGCCCGGTCGCGCAGCTCGGCGGCCGCCTCGATGCCCGTCATCCCCGGCATCTCGATGTCCAGCACGGCGACCTGCACGTCGTTCGCGAGCACCGCCGCCACCACCTCGTCCCCGCGGCCGACCTGCGCGACGACGTCGATGTCCCCCTCCAGCCCGAGCAGCGCGGCCAGCGCCTCCCGGACCATCCCCTGGTCCTCGGCGAGCAGCACGCGGATCGAGGCCCCGTTGTCAGTGTCGTTCATGGCCACGACCTTAGAGGGCCGCGGGCTTGCGTCTCCGGTAAGGGGAGAGTCCAGAGTGGTCCCCATGGACGGCAGCGAAACGCTCTACCCGATCGGCGACCTCGCCCGGCGCACCGGACTCACCGTCAAGACCATCCGGTTCTACGCCGACACCGGCCTCGTCCCGCCCACCGGGCGCAGCGCCGCCGGCTACCGGCTGTACGACGTGCACGCCCTCGCCCGGCTGGACCTCGTCCGCACCCTGCGCGAACTCGGGCTCGACCTGCCCGCGATCCGCCGGGTGCTGGAACGGGAGGCCCCGCTGCACGAGGTGGCCGCCGCACACGCCGAGGCGCTGGAGGTGCAGATCCGCACCCTCCGGCTGCGCCGGGCGGTGCTGCTCGCCGTCGCCCAACGCGCTTCCACACCCGAGGAGATGGGACTCATGCACAAGCTCGCCAAACTCTCCGACGCCGAACGCCGGCGCCTGGTCCACGACTTCGTCGACGAGGCCTTCGGCGGCCTGGACGCCAACCCCGAGTTCGTCGCCATGATGCGCTCCGCCATGCCCGAACTGCCGGACGAGCCAAGGACGGAGCAGGTCGAGGCCTGGGTCGAACTCGGTGAACTCGTCCAGGACCCGGACTTCCGCGCGGCCGTCCGGCGGATGGCCGAACAGCAGGCCGCCGAACGGGCCGAGGGCGACCGCGGCGGGCTGCACCACGCGCTCACCGAGACCGTACGGTCCCTGGTCGGTGCGGCGCTGGCCGCCGGCACCGACCCCGCCTCCCCCGCGGCCGGCCCCGTCCTCGACGCCCTCACCGCCGCCTACGCCGAGACCTTCGGCCGTCCCGACGACGCCGGGTTGCGGCGCTGGCTGCTCGACCGCCTGGAGAGCGCCGACGACCCGCGCGCCGAGCGCTACTGGCAGCTGCTGGCGGTCATCAACGGCTGGCCCGTCCCGGAGAGCCTCACCGGGGTATTCCGGTGGTTCACCGGGGCGCTGCGGGCCAGACTGGCGCGATGATCACCCTGGAACCCCTGCGCCCCGACCACGCCGAGGCCCTGCTGGCCTTCGAACGCGCCAACCGCGCGTACTTCGCCCGCAGCATCCCGGACCGCGGCGACGCCTACTTCGCCGGCTTCGCGGACCGCCACGCCGCCCTCCTCGCCGAACAGGCCGAGGGCACCTGCCGGTTCCACGTGGTGCTCGACGCGGCCGGCGGGCTGGTCGGCCGCGCCAACCTCGTCGACCTCGCCGACGGCAGCGCCGAACTCGGCTACCGGATCGCCGAATCGGCCGCCGGCCGCGGCGTCGCGAAGGCCGCCGTCGCCGAGGCCTGCCGCCTCGCGGCCACCGCCTACGGCCTGACCGTCCTGACCGCCGTCACCACCGTCGACAACCCCGCCTCCCAGGCCGTCCTCGCCCGCAACGGCTTCGCGCTCAGCCACCGGTTCCTCCTCGCCGACCGCCCCGCCCTCGCCTACCGCCGCCCCCTGGGCGACCTCGGCTGAGCGCGGGCCCGGCGCGGGCCCGGCGCGGGCTGAAGGCCGGGCCGGCGTCCCGCTACGGCAGCCAGCGGCGGGCGGCCTCGACGCTGTCGGCGGGGCTGGTGTTGAAGGCGACGGCCGCCTGCGGGGCGTGACGGCGGACCAGGTTGACGACCGCCTCGAAGAACGGCAGCGCCGGTTCGGGCTTGCGGATGCCGCCGCCGATGACGACGACGTCCCAGCGGCGCCCGGCGAGGGCCGCCACGACGGCGGGTTCGGCGGTGTCGTCGGGGGCGACCAGGGTCACGGCGGCGTCGATGCCGTGCTCGGTGAAGCGGGCGAGTTCGGCGTCGAGGAGGGCCCGCACCGCGTCGCCGTCCACGCCGGGGACGGTGTGCGGGTCGAAGCCGAGGATGAGAACGGTGGGCATGCCCGGTACGACGCTCACTCCGGCCGCCCGGGTTCCCCGCCGAGGTAGCGGGCGGCGTCGACGAGGGTGAGCTTGGGGTCGGTCCAGGAGCAGACCTCCAGCCAGGAGAGCCGGCCGTCCTCGGCGAAGAGCAGGATCTCGCCGTCGGAGCCGATCGCCGCCTCGGCGACCACCTCCGAGCGGGCGCCGTCCTGGACGCCGGCGAACAGGGCGGTGCTGCAGCCGCACCGGCAGCGGGACTCGACGCGCAGGTGCGGGACCTGGGCGCGCAGGGGGTGGCCCTCGGGGAGGAGGAAGTCGAGGACCCGGGCGACGTCGCTGGGGAGGAGGGTCATGGGCGCCTGCGCAATCGTGTGGTGAGGACGGACAGTTCTTCGATCCGGAGGAGGTGGGCGAGCAGGAGGTAGCCGACGGCGAGGGCGGCGGCGGCCGGCAGGAGGCCGTACCGGGTGGCCCACCAGGCGCCCGCGGCGGCCGGCAGGGCGGCCAGCAGCGGCTTCCCGTGGGCTCCCAGGACCCGCAGCGGCCCGAGCCGCCGGCGCAGCAGCAGGGCGGCGGCCGCGCAGGTGAGCAGGAACGACGCCCCGTAGCAGCCGGCCATCCCGGTGACGGCCCAGCGCAGCGGCAGCAGCCGGTGGCAGAGCACCGCGCCCAGCGCCGTGGCGGCGACCGGCAGCAGGTTGAGCAGGAAGGGCGTACGGCTGTCGCCGAGCGCGTAGAAGACGCGGGTCAGCGCGTAGCCGGCGGAGTACAGGACCAGGCCGGGCGCGAAGGCGGTCAGCATCCCGGCGATGGCCCGCACGTCGTCGGCGCCGGTGCTCCCGTGCCCGAAGGCGAGCGCGCACAGCTGCGGTGCGAGGACCGCGAACGCGCAGGCCGCCGGGACGGTGACCACCGCGATGGTGCGGACGGTGCGGGCGAGCAGCGCGCGGACGGCCCGCGGGGAGTCGGCGGCGGCGGTGAGCGCGGGAACGACCGCCGTCACCACCGACACCGTGACCACCCCGTGCGGCACGATCCACAGCAGGTACGCGCTGCTGTACGCGGTGTACCCGACGCCCGGCAGCCCGGCCTCGGCGGCCCGCGAACCGACCGAGGTCGACAGCCGGGTCACCACCCAGTAGCCCACCTGGTCGCCGAGCACCAGCAGCAGCGTCCACCCGGCGGCCCGCAGCGGCTCGCCGAGCCCGGCCTGCCGCCAGTCCCAGCGCGGCCGGGGCCGCACGCCGGCGGCCCGCAGGCAGGGCAGCAGCACCAGGCTCTGCGCCACCACCCCGGCCGTCGTACCGGCCCCGAGCACGGTCACGTCGGCCGTGGAGAAGGACCGTTGGCCGAGGTACCCGGCGAACACCCCGATCACCACCAGGTTGTTGAGCACCGGAGCCCAGGCCATCGGCGCGAACCGCTGCCGGGCGTTGAGGAGTTGGCCGAGCACGGTGAACAGTCCGTAGAAGAACACCTGCGGCAGGCACAGGTACGCCAGCAGCACCGTCCGGTCCAACTGCGCACCGCCGTAAGCGGTGTAGGCACGCACGAGGTACGGCGCGCCCGGCACCACCACCGCCGTCAGCACCAGCAGGGTGACCACCAGCACCGTCACCAGCCGGTCGACGTGCGCCGCCCCGCCGTCCGCCGACTCCTTGGCGGCGCGCACCAGGTGGGGCACCAGCGCGGTGTTCAGCGCGCCGCCGATCAGCAGCACGAACAGCAGATTGGGCACCGTGTTGGCCACGTTGTACCCGTCCGCGAGCAGCCCCGAGCCGAGGACCGCCACCAGCAGCGCCGAGCGGACGAAGCCGGTGGCCCGGGAGACCACCGTCCCGGCCGCCATCACCAGGCTGGGCGGCGGCGTGCGGCGCGGCCGCCGGTGGCGGGCGGGCCGCGGCGGACCGGGCAGCGGAGGGCGGGGCAACGGAGGACCCTCCAGTACGGTCATCCGCCGGCACCTCCCGTGTCAGGCACCGACTCGAACTGATCGGCGGAAACGGCGAGAGCATGCACCCGCGCCCCTGAAGCGGGGCTGAGAAAGCTGAAGACGGCTTAAGGAACGGATCCGGCGCCGGTGGCATCCTGATCCGCATGGAGATTCTGGTGGTGGAGGACGACGCCCAGGTCGCGGCCGCCGTACGGCGCGGCCTGGAGGTCGAGGGCTACACCGTCGACCTCGCCCCGGACGGCCTCACCGGCCTGCGGCTGGCCCAGCGGCACGCCTACCGGGCGATCGTGCTCGACATCATGCTGCCCGGCCTGAACGGCTACAAGGTGTGCGAGGCACTGCGCGCCGACGGCGTCACCACCCCGATCCTGATGCTGACCGCCAAGGACGGCGAGTACGACGAGGCCGAGGGCCTGGACACCGGCGCCGACGACTACCTCACCAAGCCGTTCTCCTACCTGGTCTTCCTGGCCCGGCTGCGCGCCCTGATCCGCCGCAGCCAGACGCCGGGCCCGCTGCTGCGGGTCGGCGACCTCTGGCTGGACCCGGCGGGCCGCCGCTGCGGCCGGGGCGGCGCCGAGATCACCCTCACCGAGCGGGAGTTCGCCGTCCTGCGCTGCCTCGCCGAGCACCCCGGCGAGGTGCTGTCCAAGCGCCGGATCGTCGACGAGGTGTGGGACATCGCCTTCGACGGCGAGGAGTCCATCGTCGAGGTGTACGTCAGCATGCTGCGCCGCAAGGTGGACGCGCCGTTCGGCGTCCGTTCGATCACCACCGTGCGCGGCGTCGGCTACCGGCTGGAGGCCTGACCGGTGCCCGGCAGGCTCTCCACCCGGCTGCGCACCTCGCTGGCGGCCGGCCTGGCCGCGCTGCTGCTGCTCGGCGTCGGCGCCTGGTGGCTGCGCGGCCACATGTACGACGCCCAGCTGGAGGCGGCCGAGGCGGACGCCCAGGCCCAGGCCCGCGAGATCAGCAGCGGCTACAAGCACGGCCAGCAGCTCGCGGACTACGGGCGGCTGCCGTACCTCGTGCTGGACAGCGACGGCCGGGTGCTGACCATGGGCGGCCCGCTGACCACCCAGCACCTGGCCGGGGACCCGCCCGCCGCCGTACCGAAACTCGCGCCGGACGACTGGCAGTCGGTCCAGCGGGTCGCCATCGGCCCGGCCGGGGAGGCCGCCGCCAACCGCTACTCGGGGCGCACCTTCACCGCGCTGGGCAGCTGGAGCCCGCTGCTGCGGCAGAACGACGAGAACGGCCAGCCGGTCAAGCCGGTGGTCGGCCCGTTCACCGTGTACGTGCTGGCCACCCCGTTCGCCGCCGAGGCCTCGCTGCACACCATCGACCCGGTGCTGCAGGTGGGCGTGCCGGCCGCCGCGCTGCTGGTCGCGCTGACGGCCTGGGCGGCGACCAGCCGGGCGCTGCGCCCGGTGGAGGCGATCCGCGCCGAACTGGCCGAGATCGGCGAGCACCGGCTGGACCGCCGCGTCCCGGTGCCGCCCGCCGGCGACGAGCTCACCCGGATGGCCCGGACCACCAACGCCACCCTGGACCGGCTGGAGCGCTCGGCCGTGCAGCAGCAGCGCTTCGTCGCGGACGCCTCGCACGAGCTGCGCAGCCCGATCGCCGCGCTGCGCACCAATCTGGAGGTGTCGCTGGCGCACCCCGACCGCACCGACTGGCCGGCCACCACCCGGGAGGCGCTCACCTCGGTCGAGCGGCTCCAGCAGCTCACCGAGGACCTGCTGTTCCTGGCCCGGGGCGCGCACCCGGCGACGGCCGGCCGGCTCACCACCGTCGACCTGTCCGCCGTGCTGCGCGAGCTCGCCGACCAGTACCGCCCCGGCCTCGGCGCCCGGCTCGCCCTGCGGGTGGACGCGCCCGAGGCGGTGCCGGTGCTCGGCAGCCGCATCCGGCTGCACCGGCTGGTGCGCAACCTGCTGGACAACGCCCGGCGGCACGCGTCCGCCGAGGTGGTGCTGTCCGCGCGGCGGACCGCGCACGGCTGCGTCCTGGAGGTCCGGGACGACGGCCCGGGCGTGCCGCCGGAGGACCGCGAGCGGATCTTCGAGCCGTTCACCCGGCTCGACGAGGCCCGCAGCCGGGACTCCGGCGGCAGCGGCCTGGGCCTGGCCATCGCCGCGGACATCGCCACGCGGCACGGCGGCACCCTGCGGGTCGCCCACGCCCCGCGCGGCGCCCGCTTCGTCCTGGAGCTCCCCCCGGCCTGACGGCCTGCGCGGCAGCCCTAAAGAGGCTTCGACACCGGCGCCGGCGCCGCAGTGGGCGCCGTCCGCAGCGGCACCGAGGCCCGCAGCCGGAAGCCCCGCCCGCGCTCCCCCGGCCCGGTCTCCAGCCGCCCGCCGACCAGCGCCAGCCGCTCCTCCAGCCCGGACAGCCCGTTGCCCGGCTGGGACTTGCCCGGCCCGCGCCCGTTGTCGACGATCTCCAGGACGGCGTAGCGCTCGCCGCTCGCCTCCCAGCTCTCGTCCGCCGTGACCGTGCAGACGGTGGCGCCCTCGCCGTGCCGGACAACGTTGGTCACGGCCTCGCGCAGCGCCCAGGCCAGCGCGCCCGTCTCCTCCTCGGCCAGCGACGGCCAGGCGTCCACCAGCTCCGGCGCGGCCTCCAGCCGGACCTGCGCGGCGGCCAGCGCGGTACGGGCGGCGGCCAGTTCCACCGGCAGGGTCGGCCGGCGGAAGCCGGTCACCGCCTCCCGGACGTCGATCAGCGACTGCCGGGCGACCTGCTCGATGTCGGCGACCTGCGCCCGCGCCGCCTCGTCCTTGCCCGCGTCCATGAACCGCCCGGCCAGCTCGCTCTTCAGGGTGATCAGCGACAGCGAGTGCCCGAGCAGGTCGTGCAGGTCGCGGGCCATCCGCAGCCGCTCCTCGGAGGCGGCCAGGTGCGCGACGGCGGCCCGGGCCTCGCGCAGCTCCTTCATGGTGGCGACCAGCCGCTGCAACCCGGTCATCGCGACGCCGGAGAGGAAGGCGCTGAGCGCGAAGGTGGTGATGTTGTCGTTGCCCGCCCCGATCGCCGCCCCGACCACGGCGGTGAGCACGGCCATGGCGATCAGCACCCGCAGCGCGTAGCGGGCCGGCGTGATGATGGCGACGCACACCGAGGCGTAGATGAACAGCGTCAGGAAGGCGGAGCCGAGGACGACCGAGGTGGCGACGGCCAGCGCGACCATCGTCGTGACGATCGCCAGGCAGGCCCGCGGCCGCATCCCGGCCTGCGAGCGGAAGATCACCAGCAGCACGTAGGCGCCCACGAACCCGGCCAGGCAGCACCAGCCGAGCACCGTCCCGGCCGTGGTGTGGGCGCCGCTCAGCAGGTCGCCGGCCGGGTAGGCCAGGTAGAGCATCCACAGCAGCATCCAGGCGACCTTGACCAGCAGCTGCCGCCTGGTCTCCACCGGGGAGCCGGGCACGTTCATGAAGGAGGCGCGCGCCGCTCCCGCCTCCGGCGGTTCGTCGGTGCGGTGGGTCCGGCGCGCGTCGCTCATGCCGGTCATCATGCCTGGCGGGTGTCGCGGCGGTACAGCGCCGCCGCGGCGGCGGCGAACACCACGAGGAAGCCGGCCAGACCGGCGACCGCGACGGTGTCCAGGGAGTGCCCGGGCCGGGTGAAGCCGGCCAGTTGGTTGTACAGGTACACCGGGTTGAACCGGGCGAACTTCTCCAGCGAGCCGCTCACCGGGAACCAGGTGCCGCCGAGCAGGGCCATCGCCATGTAGGTGATCATCACGATCGGCTGCACCGCGTCCGGCGCGGCCGCGTACCCGAGCGCCACCCCGAGCGCGGCGAAGACGAAGCTGCCCAGCCAGAGCGCGGCCGTCAGTCCGGCCCACTGCGGCACGGTCAGCGAGACCCCCTGGCTCGCGCCGACCGCGAAGACCACCAGGATCGCCGGCAGCGTGGTGACCGCGGTCGCCGCGATCTTGCCGACGGTGTACGCCCGGCCGGGCAGCGCGGTCAGCCGCAGCTGGCGCACCCAGCCGCTCTTGCGCTCCAGCGAGATCCGCTGCGCGCCGCCGGTCAGCACCGCGCCGACGGCGCCGAAGGTGGCCATCGAGACCATGAAGTAGGTCTTCACCGGCAGGCCGCCGGCCAGCTGGGTGGAGCCGTAGGCGTTGATGAAGAAGAAGTACATCAGCGCCGGGTAGGCGATGGTGAAGAGCAGGTAGCGCCGGTTGCGCAGGGTCCGCAGGATCTCCAGCTTGATCAGGGTGGTCATCGCACGCTCTCCTTGTCGGCGCTCCGCTCGTCGGCGCTCCGCTCGTCGGTGCTCTGCTCGTCGGTGCTCTGCTCGTCGGTGCTCTGCTCGTCGGCGCGCCGGGCGCCGTCCTGGCGGTCCAGTTCGCCGGTGATGGTCAGGAAGGCCTGCTCCAGGCCCACGCCGGCCACCTCGAGCCCGCGCGGGTACAGCCCCGCCCGGTAGATCCCGGCCGCGGTGGCGTCGGCGTCCGCGGTCCGGATCCGCACCGTCCGCACCCCCGGGACCCGCGCGGTGACGTCCAGCGACTGCACGCCGGGCAGCGTGCGCAGCACGGACTCCTCGAACCCGCCGTCCGCGTCGTGGAGTTCGAAGGCGATCCGGCGGGCGCCGGCCCGCGCCTTGATCTCCGCCGAGCTGCCGTCGGCGATCAGCCGGCCGCGGTGCAGCACCAGGACGCGGTCGGCGATCGAGTCGGCCTCCTCCAGGTAGTGGGTGGCGAACAGCACCGTGCGCCCGGCGTCGGCCTGGGCGCGCATGCTCGCCCAGAACGACTGCCGCACGCTGACGTCCATGCCGGTGGTGGGCTCGTCGAGCACGATCAGGTCGTTGTCGCCCGCGATGGCCAGGGCGAAGCGGACCCGCTGCTCCTGGCCGCCGGACAGCTTGTCGACCCGGCGCTCCGCGAACTCGGTGATCCCGGCGTCGGTCAGCACCTCCGTGACCGACCGGCCGCGCGGGTGCACGTCGCAGGCGAGCTGGACCAGCTCGCGCACCTTGACGTCGGACATCAGCCCGCCGCTCTGCAGCATCGCGCCGACCCGGCCGTCCTCGATCGCCGCCCGCGGGGCGCCGCCGAACAGGGTCACGCTGCCCCGGTCGGGCTCGCGCAGGCCGAGCAGCAGGTCCAGGCTGGTGGACTTCCCGGCGCCGTTCGGCCCGAGCAGGGCGACGGTCTCGCCCGGTCGGAGCACGAGGTCCAGTCCGTCCACGGCGCGCACCCGCCCGTAGCTCTTGCCCACGCCGCGGAAGGCGGCCACCTCGGTAACCATTGCCCGGCTCCTCTTCCCTGACGGTGTCACGCTCGTGGTGTCACGACCGGTGCTGTTCGCACCACCTCAGAGTCCCGCGCGGGCGGGTGGCGGCGGCAGTGTCCGCCGTCGTGCCTTCGGCATGACGGATGTCATGCCGGCGGCCGGTACCCCCGTCAGGGGCACCGGCCGTCGAAAGCGCTGGTCAGACGGGTGTCACACGCCCAGCGAGCGCTTCACGAAGTCGACCTGGAGCAGCAGCAGGTTCTCCGCGACCTCCTCCTGCGGGGTCATGTGGGTGACGCCGGACAGCGGCAGCACGGTGTGCGGACGCCCGGCGGCGAGCAGCGCCGAGGACAGCCGCAGGGTGTGCGCGGCCACCACGTTGTCGTCCGCCAGCCCGTGGATGATCATCAGCGGGCACTCCAGCCCGGCCGCGTACCCGCTCAGCGAGTTGGCGGCGTACACCTCGGGCCGCTCGGCCGGGTCGCCCAGGTAGCGCTCGGTGTAGTGGGTGTCGTACAGCTCCCAGTCGGTCACCGGCGCCCCGGCCACCGCCGCGTGGAAGACGTCCGGGCGGCGCAGCACGGCGAGCGCGGAGAGGTAGCCGCCGTACGACCAGCCGCGGACGGCGACCCGGTCGAGGTCCAGCGGGAACTCCTCGGCGAGCGCCCGCAGCGCCTCCACCTGGTCGTCCAGGGTGGCCCCGGCGAAGTCGAAGGCGATCGACTTCTCCCAGGCCGGCCCGCGCCCGGGGGTGCCGCGCCCGTCGGCGACCACCACCGCGAAGCCCTGGTCGGCGAACCACTGCGAGTTGAGGTGCGGGTTGTGCGCCTGGAGGACGCGCTGGCCGTGCGGGCCGCCGTATGGGTCCATCAGGACGGGCAGCAGGCCGTCCCGCTCGCGGTCGTAGCCGGTGGGCAGGAAGACGGCGGACGGGATGCGGCGCTCGCCGGCGAAGCGGAAGACCGGGCGGGCGGTGATGGCCGGGGTCTCGGCGTACGAGGCGATGGTGGCGACGTCGTCGACCGCCAGGCCCTCCGGCAGGTCCCGGGCGACGGTGACCAGGGTGCCGGGCAGGTCGGGCTCGGCGGTGGCCCGGACGGTGATCCCGCCGCCGTGCACCGCACTGGTGACGGAGGTGAACGGCCGGCCGTTGGCGGACTCCCAGCCCAGCCGCGTGCCGTCGTGGCTGATCCGGCCGACGCCGATCCAGCCCGGCTCGGGGTCGGTCTCCTCGGCGCCGCCGGCGGCGCTGAAGAACACCTCCCGCTCGGTGACCGCGACGACCGAGCGGACGTGCAGGTCGGCCCCGGTCACGGCACGGTCGCCGATCACCAGCGCCCGCACTCCCCCCTCGTCGGAGATCCGGACCAGCTTGCCGTCCGGGGTCCAGGCCGGTGCGCCCTGGAACAGCTCCAGCCAGGCGCCGTCCTTCTCCTCGTGCAGCACCTCGGTGGCGCCGGTGGCCGTGTCCAGGCCGAGGATCCGCTGGCCGCGCTGGTCGCGGGTCTGGACCAGGAGCAGCGGCACACCGCCCTTCGACCAGTGCACCCGGCCCAGGTACGGGTAGGCCTCGCGGTCCCAGACCACCTCGGTGCGCCCGCCGTACAGGTCGAGCAGCCAGAGCCCGACCTCGGCGTTGGCGCCGCCGGCCGCCGGGTAGGCGACCTCGGCGGGCTCGCGGTCCGGGTTCGCCGGGTCGGCGATCCACCAGCGGCGCACCGGGCTGTCGTCGGCGCGCTCGACCAGCAGCCGGTCGCTGTCCGGGGACCACCAGAAGCCGCGGTCGCGGTCCATCTCCTCCTGGGCGATGAACTCGGCCTGGCCCCAGGTGACGTTCGGGCCGTCCGGCTCGGCGAGCACCCGGTCGCCGCCGCCGTCGGTGCGGGTCAGCCGCAGCTCGCCGGCGGCGTTGGCGTACGCGACGTGGGCGCCGTCCGGGGCCGGGCGCGGGTCCAACAGCGGGCCCTCGGCGGGCAGTTCGGCGGTGGCGCCGGTGCCGAGGTCGGCGGTGAACAGTCGGCCGGAGAGGGCGAAGGCGGCCAGCGCGCCGGACGCGTCCAGGGCGTAGCCGACGATGCCGGCCGAGCCCTCGCGGCTGCGCTCGCGGCGGGCCTTCTCGGCCGGCGACAGGTCCTCCCCGTCGCCGCCGAGCAGCGCGGCCGGGTCGGCGGCGACCCGCTCCTCGCCGGTGGCGGTGTCGAGGGTCCAGAGCAGGTTGGCCCGGTCGCGGCCCGAGCCGGAGCGGAGGAAGACGACCCGCGAGCCGTCGGGCGCGACGGAGAAGGAGCGGGGCGCGCCGACGGTGTAGCGCAGGGTCCGCGCGTACTGCCGTGGGAAGGTGTCGGCAGGGGTGTGGGAGGTCATGGCACCAGACCTTATGACGCCGGACCACCACCCCCGGGCGTGCACTGATCACTCGTTCGGAGCATCGTCGGCAAGTACGCCCCAAAGGGGTCCAAACCGCCTCCGACCGGCCCATGCGCCCCTCGGATGCCACGATGCCCCGGCGCGCGTGGCCTCACCGAGGGTAATGCCACCCTTACTCATCGGGTATGACTTGTCGCGCGAGCGGCCGTCCGGCCCCGTCCCGGACCGCGGTCGCCCGCAGCCCCCAGTCCCGCACCGTCCCTCGCCGCCTCCCCGGAGGCGGCGTGCCCGAGAAGGGGTGTGAGCCGACATGGCCATGAACATCTCCGCCGCCGTGCTGATGCTGGTCATCGTGGTGATCCTGATCCGCCGGTCCGGCCTGAAGCTGGCGCACGCGATCGTCTGCGCGCTGCTCGGCTTCTACCTGGCCTCCAGCTCGATCGCCCCGTCGATCAGCCAGGTCACCAGCAACCTCGCCGGAATGATCAACGGCCTGAGGCTCTGACCCCCACCGGCCGGTGGTTAGGCTTCACCCCATGACCGCGACTACCGGCCGCCGCCTCCTCCTGGTCCACGCGCACCCCGACGACGAGTCGATCGGCAACGGGGCCACCATGGCCCGGTACGCCGCCGAGGGCGCCCGGGTCACGCTGGTGACCTGCACCCTCGGCGAGGGCGGCGAGGTGATCCCCCCGGAGCTGGCCCACCTGACGGCCGATCGGGACGACACCCTCGGCGCGTACCGGATCGGCGAGCTGACCGAGGCGATGAGCGCCCTCGGCGTGTCCGACTTCCGCTTCCTCGGCGGCCCGGGGCGCTACCGCGACTCCGGGATGATGGGCGTGCCCGAGAACGACGTGCCCGGCTGCTTCTGGCAGGCGGACGTCGACGAGGCGGCCGGCCACCTGGTCGCGGTGGTCCGCGAGGTGCGCCCGCAGGTGCTGGTCACGTACGACCCGGACGGCGGCTACGGGCACCCGGACCACATCCAGGCGCACCGGGTCGCGATGCGCGCGTACGAGCTGGCCGCCGACCCGGCGCACCGGCCGGAGCTGGGCCCGGCCTGGCGGATCGCCAAGGTGTACTGGAACCGGATGCCCTGCTCGGTGATCGAGGCCGGGCTCGCCGAGGCCGCCGCCAAGGCGTCCTTCCCGGGTGTCGCGCAGCCCGCCGACGTCCCCGGCGTGGTCGACGACGAGGTGGTCACCACCGTGCTGGACGGCGCCGCGCAGGCGGGGCGCAAGACCGCCGCGATGACCGCCCACGCCACCCAGATCACCGTGGACGGCGCCTTCTTCGCGCTCTCCAACGACCTGGCCCAGCCGCTGTTCACCACCGAGTACTACCAGTTGGTGCGCGGCCAGGCCGGGCCGGGCGAGCCGGAGGACGACCTGTTCGCCGGCCTCGCGCCCGACGCCGCGCCCGCCGAGGAGGGCACCCGATGAGCAAGCCCGCCGCCCGGCCGACCCGCCGCCCGCTCGCCGCCGCCGTGCTCGGCACCCGCGAGGAGCGGCTGGCCGAGCCCCAGCCCCCGCGCGCCGCCCGGATCGCCGCCTACGCCCTGTTCTTCCTGCTGGGCGTCGCGGTGTCGGTCTGCGGATCCTTTGTGCAGGCCCTGTGGCCGCCGGTGGGGGTCCTGTTGGCGCTCGCCGCGACCGCGGCCACCTTCTACGCCGGCCTGCGGGTCACCGGCACCCGGCTCGGCGCGGGCGCGCCCGCGGCCGGCTGGTTCCTGGCGATGCTGCTGCTGATGGTGCCCCGGCCCGAGGGCGACAACGTGCTGTGGTCCAACGCCACCTCGCTGGCCTGGCTGTTCGCCGGCTCGGTACTGGGCGTGATCTGCGCCACCCTGCCCACCCGCACCAGCTGGTTCCCCGGGGTGCCCGGCCCCCCGCGCTGACCCCGGTCGTGCACGGCGTACCGTACCGCGTACGACGCGCAGTCAGGAGCGTACGGCCTTACTCTCATACCGGAGGAACCGGACGTATCAGGATCTGTCCGAAGCCGTTCGCCGCTCTGTTCTTCCCAGTATGGTGGTCCCGCAGAACGCCGTACCCGACCGCCGCCCGCCCCCGTCAAGGCCCGGCGACCACGAACCGCGGTCGCGCCGCACGGCCCGCCCGCGAACCCGGAGCAGAGCAGCATTGAGCAGCCGCGAATCTGACAACGCCCACCCGACGCCCCGGCGCACGGGTCCGGACGCCTACCCGTCGGGCACCCCGCCCTACGGCACACCGGGGCTCCCCGGCGGCGACCGGGCGGACGCCGGACCGGGCGCCGCGTCGGGCGGCGAGGACGACGGTCCGAAGACCGAGACCACCCTGACCACCCGGGTCCGGATCAACATCCCCGGCTCGCGTCCGATCCCGCCGGTCGTCGTCCGCAGCGCCGTCAAGAACGAGGACGGCCCCGGCGATGACGCCCCGGCGGCGGCCGCCGCCGAACCGGGCGGCCCGCGGCACCGGTCCGCGCCGACCTCGCCCGTCCTCGGTGTGATGGAGGACGGCGGCCGCCAGGCCGCCCCGCCGAACCTGCCGCCGGAGTGGCAGATCCCGCCGATCCCGCCGGCCACCTCAGAGTCGGAGTCCACCGGCGCCTGGTTCCGGCCGCGTCAGAAGAAGGCCCCGGTCGCCGAGCCCGCCCCGGCCGCCGTGCCCGCCGCCGTGCCGGCCGGTGCCGCCGGAGCGGCGGAGGCCCTGGCCGTGCCGGGCGCCGTCGCCGAGCCGCGCCCGCAGGGTGCCCACCCGGCCGCGGGCCAGGCCGCCCGCGCCAACGGCGCCCCGAACGGCCGCCCGGTGCCCGCCCAGGGCAAGCAGCCGCGCCCGGCCGCGCCCGCCGCGCCGTTCCAGGCCGAGGCCCCGGTGGAGGAGCCCGGCGTGTACGAGGCCGCCGCCCCCTTCACGCCGGTCGCCGATCCCTTCGCCCCGGTCGCCGACCCGTTCGCGCCGACCGCCGACCCGTTCGTCGCACCGGTCGCCGACCCGTTCGGCACCTCCGTCCCCGACGCCGGCCAGCAGGGCGGCCTCCCCCGGCGGGGCGGCGGCCAGCGGAACCGTCAGCAGCCGGGCGGGCAGCAGCTCGACGACCGGGCGGGCGGCCCGCGCCAGTCCGGTCCGCGCAACGACTTCCAGGCGAACGGCCACCCGGCCCCCGCACCGCACCCGCAGGCCGGACCGGCCGGTGAGCCGGGCCCGGAGGACACCTCGGTCGACGGCTTCGCGCCGATCCGCGACACCACCCCGCCGCCCACCGCGATACCCGGCCTGCCCCGGAACGGCGCCCCGCACGGCGCCGACGGCCGTCCGCAGCCGGGCCTGTTCGCCTCGGCCCCGACCGGCACCGACCCGTTCGCCGCCCAGCGCCCGACCGCTCCCGGCCAGGACGCCCCCGCCACCCCGGCGGGCCCCGGCGCCCTCTTCCCGGGCGCTCCCGGCGGCGCCCCGCAGCCCGGCGACCCGGAGGCCACCGCGGTCACCCCGCTGCCGGCCCCGGCCCCCGGCCCCCGGCCCGAGGCCGCCACGGACACCAAGGGCGGCAAGGGCAAGGCCGGCAAGGGTGGAAAGGGCACCAAGGACGCCAAGGGCGACAAGGCCGCCCCCACGCCGGCCCCCGCCAAGGCGAAGGCCGAGCCCGCCGCCCCCGCCAAGGCCAAGCGCGGCGGAGCCGGCAAGAAGCTGGTCAAGCTGGGCGTCTACGGCGGCGTCGCGGTGCTGTTCCTCGGCGCGGCCGCGTACGGCACCGGTCTGATGCTCAACCAGTCCGACGTCCCCAAGGGCACCGTGGTGCTCGGCGCCGAGATCGGCGGCAGCAGCCGCGACCAGGCGATCCACCAGCTGGACGAGTCGGTCGGCAAGGCCGGCCAGCAGCCGCTCAAGCTGAAGATCGGCGACCAGGCCGTGGACCTCGACCCGGCGGTCGCCGGGCTGAGCTTCGACACCACCGCCACCGTGGACGGCCTGGCCCAGCACAGCTACAACCCGGTCGACGTCATCAAGTCGCTCCAGGGCGGCACCAAGGCCGTCGCCCCGGAGGTCAAGGTCGACAAGGCCAAGCTCCGGGCCGCCCTGGACACCCTCGCGGGCGGCTCCGGCCAGGGCCTCCAGGAGGGCTACATCAAGTTCGGCGACGTCAACGGCGAGCCGATCGTCGTGCCCGGCCGGGCCGGGCAGGCGGTGGAGTCGGCGAGCGCCCTGGAGGCGATCGAGCAGGCCTACCGCGACCGCGCCGACGGCAAGCCCGACCAGCCGATCGCCCTCGCCGTCACGGCCGCCCAGCCGAAGATCTCCACCCAGGCCCTCCAGGCCGCCGCCGACAGCCTCGGCAAGCAGATCGCCGCGGGCAAGGTGCACGTCGTGGCCGGCGCGAAGACCTGGGACTTCGGCCCCAAGACCGCGGCCAAGGCGCTCACGCTCGTCCCGGACGCCTCCGGCAAGATCGTGCCCAAGTGGGACCTCGACGCGCTCGCCGCTCAACTGGGCACCGCGTTCGACAAGGTGAAGGTCAAGAAGAACGGCCAGGTCGCCGCGATCACCCCGCAGGACGTCGCGGACGGCATCACCTCGGTGTTCGACAAGACCGGCGACAAGGACCGCACCTTCAAGTTCGTGGTCTGACCCGTCCGCGGTCGGACACCCGCACGGTCGGGCGCGTCCGCCCCCGACGAACCCGCGCCCACGGGGGGCGGGCCCGCATCCGGGCCCGCCCCTCGACAACGCCCCCTCCCGGTCAGCAAGATGTGACGCCACACCATCCGCCACATCCACCCCGGGAGCACGCCGATGCACCGCCGCCTCCAGCGCCACGGGACGGCCCTGCTCGCCGGTCTCACCGCCCTCACGCTCTCGCTGGCGCTCTGCTCCTGCACCGCCGGCCAGGGCGGCGGCGACGCGCTGCCCTCCGGCACCACAGCGCCCAAGCTGACCGCGATCGACATCAACCCGCACGACCGGGCCCGACTGCGCCAGGGCGGCACCCTGAACCTGGCGATCGCCCAGTTCTCCCGCCAGTGGTCGCCGATCCACGCCGACGGCAGCGAGTCCTCGACCGTCATGGTCAGCAAGCCGCTGCTGCCGACCTTCTTCCGCTCGGACGCCGCCGGCACCCAGACGCCCAACCCCGCCTACCTGCAGGAGGCGCACGCGGAGCTCAGGGACGGCCGGCAGGTGGTCACCTGGACGCTCAACCCGAAGGCCCACTGGTCCGACGGCACCCCGATCACCTGGCGCGACATCGAGGCCAACTGGCGTGCCCTGAACGGGAAGGACCCGGCCTACAAGGCCTCCAGCAGCACCGGCTTCGAGCTGGTCTCGGCGGTCGAGCGCGGCAAGGACGACTACCAGGCCGTGATGACCTTCGACCGCCCGTTCTCCGAGTGGCAGTCGATGTTCAACAGCGCCGGCAACGCCCCGCTGCTGCCGGCCAGTAGGGTCTCCACCCCGGAGCTGTTCAACAGCTCCTACCTGGACGGGTTCCCGGTCAGCGCCGGCCCGTTCAAGGTCGAGCAGCTGGACCGCGCCACCCAGACCGTCACGCTGGTCGCCGACCCCTCCTGGTGGGGCGACAAGCCCGTGCTGGACCGGATCGTCTTCCACGCGATGCTGCCCGACGCGATGCCCGCCGCCTTCGCCCAGGGCCGGATCGACCTCGTCAACAACGGCCCGGACGTGGCCGGTTACCAGGTCATCAGGAACACCAAGGGCGCCGTGGTGCGCCGGGCCGGCGGCCCGGACTTCCGCCAGCTCACCCTGAACGCCCGCACCCCGGCGCTCAGCGACGCGACCGTGCGCCAGGCCGTCTTCCAGGCGATCAACCGGGACGTGGTGATCCGCGCCGACCTCAACGGCCTGGACTGGCCCGCCGTCCCGCTCAACAACCACCTGCTGGTCACCAACCAGAACGGCTACCGCGACAACTCCCTGGGCCTGGCCCGCTACGACCCCGCCGAGGCCGCCCGCAAGCTGGACGCGGCCGGCTGGAAGCTGGACGGCGACGTACGGAAGAAGGACGGCCGCGAGCTGAACCTGCGGATGGTCGTCCCGGCCGGCGTCACCCCGGCCCAGAGCGAGGCCGCCAACGCCACCGCCATGCTCAAGGACGTCGGCATCAAGGTGACCACGGTGACCGCCCCCGCCAACGAGTTCTTCGACCGGTACGTCAACCGCGACGACTTCGACATCGCCGCCTACTCGCTGATCGGCACCCCCTTCCCGGCCAGCGGCAACCGCGCCAACTTCGTCCAGAGCGGCGGCACCAACCACGTCGGCGCGGGCAGCCCGGCGGTGGACGCCGCGCTCGACCGGGCCGCCGCCGCGGCCGACGCGGGCACCGCCTCCGAGGCGATCAACCAGGCCGACGGCGAGCTCTGGAAGGTGGCCGGCGTCCTGCCGCTCTACCAGCGCCCGCAGCTGTACGGGGCCCGCGCCGACCTCGCCAACATCGGCGCGCAGGGCCTGTCCGACATCGTCTGGGAGAACGTCGGCTTCGTGAAGTAGCGGGTGGACGGGCTCAGCCGTGCAGCGTCTCGCGCCAGTAGTGGCAGGCGCTGCGGCGGCCCGCCAGCTCCGTCCCGTACTCGCTGGTGACCGGTGTCAGCGCCGGGAGTTCGGTGCGGCAGCGGTCCTGCGCCCGGTCGCAGCGCGGGTTGAAGGCGCAGCCCTCCGGCAGGCTCAGCAGGCTCGGCGGCAGGCCCTTGATGGCGTGCAGGTTCTGGCCCTTCTGGTCGAGCCGGGGGATCGAGTCCAGCAGGCCCCTGGTGTATGGGTGCGCGGGCCGGGCGTACAACTCCCTGACGGGGGCGGTCTCCACGATCCGGCCCGCGTACATCACCGCGATCTTGTCCGCGACGTCGGCGACCACGCCCAGGTCGTGGGTGATCAGGATCAGTCCCATGTTGTACTCGGCCTGCAAGTCGGCCAGCAGGTCCATCACCTGGGCCTGCACCGTCACGTCCAGCGCCGTGGTCGGCTCGTCCGCGATGATCAGGTCCGGCTCCAGCGCCAGCGCCATCGCGATCATGATCCGCTGCCGCATCCCGCCGGAGAACTGGTGCGGGAAGTCCCCGACGCGCTGCCTGGCGGCCGGGATGCGCACCCGGTCCATCAGCTCGACGGCCTTCTCCTTCGCCTCCTTGCGGGACACCCCCCGGTGCGCCCGGAACATCTCGCCGAGCTGGTAGCCCACGCTGAGCACCGGGTTCAGCGCCGACAGCGCGTCCTGGAAGATCATCGCGATGTGCCCGCCCCGGATGGACCGCCGGGCGGCCGTGCCCATGGTCAGCAGGTCCTCGCCGCGGAACAGGATCCGCCCCGCGGTGATCCGCCCCGGCGGCATGTCCAGGATGCCCATGACCGCCTGAGCCGTCACCGACTTGCCCGAGCCGGACTCCCCCAGCACCGCCAGCGTCTCCCCCGCCGCGACGGAGTAGCTCACCCCGTTCACCGCCTTGGCGACCCCGTCCCGGGTGTGGAACTCCACGTGCAGGTCGTCGACCTCCAGCAGCGGCGTCCCGGGCTCCACGCTCCCCCGGCCACCGCCGATCACCTCCACCGCGTCCATCAGAGCCGCCCTCCTCAGCACCGCGGCACCCACCGCTGGGCGCAGAGCAACTATCAGGGAAGGGAGGGTACTTGGCGAGCCCGCGGCAGATCTCTTTTCCGTCACGGGAAAGGGCGCGCCCCCACCTGCGAGGACGCGCCCTGGTAAGGGGGCGGTGTCAGCCGGACTCCCGCTCGACGCCCCGCTCCGCGGCGAAGTGGCACGCCGAGTCGTGCCGCGCCGCGTCGCCAAGCCAGGACGGCGCGACCAGCAGCGGCTCCTCGACCTCGCACCGCTGCTGCGCCTTCCAGCAGCGGGTGCGGAAGCGGCAGCCGGACGGCGGGTTGGCCGGCGAGGGCACGTCGCCGGTGAGCACGATCCGGTCCCGCGTCTCGCGCGCCGTCGGGTCCGGCACCGGCACCGCCGAGAGCAGTGCCTGGGTGTACGGGTGGGTCGCGTGGTCGTAGATCTCCGCGTCGCTGCCGATCTCGACCATCTTCCCCAGGTACATCACCCCGACCCGGTCGGAGATGTGCCGGACGATGGAGAGGTCGTGCGCGATGAACATGTACGACAGGTTGAAGTCGCCCTGCAGCTGCTCCAGCAGGTTGATCACCTGCGCCTGCACCGAGACGTCCAGCGCGGAGACCGGCTCGTCGCAGATGATGACCTCCGGCTTGAGCGCCAACCCCCGGGCGATGCCGATGCGTTGGCGCTGCCCGCCGGAGAACTGGTGCGGGTAGCGGTTGATGTACTCGGGGTTGAGCCCGACCACGTCCAGCAGGTCCTGGACGGCCTTGCGGCGGTCCCCCTTGGGCGCCACCTCGGGGTGGATCTCGAACGGTTCGCCGATGATGTCGCCGACCGTCATGCGCGGGTTGAGCGAGGTGTACGGGTCCTGGAACACCATCTGGATGTTCCGCCGGACGGCCTTCAGCCCCGCCCCGGAGAGCCGGGAGATCTCCTCCCCCTTGTAGCGGACCGATCCCGAGGTGGCCGGCTCCAGGTTCATCAGCACCTTGGCCAGCGTGGACTTCCCGCAGCCGGACTCGCCGACGATGCCGAGCGTCTCACCGTGCATCAGGTCGAAGGTGACCCCGTCGACCGCCTTCACCGCCCCGACCTGCCGCCGGAGGATGATGCCCTTGGTGAGCGGGAAGTGCTTGACCAGGTCCCGGACTTCGAGGATCGGCTCGCCGCGCGGCACCTCCCGCGCGAGGGCGACCTCCTCCGGCACCACCGCGCCCAGTGCGCTGGACCCGTTAACGGTCATGGAGGGTCTCCTTCCAGAAGAAGCAGGCGCTGCCGCGCCCCTCCAACGGCGTCCCGTCCTCCTCGGCGACCGGGAACAGCTCCGGCACCTCGGCCCGGCAGACGTCCTGGGCGCGCGGGCAGCGCGGGTTGAAGGCGCAGCCCGGGGGGATGCGCAGCAGGTTGGGCGGCAGGCCCTTGATCGCGTAGAGCTCCTGGCCCTTCTGGTCGAGCCGGGGGATCGAGTCCAGCAGGCCCCGGGTGTACGGGTGCGCGGGCCGGGCGTACAGCTCGTGCACCGGGGCGGTCTCCACGATCCGGCCCGCGTACATCACCGCGATCTTGTCCGCGACGTCGGCGACCACACCGAGGTCGTGGGTGATCAGGATCAGGCCCATGTTGTACTCGGCCTGCAGCTCGGCGAGCAGGTCCATCACCTGCGCCTGTACCGTCACGTCCAGCGCCGTGGTCGGCTCGTCCGCGATGATCAGGTCCGGCTCCAGCGCCAGCGCCATCGCGATCATGATCCGCTGCCGCATGCCCCCGGAGAACTGGTGCGGATAGTCGTTCACCCGCTCCTTGGCGGCCGGGATGCGCACCCGGTCCATCAGCTCGACGGCCTTGTCCCGCGCCTCCTTGCGGGACACCCCCCGGTGCGCCCGGAACATCTCGCCGAGCTGGTAGCCCACGCTGAGCACCGGGTTCAGCGCGGACAGCGCGTCCTGGAAGATCATCGCGATCTTCTGACCGCGGATCCGCCGCCGCTCCTCCTTGCCCATCCTGAGCATGTCCTGGCCCCGGTAGAGGATCTCGCCGCGCGGGATCCGGGCCGGCGGCATGTCCAGGATGCCCATGACCGCCTGCGCCGTCACCGACTTGCCCGAGCCGGACTCCCCCAGCACCGCCAGCGTCTCCCCCGCCGCGACGGAGTAGCTCACCCCGTTCACCGCCTTGGCGACCCCGTCCCGGGTGGCGAACTCGACGTGCAGGTCCCGGACGTCGAGCAGCGGCCCCTGGTACGGCGCCTTCCGCTCGTGCCCGGTGGTGTCCACCGCTGTACTCACGATGCGCTCCCCTCGCTCAGCGAAGCTTCGGATCGAGGGCGTCGCGCACCGCGTCGCCCAGCATGATGAAGGCCAGCACGGTGATCGAGAGCGCCGCGGCCGGGAAGAACAGCACGTACGGCGCCGTCCGGATCACCTTCTGGGCGGAGGAGATGTCGATGCCCCAGGAGATGGTCGGGTCCTGAAGACCGATGCCGAGGAAGCTCAGCGTCGCCTCGGTGGCGATGTAGCCGCCGAGCGCGATCGTCGCCACCACGATCACCGGGGCGATCGCGTTCGGCAGGATGTGCCGGAACATCAGCCGGCCCGTCCCGGCGCCGAGCGCCCGGCCGGCCACCACGTAGTCGGCCTGCTTGACGGTCAGCACCGCCCCGCGCATCACGCGGGCGATCTGGGTCCAGCCGAGCACGCCCAGCGCGATGACCACGCTCCACACCGTGCGGGTGGCGAAGGCGTTCAGCAGCACCAGCGCGCCGAGCAGCAGCGGGATGCCGAAGAAGATGTCGGTGATCCGGGAGAGCAGCGCGTCGACCCAGCCGCCGAAGAAGCCGGCCACCATCCCGGTCAGCCCGCCGAGCAGGGTGACGGCGGCGGTCACGAAGATGCCGACGGTGATCGAGGCGCGGGCGCCGTACACCACCCGGGCGTAGATGGACCGGCCCTGGGCGTCGTACCCGAACCAGCCGGCCCCGAAGACGTCGCCCCAGTTCGGCCGCCTGAGGTAGTCGTTCACCAGGTCGGCCTTGCGCGGGTCCGCGGAGGTGAACGCCCAGGGGAAGATCGCCATCACCACCAGCAGCACGATCAGCACCGCCGAGATCAGGAAGATCGGCCGCCGGCGCAGGTCCCGCCAGGCGTCGGCCCACAGGCTGCGGGCCTCCTCCCGCTTCACCACGTCCGGTTCGACTAACGTCTCCTGCTCGACCGCCATGCCCTGCTCGCCCGCGTAGTCGAGGCGCGAGACCCCGGGCTTGGGGTGCGGCTCGTACGAGTCCTCGTCGTGGATGTCAGGCATAGCGGATCCTCGGGTCCAGGACCGCGTAGAGCAGGTCGACGAGCAGGCTGGCGACCAGGTAGATGATCACCAGGACGGTCACGATGCCGACCACGGTGGGGCCCTCCTTCTGGTTGACCGCCCGGTACAGGACGTTGCCGATGCCCTGCACGTTGAAGACGCCCTCGGTGACGATCGCCCCGCCCATCAGCGCGCCGAGGTCGGTGCCGAGGAAGGTGATCACCGGGATCAGCGAGTTGCGCAGCAGGTGGCGGGAGATGATGGTGCGCCGGGGCAGGCCCTTGGCGACCGCGGTGCGCATGTAGTCGGCCCGCAGGTTCTCGCCGATCGACGTCCGGGTGAGCCGGGCCACGTACGCGAGCGAGAGCGAGCCCAGGACGACGGCCGGCAGCACCAGTTGGGTCAGGTCGTAGCTGTCCTGCACCGTCGGGGTGACCCAGCCCAGGTTGGTGGCGAACACCGTCTGGGCGATGTAGGCCAGCACGAAGACCGGGATCGAGATCACCACCAGGGTGAAGACCAGCACCAGGGTGTCCGCGACGCTGCCGCGCCGCAGGCCGGAGACCAGGCCGAGGGCCAGGCCCGCGATCATCTCGAAGACGAAGGCCATCAGGGCGAGCCGGATGGTGACCGGGAAGGCGTCCGCCATGATGTCGGTGACCGGACGGCCGGTGAAGCTGGTGCCGAAGTCCCCCTGGAAGAGGTTCCCCATGTAGTGCAGGTACTGCTTCCAGAGCGGCTGGTCCAGGTAGTACGTGTGCTTGATGCTGGCGACCACGGCCGGGTCGGCGGCCTTCTCCCCGAACAGCGCCGCCACCGGGTCGCCGGGCAGCGTGTAGACCATCAGGAAGATCAGCAGCGTGGTGCCGAAGAACACCGGGATCATCTGCAGCACCCGACGCAGCACGTAACTGCCCATCCGAGCCTCCTTCCTAGGTGTCCGACTGGGTGCCCGGCCGACCGGACCGGTCGGCCGAGAGACCGCGCCCCGCCCTCCGTGCGGGGAGGGCGGGGCCGGCGCGAGGGCTCGGGGCTCAGCCCTTGACCTCGACCTGGGTCCAGGCCGGGTTGCCGAAGGAGTCGAACTTCACGTTCTGCACCTTGGTCGAGTAGCCCGAGTTGGTGCGGTAGTACCAGAGCGGGATGGCGGGCATCCCGCTCGGCAGCACGGCCTCGGCCTGCTGGTAGCCGGTCACCGTGTCGGCGACGCTGGCGGCCTCGTCGGCCCTGGTGGCCGCGTCGTCGAACTGCGGGTTGCTGTAGCCGAAGTCGTTGGACGCGGCACCGGTGCGGTAGACGTCGGCCAGGAAGTTGGCGTTCAGCGGGTAGTCCTGCACCCAGCCGGTGCGGAAGGCGCCGTTGAGGGTGTGCCCGGTGATCGCGGCCCGCGCGGTCTTGAAGTCGGGCTTCGGGTCGCCCAGGCAGTCGACGCCGGTGTTCTGCCGGATCGAGTTGCAGACCGCGTCGACCCACTCCTTGTGGCCGCCGTCCGCGTTGTAGGTGATCAGCAGCTTGTTGCCGGGGACGCCGCCGCCCTCCTGGATCAGCTGCTTGGCCTTGGCCGCGTCGAACGTGCAGAACTCGCCGCAGGCGCCGTCCTTGTAGCCCTCGACGCCCTCGGCCACCCAGGCGGTGGCGGGCTTGCGGGAGCCCTGGAGCACCGTCTTGGTGATGGTGGCGCGGTCGATCGCCATCGACAGGCCCTGGCGCACCTTCGCCTTGTCCGGCGACGCCCAGTCGGCCTGGTAGAGCGTGAAGCCGATGTTCTGGATGGCGCCCTGCGGCGCGTCCACCGCCCGGTCCCCGAGGTCGCTCTTGTAGGTGGCCAGCGCGGACGGCGGCACCTGGTCCATCACGTCCAGGTTGTTGGACTGGAGGTCCGCGTAGGCGGCCTCGGACGTGGTGTACATCTTGAAGACGATGCCGCCGTTCTTCGGCTTGTCCACGCCCTGGTAGTCCGGGAAGGACTTGGTCACCACGTTGTTGTTGTGCGACCAGCTGACGAACTGGTACGGGCCGTTGCCCACCGGCTTCTGCCCGTACCCGGCCGGGTCCTTGAAGAAGCCCTCGGGCAGCGGCGAGAAGGCGATGTAGCCGAGCTTGTACTCGAAGTACGAGACCTTGTGGCTCAGCTTGACGGTGAAGTGCAGCTCGTCGGTGACGGTCAGCCCGGACATCTTGTCCGCGGTGGGCTGGCCGGAGGTCGGGTGGACGTCCTGGTAGCCCTCGATGTCGGAGAACCAGGAGCTGTTGATCTGGTTGTTGGCCGGGCTGGCGCCCCAGTTCCAGGCGTCGACGAAGTTCTGGGCGTGCACCGGGGTGCCGTCGTGGAACTTCCAGCCGTCCTTCAGCGTGATGTCGAAGGTCTGCGAGTCACTGGTGTCGATCTTGTCGGCGACCTGCATCCGGATCTTGGCGTTGCTCGGGTCGTAGTCGACCAGCCCCTTGAAGAGGTTCTGGATGATGCGACCGCCGCCGACCTCGTTCGCGTTGGCCGGCTGCAACGGGTTCTGCGGCTCGTTGCTCTGGTAGCTGAAGGACTTGCCGGCGTCCGACGAACCGCTGCCCCCTCCGCCGCTACTGCTGCTGCAGCCGGTGGCCACCAGGGCCACGGAGGTCGCAACGGCGAGGACCCAACGAGCACGGGCGGCTACGGGCATGGAGGTCCCTCCTCAGGGTGTGTTTCGCATCACACCCCATGAGAAGCGCGCCCCGGCGACGGCGCGCGTCAGGTGCACCCGGACGGGTGCGGTGACCCCCTGCCGAGTTGACGCGGCGCCGGACGACGCGGCGTGGGACCGGCGGAACGCGGGAAGGGCCCGCGGCGCGAACGCCACGGGCCCTTCCTGCGACTACCGGGGGATCAGGCCGCGGCCTGCTCCCGGACCTCAGGGAAGTGGCAGGCCGACTCGTGGGCGGCCGCGCCCTCCAGCAGCGAGGGGACCGCGAGCAGCGGGACCTCCTCGGAGCACCGCTCCTCCGCCTTCCAGCAGCGGGTGCGGAAGCGGCAGCCGGACGGCGGGTTGGCCGGCGAGGGGATGTCCCCGGTGAGGATGATCCGCTCGCGGGACTCGCGCGCCGTCGGGTCCGGCACCGGCACTGCGGAGAGCAGCGCCTGGGTGTACGGGTGGGTGGCGTTCTCGTAGATCTCCTCGTCCGAGCCGATCTCGACCATCTTGCCCAGGTACATCACGCCGACGCGGTCGGAGATGTGCCGGACGATGGAGAGGTCGTGCGCGATGAACATGTAGGAGAGGCCGAACTCGCCCTGCAGCTGCTCCAGCAGGTTGATCACCTGCGCCTGGACGGACACGTCCAGCGCGGAGACCGGCTCGTCGCAGATGATGATCTCGGGCTTGAGCGCGAGGCCGCGGGCGATGCCGATGCGCTGGCGCTGGCCGCCGGAGAACTGGTGCGGGTACCGGTTGATGTACTCCGGGTTCAGACCCACGACGTCCAGCAGGTCCTGGACGGCCTTGCGGCGGTCGCCCTTGGGCGCCACCTCGGGGTGGATCTCGAACGGCTCGCCGATGATGTCGCCGACCGTCATGCGCGGGTTGAGCGAGGTGTAGGGGTCCTGGAACACCATCTGGATGTTCCGGCGGACGGCCTTCAGGGCGGCGCCCTGCAGGGTGGAGATGTCCTCGCCCTTGAACAGCACCTGGCCGGAGGTGGCCCGCTCCAGGTTCATCAGCACCTTGGCCAGCGTGGACTTGCCACAGCCGGACTCGCCGACGATCCCGAGCGTCTCGCCCTTCTTCAGCTCGAAGGAGATGCCGTCGACCGCCTTGACCGCGCCGACCTGCTTCTTGAAGAGGATGCCCTGGGTCAGCGGGTAGTGCTTGACCAGGTCCTTGACCTCCAGGATGTTCTCAGCCATGGAGGGTCTCCTTCCAGAGGTGGCACGCGCTGCGGCGGCCGGTGAGCTCCTTGCCGTCCTTGTCCGTGACGTGGTGCAGCGCCGGGATCTCGGTGCGGCACAGGTCGGTGGCGACGTCGCAGCGGGGGTTGAACGCGCAGCCGGTCGGAACCTTCAGCAGGTTCGGGGGCAGGCCCTTGATCGCGTACAGCTCCTGGCCCTTCTGGTCCAGGCGCGGGATGGAGCGGAGCAGGCCCTTGGTGTACGGGTGCGCGGGGTTCGCGTACAGCTCGTGCACCGGGGCGGTCTCCACGATCCGGCCCGCGTACATCACGGCGATCTTGTCCGCGACGTCGGCGACCACGCCGAGGTCGTGGGTGATCAGGATCAGGCCCATGTTGTACTCGGCCTGCAGCTCGGCGAGCAGGTCCATCACCTGGGCCTGGACGGTCACGTCCAGGGCGGTGGTGGGCTCGTCCGCGATGATCAGGTCGGGCTGGAGCGACAGCGCCATCGCGATCATGATGCGCTGGCGCATGCCGCCGGAGAACTGGTGCGGGTAGTCGTTCACCCGCTCCCGGGCGGCGGGGATGCGCACCCGGTCCATCAGCTCGATGGCCTTCTCCTTCGCCTCCTTGCGGGAGGCGCCCTGGTGCACGCGGAACATCTCGCCGAGCTGGTAGCCGACGGAGAGCACCGGGTTCAGCGCGGACAGCGCGTCCTGGAAGATCATCGCGATCTTCCGGCCGCGGATCCGGCGCCGCTCCTCGTTGCTCATCGTGAGCATGTCCTTGCCGCGGTACAGGATCTGGCCCTGGGTCACCTTGCCCGGGGGCATGTCCAGGATGCCCATGATGGTCTGCGCCGTCACGGACTTGCCGGAGCCGGACTCGCCGAGCACGGCGAGCGTCTCGCCGGCCGCGACGGAGTAGTTGACGCCGTTCACGGCCTTGGCGACACCGTCCCGGGTGTGGAACTCCACATGGAGGTCCTTCACCTCGAGAAGAGGAGTGCCAACTTCGAGACGGTCGTTCTTCTGGTCGTTCTCGATCACGGTGGTCATCGGGGTCGTCACCTCTTCTCTCAGCGGAGCTTCGGGTCGAGGGCGTCGCGCACCGCGTCGCCGAGCATGATGAACGCGAGCACGGTAAGGCTCAGCATTCCGGCGGGGAAGAACAGGGCGAACGGAGCCGTACGGATCACCTTCTGGGCCGAGTTGATGTCGATGCCCCAGGAGATGGTCGGGTCCTGAAGACCGATGCCGAGGAAGCTCAGCGTCGCCTCGGTGGCGATGTAGCCGCCGAGCGCGATGGTCGCGACGACGATCACCGGGGCGACCGCGTTCGGCAGGATGTGCTTGAACATGATCCGCCAGGTGCCGGCGCCGAGCGCCTTGGCGGCCGTCACGAAGTCGGCCTGCTTGACCGTGATCACCGAGCCGCGCATGACACGGGTCATCTGGGTCCAACCCAGGGCGACCAGCGCGAAGACCACGCTCCACACGGTGCGCGAGGTGAAGGCGTTCAGGACCACCAGCGAGCCGAGCAGCAGCGGGATGCCGAAGAAGATGTCGGTGACGCGGGAGATGATCGTGTCGACCCAGCCGCCGAAGTAGCCGGCCACCATGCCGGCCAGGCCGCCGAGGATGGTCACACCCAGGGTGACGCAGATGCCGACGATGATCGAGGCGCGGGCGCCGTAGACGACGCGGGCGTAGATGCTGCGGCCCTGGAGGTCGTAGCCGAACCAGTCCGCCTGGAACAGGTGGCCGTAGTTCGGCTTCGTCAGGTAGTGGTTGCGCAGGTCGCCGGCCCGCGGGTCCACCGAGGTGAACAGACCGGGGGCGATCGCGATGACGATCAGCAGCAGGATCAGCACGGCGGAGATCACGAAGATCGGCTTGCGCCGCAGGTCGTGCCACGCGTCGGAGCCGAGGCTGCGGGGCTTCTCGGGCTTGGCGGCCGCGGTGGCGGCGCGCTGCGCCGGGATGTCCCCGGCGGTCTTCTTCTCGGTCAGGTCAGGCATAACGGATCCTCGGGTCCAGGACCGCGTAAAGCAGGTCGACGAGCAGGCCGGCGGCCAGGTAGACGATCACCAGGAAGGCGACGAAGCCGGAGACCGTCGCGCCCTCCTTCATGTTGATCGCTTGGAAGAGCGCGTGGCCCACACCCTGGACGTTGAAGATGCCCTCGGTGACGATCGCCCCGCCCATCAGCGCACCGAGGTCGGTGCCGAGGAAGGTGACCACCGGGATCAGCGAGTTGCGCAGCAGGTGGGTACCGATCACCTTGCGCCGCGGCAGGCCCTTGGCCACCGCGGTGCGGACGTAGTCCGCCTTGATGTTCTCGGCGATGGAGGTACGGGTGAGGCGCGCGACGTAGGCCAGCGAGAGCGAGCCGAGCACCACGGCCGGCAGCACCAGCTGGGTGATGTCGTTGCTGTCCTGGACCGTCGGGGTGACCCACTTCAGGTTCTGCCCGAAGACCGTCTGGAAGATGAAGCCGAGCACCGGGACCGGGATCGAGATCAGCAGCAGGGTCATGACCAGGGCGCCCTTGTCGAAGAGCTTGCCGCGGCGCAGACCGGCGTACAGGCCGATCCCGATGCCGAGCACGATCTCGATGAGGAACGCGAACAGCGCCAGCCGGACCGTGACCGGCAGCGCCTCGGTGATCTTGTCGATGACCGGACGCTGGTCCAGGCCGATGCCGAAGTCACCGGTGAACAGCTTCCCCATGTAGCTGAGGTACTGCTGCAGCAGCGGCTTGTCGAAGCCCTGCTGGTGCCTCAGGGCGGCAACCTGCACCGGGTCCGGCGCCTTGTCGCCCCACAACGCTGCGACCGGGTCACCGGGCAGCAAGTGCACCATGAAAAAGATGAGTGCGGTCGTTCCGAGGAACACCGGGATCATCTGGAGCAGTCGCCTTGCGACAAAGCGCCCCATCGTGCCTCCATGTATGACTCTGCCGGGCCCGTCAACCCGGCAAGAGATAAGTCGGCGTGCCAACGGCCGGTGCCAGTCCTCGCCCTTGTGGGGATGGACGGGCACCGGCCGTTGTCACCGGGTCAGGCGGTGCCGACCGATTACTTCTTCTTCTTGACCTCGACGTCGGTGTAGACCGGGTCGCCGAAGGAGTTGAACTTCACGTTCTGGACGTTCTTGGAGTAGCCGGAGCTGGTCTTGTAGTACCAGAGCGGGATGGCCGGCATGTCCTTGGCCAGAACGGCCTCGGCCTGCTGGTAGAGCTCCGCGGTCTTCTCGACCGTGGTGGCGGCGTCCGCCTCCTTCGACAGCTTGTCGAACTCCGGGCTGGAGTAGCTGCCGTCGTTGGCCGCGGCACCGGTGCCGTAGACGTCGCGCAGGAAGTTGGCGTTCAGCGGGTAGTCCTGCACCCAGCCGGTACGCATCATGCTCTGGACCTGCTTGTTGGTGACCAGGTCACGCGAGGTCTTGAAGTCCGGCTTCGGGTCACCGAGGCACTCGACGCCGACCGACTGGCGGATCGAGTTGCAGACCGCGTCCACCCACTCCTTGTGGCTGCCGTCGGAGTTGTACAGGATGGTGATCTTGCCGCCGGGAACGCCGCCGCCCTCGGCGATGAGCTGCTTGGCCTTCTCCGGGTTGAACTTGCAGGCGTCGCCGCAGGTGCCGGCCTTGTAGCCCATGACGCCGGGCGCCACGAACGAGTCGGCGGGGATGCGGTTGCCGTTCAGCACGGTCTTGGTGATGGTGTCGCGGTCGATCGCCATCGAGAGGCCCTGACGGACCTTCTCCTTGCCCTGCGCGTTCCAGTCGCCCTGGTACAGCGCGAAGGAGATGTTCTGGATGGCGCCCTGCGGCTGGTCGACCGCGCGCTTGCCCAGGTCGTCCTTGTACTTCGGCAGGTCGGTCGAGTCGACCTGGTCCAGGACGTCCAGGGTGTCGGACATCAGGTCCTTGTACGCGGCCTCACCGGCGGTGTAGTTCCGGAAGACGACGCCGCCGTTCTTCGGCTTGTCGATGCCCGTGTACTTGTCGTAGGCGGCCAGCGTGATGGCCTTGTTGTGCTCCCACGAGACGAACTTGTAGGGGCCGTTGCCGACCGGCTTCTGGCCGTAGCCGGCCGGGTCGGTGAAGAAGCCCTCGGGCAGCGGGAAGAAGGCCGAGTAGCCGAGCTTGTACGTGAAGTACGAGACCGGGGTGGACAGTTCGATCGTGAAGTGGGTGTCGTCGACGACCTTCAGACCGGACATCTCGGTGGCCGTCGGGTCACCCTTGTCCTTGTCCGGGTGGACCGCGTCGTAGCCGACGATGTCGGAGAACCAGTCCGAGTTGATCTGGTTGTTCTTCGGGTTGGCCGACCAGTTCCAGGAGCTCACGAAGGACTTGGCGGTGACCGGGGTGCCGTCGTGGAAGGTCCAACCGGACTTCAGCGTGACGGTGTAGTTCTTGGCGTCGGTGGTCTCGATCTTGTCGGCCACCTGGTTGCGCAGCGCACCGGTCGCGGGGTCGTAGTCGACGAGGCCCTTGAAGAGCTGCTTGACGATACGGCCGCCCTGGTTCTCCATGGCGTTGGCCGGCTGGAGCGGGCGCTGCGGCTCCGCGCTCTGGTAGCTGAAGCTGGCGCCCGGGTCGACCGCAGCGCTGTCGGAGCTGCCCCCGGAGGAGTCGCTGCTGCTGCACGCAGTCGCAGCGAGGGCGACAGCAACAGCTGCGACAACCCACTTGGCCTGGCTCGCACCGCGCATCGGTGTGCCTCCTGAATTCGACGTTGCAACGAGGAGGGCACTGCGGAACGGTTCCCACCGGACCCGCTGTGCCGTCCGCGCTCGTGGTTTCGGCGCGCACCCCTGCGCGTTCACCCTTGACCCGAGCCTGACTGCACCCACTATCCGTCACGCACGGACACGAAAGTGACCAGTGACGATCTCAATTAGGTCACATGAACAGTCGGTAAGTTTCGAAAACCGGACATTTGAGACATAGCCAGACAGGCACCAAACGGACAGTCGTCACGGATGACGAACTGTCACGTCCGCTCAGCGGACACCTGGGTGTGATGAGCGCTATTCCGTGAATAGCGGCCCCGACAACTTGGAGTAGTTGAAAAAGTTCGCCCCCCTCTCCATGGGAAAGGGGGGCGAATCATTCCGGCCAATGGCCGTTCAGTGCGTCCGGATCACGCCTTCTTGGCGCGCGAGGCGGTGCGACCGCGGTCCTTCTGGTCGAGGACGACCTTACGGATGCGAACCGTCTCCGGGGTCACCTCGATGCACTCGTCCTCGCGGCAGAACTCCAGCGACTGCTCCAGCGAGAGCTTGCGCGGCGGGACGATCGACTCGGCCACGTCGGCGTTCGCCGAGCGCATGTTGGTGAGCTTCTTCTCCTTGGTGATGTTCACGTCCATGTCGTCGGCACGCGAGTTCTCACCGACGATCATGCCCTCGTACACCTCGGTGCCCGGCTCGCAGAAGAGCACGCCGCGCTCCTGCAGGTTGGTCATCGCGAAGGCGGTGACCACACCGGCCCGGTCGGCGACCAGCGAACCGTTGTTGCGGGTGGTCAGGTTGCCGAACCACGGCTCGTGACCCTCGTGGATCGAGTGCGCGATGCCGGTGCCGCGGGTGTTGGTGAGGAACTCGGTACGGAAGCCGATCAGGCCGCGGGACGGCACGACGAACTCCATCCGGACCCAGCCCGAGCCGTGGTTGGACATGTTGTCCATCCGGCCCTTGCGGATGCCCATGAGCTGGGTGACGGCACCCATGTGCTCCTCGGGCACGTCCACCGTGAGGCGCTCGACGGGCTCGTGGGTCTTGCCGTTGACCTGCTTGGTGACCACCTGCGGCTTGCCGACGGTCAGCTCGAAGCCCTCGCGGCGCATGGTCTCGATCAGGATGGCCAGCGCCAGCTCACCGCGGCCCTGCACCTCCCAGGCGTCCGGACGCTCGGTGTCGAGCACGCGCAGCGAGACGTTACCGATCAGCTCGCGGTCCAGGCGGTCCTTCACCTGGCGGGCGGTGACCTTGCGGTCCACCTTGACGCCGGCCTTGGCGTCCGCGCCCTTGCCGCTGCCGCCACGGCCGACCAGCGGCGAGGTGTTGGTGCCGATGGTCATCGAGATGGCCGGCTCGTCCACCGTGATCAGCGGCAGCGCGATCGGGTTCTCCGGGTCGGCCAGGGTCTCGCCGATCATGATCTCGCCGATGCCGGCGACGGCGCAGATGTCACCGGGGCCGGCCACCTCGGCCGGCTTGCGGGTGAGCGCCTCGGTCATCAGCAGCTCGGAGATGCGGACGTTCTGGATCGAGCCGTCACGCTTGATCCAGGCCACGGTCTGGCCCTTGCGCAGCTCGCCCTGCTCGACGCGGAGCAGCGCGATGCGGCCGAGGAAGTTGTCGGCGTCCAGGTTGGTGACGTGGGCCTGGAGCGGGGCGTCCTCGTCGTAGCTGGGGGCCGGGACGTGCTCCAGCAGGGTGGAGAAGAAGGGCTCCAGGCTGGTGCTGTCGGCCGGGACGGTGCCGTTCTCCGGCTTGGTCAGCGAGGCGACGCCGTCACGGGCGCAGGCGTAGACGATCGGGAACTCGATCTGGTCCTCGTCCGCGTCCAGGTCCAGGAACAGGTCGTAGGTCTCGTTGATGACCTCGTCGATCCGGGAGTCCGGACGGTCGGTCTTGTTGATGCAGAGGATGACGGGCAGGCGGGCGGTGAGCGCCTTGCGGAGCACGAACCGGGTCTGCGGCAGCGGGCCTTCGGAGGCGTCGACCAGGAGGACGACCGCGTCCACCATCGACAGACCGCGCTCGACCTCGCCACCGAAGTCGGCGTGGCCCGGGGTGTCGATGATGTTGATGGTGATCGGCGCGCCACCATCCTTGGGGTGGTACTTGACCGCGGTGTTCTTCGCGAGAATGGTGATGCCCTTCTCGCGCTCCAGGTCGTTGGAGTCCATCATCCGGTCATCGAGCTGCTGGTGGGCTGCGAAGGCGCCGGCCTGCTTGAGCATGGCGTCGACCAGCGTGGTCTTGCCGTGGTCGACGTGGGCGACGATGGCGACGTTACGGATGTCGTTGCGCGTGGGCATGCCTAGCGGATTCTCCCGGAATCGTGGGTTACGGCGCCCGGCCGCGAGACGCGCACTTGCGGCCCTTTCGGCCGCTGCCACCCGTTCCGCCTGCTACTACCGGTCCACCCGCCGGGCATATCGACATGCCTCGGCTTCCTCCTATCGTACGGGGAAGCGCCCAGGTGAGCAGAAACGAGCAGGTCGCAGGGGATCAAGATCACAGGCGGATCACACGGCGGCCACCCGGCGACCGGGCTCCGGCCCCCTTCCGTTCGTGCTCCGACGGCCCGGCCCACGCCCCGGGCGGACGCCCCCGGAGCGGTCTCCGGGAGGCGTCCGCCGACGCCGTGCGCCGCCCCGCCGGGGAAGCCCTACCCGCCCCAGCCCACGTCCTGGAAGCGCGGCCACCCGAAGCCGTACGCGCCCGCGCCGACCACCCCGGTCCGGACCCCGACCAGCTCCGGCCGCTGGTAGAGCGGCACCGAGTGCCCGAGCTGCCAGATCCGTACGTCCGCCTCCTGGAGCAGGTCGAGCCGGGCCGCCGGGTCCGGTTCGGCGGCCGCCCGGTCGAACAGCCGGTCGATCTCCTCGGTGCCGCCGCGGCCGAAGTTGCCGCCCGGGTCCGGCACTCCGTCGGGGTCCGGCCGGGGCTTGGCGTAGGCGGGGCGCTGTTCGCTCGCCGGGCTGGGGCCGACCGGCCGGGAGAAGAGCGCGAGGTCGTAGTCCCCGGCCGCCAGGTGCTCCCCGACGAAGGACTCGGCGGACACGGGCACCTGTCGCACCGCGATCCCGGCGTCCCCGAGGCCGGCGGTGAGCGCGTCGGCGGTGCGCTTGGCGGTCGCCGAACCGGCCGGGAGCAGCAGCGAGAGGGAGAGCGGCTTGCCGCCCCTGCTCCGGACGCCCCCGCCGGTGGGCCGCATCCAGCCCGCCTCGTCCAGCAGCAGGCCCGGGTCCGCCTGGTCGACCGCGCCGCTGTTGTCCCGGTAGCCCTCCTGGTCGCCGGCGAGCAGGTGGCTGCCCAGCGGCGCGGCGGGCAGGCCGAGCGGGGTGAGCGCGGCGGCGGCGATCCGCTGCCGGTCGACGGCCCGGGTGAGGGCCCGGCGCACCAGCGGGTCGGTCAGCGGGGCGCGCTCGGCGTTGAGGGTGAGCTGGGTGAGCGAGGCCGCGGCGGCCCGGTGCACGGTGACGCCGGGCAGCGACTCGGCCCGCCGCAGCGCCAGCGCCGCCGACTCGGGCGCGGCCTCGGGCGGCGGCGCGACGGAGGGTGAGGCGGAGGCGGGAGCGGAGGAGGCATCGGCGGCCGGGGCCGGCACCGCCCGGTCCACCGCCGCGGTGAGCGGGGCGACGTCCAGCCGGTCCTGGTCCAGCGCGTCCAGCCGCTGCTCGGGCGGCGAGGCGAGGAAGTCGATCCGGTCGGCCTTCGCCGGCTCGCCCCACCAGAGCGGGTTGCGCACCACGGTGACCGTCCCGCCCTCGGCGTCGTACCGGGAGAGGGTGTACGGCCCGGCGCTCGGCCGGTCGCCGCCGGTCAGCGCCCGGTCGAAGTCGGCCGGGGTGGCCGTCTCGGCGGCCGGGTAGAGCGGCCCGAACAGCGAGCGCCACTCCGCGTACGGCCGCCGGAAGGTCACCCGCACCTCGTGCGGGTCGGCGCCCGGGGCGACCGACTCGACGGCGTCGTACCCGGCCGCCCGCCCGCCCCGGTACGCGGGGTCCAGGCCGGACAGCGCGGTCCGCTGGGCGTCGAGGTCGGCGGCCGAGACCGGGGTGCCGTCGCTCCAGACGGCGCGCGGGTTCAGCCGGTACGTCACCACCTGCGGCGACTGCCCGGGCGGGGTGGACTCGGCGCCCTCCAGGTAGTCCGGGTCGGGGGCGAGCCGGCCGTGCTCGTCGGGCCGGAACAGCGAGGGGTACAGCGCGTGGGCGAGCAGCGCCGAGTCGGCGGTCGCCGCGCCCTGGTAGACGTTCAGCGTGGCCGGGACGCGGTCGAGGGCCCAGCGCAGCGTGCCGCCGTCCCGGACGGCGGCGCGGTCGACCGGCCCGACGTCCCCGGTGGTGGCGGTGGGCTCGGCCGGGGCGGGCACGGCGGCGGGGGTGCGGGCGGGGCCCGGGTCGTCGGAGCAGCCGCCGAGACCGGCGGCGAGCAGCAGCGCGGCGGCTGCGGCGGTGAGCTGGCGGACGCGCATGGCGGCCATCGAACGCCGCCCCGGGCGCCCGGCCCGTGCCGACACGGCGGGCGGCCGGGCGACTGCACCCGTCCGGCCCACCGCTCCGGGCCGTTACAGCCCGAGCTCGAACCAGACGATCTTGCCCTTGGGCGTGCGCCGGCTGCCCCAGCGCTCGGCCAGCAGGCTGACCAGCTGCAGGCCGCGCCCGCCCTCGTCGGTCTCCTGCGCGCGCCGCTGCCGGGGCTGCGCGTAGCCGTCGTCCCAGACCTCGCAGACCAGGCCGCGCTCGCGCAGCAGCCGCAGCCGGATCTCGCCCCGCCCGTGCTTGAGCGCGTTGGTGACCAGCTCGCTGACCAGCAGCTCGGTGGTGTCGACCAGCTCGTCCAGCCCCCGGGCCAGCAGCCAGCTGCACGCCAGCTCGCGGGCCTTGGCCACCGAGGTGGGCTCGGGCGGCAGGAACCAGTTGCCGACGGCGTCCTCGGGGAAGGCGTGCACCTTGGCCATCAGCAGGGCGATGTCGTCCTCGCCGTGGTGCGGGTTGAGCTCGCCGAGCACGTGGTCGCAGAGGTCCTCCAGCCCCTTGCCCCCGTCGGAGAGCGCGGAGCGGAAGGCCCGCAGGCCCTCGTCCAGCTGGTGCTTGCGGCTCTCCACCAGGCCGTCGGTGTAGAGCGCGAGCACGGCGCCGTCCGGGAGGGTCAGCTCGACCTCCTCGAAGGGCTCGCCGCCGACGCCGAGCGGCAGGCCGGGCGGCACGTCGAGCATCCGGGAGCTCTCGCCGGGGCTGAGCAGGACGGGCGGCAGGTGGCCGGCGTTGGCGAAGACGCAGCGGCGGGTGACGGCGTCGTAGACCGCGTAGACGCAGGTCGCCAGGTAGACCTCGCGGGCCTCCTCGTCGGCCGTCGAGGTGAGCCGCCCGTACGGGGTGGGCGGGCCGGCCGGCACCGAGTCGTCGCCGAGGCCGCGGGCGATCTCGTCCAGGGCGCCGAGCACCTCGGCGGGGTCGAGGTCGAGCATCGCCAGGGTGCGGACGGCGGTGCGCAGCTGGCCCATCGCGACGGCGGCGCGCAGACCGCGGCCCATCACGTCGCCGATGACCAGCGCGGTGCGGTTGCCGGGCAGCGGGATGACGTCGAACCAGTCGCCGCCGACCTCGGTGTTGTTGTTGCTGGGCAGGTAGCGGCAGGCGATCTCCAGGCCGCTGGCGGCCGGGTTGCCCGGGGGCAGCAGGCTGCGCTGGAGGATCAGCGCCCGCTCGTGCTCGCGCCGGTAGAGCCGAGCGTTGTCGATGCAGACGGCGGCACGGGCGACCAGTTCCTCGGCGATCGCGACGTCGCGGGCGTCGAAGGGCTCGCTGCCGATCGCCCGGGAGAGCTGGACCAGGCCGAGCACCTGGTCACGGGCGACCAGCGGGACGATCAGGGTGGAGCGCAGCAGCGGGTCGCGCCCGGGCTCGGGGACGACGCTGCGGCCGGTGCGCAGCGCCCGGGCGTGCGGGGAGCGGCGCGGGTAGCAGAGGGTGCCGCCGGCCTCGGCGATCGGCAGGCCGGTGACCGAGCCGAGCACCGAGGAGGCGCCGCCGACCACGCTGGAGACGGCGACCCGGCGCAGTTCGCCGCTGCCGTCGGTGAGCACGGTGTCGCCGAGCCGGCCGGCGCTGGGCACGGTCTCGCCGGAGAGCAGCGCGGTGTAGAGGTCGACGGTCGCGAGGTCGCAGAACGGCGGGACGACGACGTCCAGCAGTTCCTTGGCGGTGGTCTCCAGGTCGAGCGTGGAGCCGATGTGCGCGCTGGCCTCGTTGAGCAGGGCCAGGTTGCGGCGCACCCCGTCGGCCTCGCGCTCGGCGACGTGCCGGCTGGTGACGTCGGAGACCTGCCCGGCGACGCCCATGGTCTGCCCGGCGGAGCCGTTCAGGCGGTACAGCGAGACGGCCCAGAGCCGGTTGCCCTCGCGGGTCGGGACGGCGCCGTGGAAGCGCAGGTCGAAGACGGGCTCGCCGGTGGCCACGACCTTGCGCAGGGCGGCGGTGAGCCGGTCCGCCTCGGACGGCGGGAAGAGGTCGTGCGGGGTGAGGCCCTCCAGGTCGGTGGGGACCAGTCCCATCCCGGAGGCGAAGGCGTCGTTGACCCGCTGCAGCCGCAGCCGGTCGTCGAACAGCACGAAGCCGGTGGGCGTCTGCCCGAAGACGGCCTCGGAGGCGGCCAGGTCGGTCTCGATCCGGCGCAGCCGCCCGAGGTCGACGGCCAGGCAGGTGGCGCCCGCGGTGGGCAGGGCGCTGTCGGGCATCAGGTAGAGCTCGGCGAGGCCCTCGCCGCCGTCGGCGTCCCGGTACGGGGTGGTGCCGACCCACTCCTCGCCCGCCAGGGTGCGCTCCAGCCGGGCCCGGCCGCGCTGCCAGAGCTCGCGGGGGACGAAGGTGGTGACCGGGTCGGCGCCGACGGCCTCGGCGGCCGGGATGCCGAAGAACTCGGCGGCGCGCTCGCTCCACTGGCTGATCCGCCCGTCGGGGCCGATCGCGAAGGTGGCGACCCGGATGTAGTCGTAGATCGAGCCGGGGTCGCCGGCGCCCCAGGCGCGATCCTCGGCGACGGGGTGGTGGCCGCGCCCGGCGACCGCGCCGTCCGGTACGGACAGGTGCGCGGAACCGGCCTGCCCGGGTACAGCGGCATGACCGCTGCTGCTCGGCGACACGCTCCGCGCCGGAGTGCTGTTCAACGGACCGACCCCTCCAACCCGCGACCGTCCGGATGTCGAGAAGACCGAGTATTCATCATCGAGGGGTACGTTCACACGCCCTCAACATCACAACATCAGATCGGGCGAAGGTTTTTGTCCTACCGCCCGCGCAACCACAATGCCACGCTCGCGCCCCCTTCCGGAGCGCGCGCTCCCCCTGAGCGCCCGATGGCATATGCGACCCCGCTCCCCTGCTGTTCGTTCCGCTCACGATCCATCGGGCTCACTACCCGGCAGCGCCTGCTCGAACCAGACCACCTTGCCGATGCCCTCGGCCCGGGCGCCCCAGCGCAGTGCCAGCCGGTGGACCAGCTCCAGGCCGCGCCCGCCCTCGTCGGCCTCGGCCGCGTGCCGCTCCCGGGGCGGGTCGGGCAGCGGGTCGGAGATCTCGACCAGCAGCGTCTCACCGAGCGTCAGCCGCACCCCGATGGGGGCGCTGGCGTACCGGATGGCGTTCGTGACCAGCTCGCTGACCAGCAGCTCGGCGGTGTCGGTGAGCTCCTCGACGCCCCACTCGACGAGCGTGGCGCGGACCAGCCGGCGGGCCCGGGAGACGGCGGTGGGCTCGGCCGGCAGGGTCCAGCCCACCGTCGGGGTGCCGGCCTGGCCGTGGCCGAGCCGGGCCAGCAGCAGCGCGACGTCGTCCGGCTCCCGGCCCTGCTCCATGGTGTCCAGCACCGCCTCGCAGGCGGCCTGGATGGAGGCGTGCGGCCCCTGGAGCACGGTGACCAGCCGGCCGAGGCCGACGTCCAGGTCCTTGTCCCGGGACTCGACCAGGCCGTCGGTGCACAGCGCCAGCAGGCTGCCCTCGGGGATCTTCAGTTCGACCGACTCGAACGGGACTCCGCCCACCCCGAGCGGGGCGCCGGAGGGCAGGTCGAGGATGCGGCCGGCGCCGCCGGGCAGCGGGCCGCCGGTGCGGGTCGGCTCCGCGGCGTCCTCGCCCGGCACCACCAGCACCGGCGGGATGTGCCCGGCCTTGGCGACGGTGAGCCGGGCCGTCGCCGGGTCGAAGACCGCGTAGACGCAGGTGGCCAGCAGCGCCTCGTCCGGGCCCTGGGCGAGGTCGTCGGCCAGCTCGTGGACGTGCCGCAGCAGGACGTCCGGCGGCAGGTCGAGGGCGGCCAGCACCCGGACGGCGGTGCGCAGCCGCCCCATCGTGGCGGCGGCCCGCAGGCCGTGGCCCATCACGTCGCCGACCACCAGCGCGGTGCGGTCGCCGGGCAGCGGGATGACGTCGAACCAGTCGCCGCCGACCTCGGTGCCGCTGCTGCCGGGCACGTACCGGTAGGCGACCTCGACGCCGGTGGGCTGCGGGACCTGCTGCGGGAGCAGGGTGCGCTGGAGGGTGAGCGCGGCGGTGCGCTCGCGGGCGTAGAGGCGGGCGTTGTCCAGCGAGCTGCCGGCCCGGTCGGCCAGTTCGACGGTGAAGGCCAGGTCGTCCCGGTCGAAGCCCTCGCGGTAGCCGGCCCGGCTGACCAGCAGCAGGCCGATCACGATGCCGCGGGCGCGCAGCGGCACGACCAGCATCGAGTGCACGCCCAGGTCCCGGGCGGCCTGCATCTTCGGGTCTCCGGGGTAGGTGACGTCGTCCAGCTGGTCGGCGCCGGACAGCAGCTCGGGCACGCCGGTGCGCAGCACCCGGCCGCAGACCGACTCCTCGGCGAAGGTGATCCGGGCGCCGCGGCGCAGCATCACGTCCACCTCGGGGCCGTCCTGGACGGAGGCGGTGCCGAGCTGGAGCAGCGAGGTGCGCCGGTCGTGGCCGTGCCGGGGCAGGTCGTCGCCGTGCGCGACGGCCTGGAGCAGGACCACCGCCGAGTGGTCGGTCAGCCGGGGGACGACCGAGCCGGCCAGCTCCTGGGCGATCCGGGAGGCGTCCAGCAGGTCGCCGACCCGGGAGCCGAACTCGTTGAGCAGCGAGAGCCGGCGCCGGGCGTGCTCGACCTTGGCGACCGCCCGGTAGCGCTCGGTCACGTCCATCACGGTGCCGGAGATGCCGAGCACCCGGCCGGAGCGGTCCGTCATCCGGCTGTAGGAGATCGAGCGGTAGCCGGCCCGGGTGGTGACCGGGGAGGCCAGGGTGACGTCGATGACCGGCTCGCCGGTGGCCAGCACCTGGCGCTGGATGGCGGTGATCTCGTCGGCGGCCCGCTCCGGCAGGGTCTCGCCGGTGGTGCGGCCGACGTGGTCGTCCGGGGCGACGCCGTTCATCTCGGCGAGGGTCCGGTTGACGGCCGTGTAGCGCAGGCCGGTGTCCATGATGGCGATGCCCAGCGGGGACTGCTCGAACAGCGCGTCGCGCACCGCGAGGTCCCGTTCGACGGCCTGGACGGCGGCCGCCTCGGCCATGTTGACCTGGAGGAACGGGGTGCCGTCGCCGTCCACCAGGAGGGAGATCCGGGCGTCCACGGCGACCGGGGCGCCGTCCCGGTCGCGCAGCTCGGCGTAGCCGGCCCAGCGGCCGTGCCGCAGGGTGTCCTGGATCGCGCCCCGGATCCGGGCGACCTGCTCCCGGTCGGGGATCAGCTCCTCGATCCGGCGGCCGACCAGCAGCTCGTTCGGCCAGCCGAGCAGCTCCTCGGCGGCGGGGCTCCAGAGCACCACCCGGCCCGCGGTGTCCAGGATCGCGATGGCGACCTTGAGCATGTCCAGCAGGCTGCCGCCGGCGGGCGTGCCGGGGGTGCCCGTGGCATCGGCCGGACCGCCGGGGAACGGCCGGGCGGGGCGTCCGCGCAGGCCGCCCCGGGTGCCCGGCTCGGCCACCGCCAGGGTCGGCGCCGGCTGGTCGGGCCGTACGGTGTCGGGCCGCGCGGTGTCGGGGGCCTCGACGGTGCCCCGGCGGCGGGCGGCCGACGACTGGGGGGCGGCCGGACGGGCGGCGCGGCGCAGTCGGGCGCGGGCGGCGGCGCTCCCCGCGGAGCCTGCCCGCCGCTCTCCCCCGCCGCCGTTCCCGGTACTCGACACCGACGGGGCCTCCGGCTCTGGTCGGGATCGGCGTCGCCGGCTGGGGACGGCTCACCGATGGTGACGAATAGTGCCGAAAAGTGACATACCCAGCAGCATCCAGGCTATCCCGGCCCCCGGGTCGTCTTGTCCGATTGACCTACCCGGCGGACTGCGCGTCGCCCACCGCCGACGCGCTTTCGGCGGCGCCCGCCGGGGCGCCCGCGAGCAGCCGGGCGACGTGCGGCAGCACGTCACGGTCGTGGTCGATCCAGTCCACGGCGTCCAGCTCGTCCGGGCCCAGCCAGCGCAGCGCGTCGTGGTCCTGCAGTGCGCGCGGCTCGCCGGACAGCAATTCGGCGGCCCAGAAGCGCAGCTCCAGGCCGGGGCGCACGGCCCACGCGCCCGGCAGCCGGACCAGCGCACGCGCCCGGACGCCGAGCTCCTCCAGCAGCTCCCGCTCCAGCGCCTGCGCCTCGGTCTCCCCCGGCTCGGCCTTCCCGCCGGGGAACTCCCACCGGCCGGCCACCGCCTCGGGCGCGCTGCGCCGGGCGGCGAGCACCCGGCCGCGGTGGACCAGCGCACCACCGACCACGATCCGGGGCGGGGCGGCGGGGGCGTCGGGGGCGGGGTCGTGGGTCGCGTCCATGGGCCCGACCCTACGGTCTGCGGTCGGGCCCGGGCGTCCGCGGAGGGCTCGGGCGCTGCGGAGGGCTCGGGGCCGCGGAGGGCTCGGGGCTGCGGAGGGCTCAGGCGTTGCGGACCGTCCCGTCCGCCGGTTCGGGCCGGGCCGCCTCCCCGTCCTCCTCGACCCAGTACAGCTGCTTGTGGCCGCGGGCCTCGAACTCGGCGGCCAGCCGCCGGGCCTCCGCCCGGTCGAGGTCCTTGGCGACCAGGAAGCGGTTGCCGTTGTCGTCCTGCCGCATCACCCGGTGGGTACCCATGGCCGGAGGGTACCGGGGGCTCCCCCGGGCCGGCCCGCCCCGGGGCGGACGGGCTGGTCCCCGGCTCGCGTGGGGGTCGGGCCGGGGACGTGCCCACGACCGTACGGCCGACGGGTTACCGGCAGGTACGGGCCCGGTCAACGGCCGGTAACCGCGCCTCCGGACGGCTCAGACCCGCAGGTCGGGCGCCTGCTCCCCGGTCGACAGGTCCAGCCCGCGGCGGATCTCCAGGGCCGTCGGCGTCGTCCTGGCCTCCAGCGCCCTGGCCTTGCGGAGGTCGCCCGCCAGGTCGGTGCCGGAGGCCGCGGCGTCCCATGCCGCGGCCGCCTGCGACTTGGCCTCGGCCAGCTTGGCGATCCTCGGCTGGACGTCGGCCGGCCAGGCCACCCCCGTCCTGGCCAGCACCGCCGCCTGGGTGCGGGAGGCAGAGGCCACCCGGCGCGCCCAGGCCCGGTAGTCGGCCTCGGCCTCGGCGACCTCCCGCTCCGGCTGGTCCAGGTAGTCGTCGTTGAAGGTCCGGGCGGCCTCCAGGTAGGCCAGCTGGGGCGCGGTCAGGTGGCTGCGGTCGGTGCGGACGGTGCCCCGGTGCCGGTCCTCGCGGTCCTCGTAGGCGCAGGTCACGTACCGCGAGCCGGACGCCCAGTTCTTCTCGGTCGGGTAGAGGTAGACGTCCTCCATGCCGTCGGGGACGGCCCACTGGTCGAGCGCGTAGCCGCTCAGCACCTGGCGGCACAGCCGGCCGGCCGACTCGCGGGCCGCGCGCTCGCCCGGGTAGGCGCCGGCGCCGAGCAGGAGGTCGGCGGTGCCCGCCACCTCGCCGTGGTGCGGCTCGGTGCAGGCCACCCGGTGCACCCAGTACACCGTCTCGTCGCCGCCCCCGTCCGCCGTCGACCCGCCCTGGGGGGAGTCGTAGCAGTCGCCCGCCTTGAGGTCGGACCAGTGCACCGAACCGGCCGGCGCCTTCGGGGGCAGGCCGGAGCGGCCGGCCCGCGCCGAGCTGAAGTCGGCCGCGCCGAGCAGCAGGGCCATCAGCACCGTGCCGATCGTGCCGAGCACCAGGCCGGTCACCGCCATGCCGGAGCCGCGCTCCTTGCGGCGGTTGATCTGGACCAGCGCGAGGACGCCGAACACCAGGGCCACCGGGGCCACCAGGAGCAGGCCGGTGACCAGGGAGCCGACGGCGAAGCCGTTGGTGGGGGCGGGGCCGGGGACGAACCCGGGGCCGACGAACCCGGGGCCGGGCGCGCCGGCCGGGCCCTGGCCGGGGGCCGGGGCGTACGGGTGGCCGGGCTGGAAGCCGGACTGGGCGGCGGGGGTGACGGAGGCCCAGCCCCCGGCGGGCAGCGGGTGCGGCGGCTGGGGCGGGGCGGCCGACGGCGGGACGGCCTGCGGGGCCGGGGCCGGGGCGGCGGACGGGCCGGCGGAGAGGTCGGGGGCGGCCCAGGGGTCGGCGGGGGCGGCGGGGGCCACCGGCTCGGCGGCGCTCGCGGGCTCGGCCGGGTTCGTGGGCTCGACCGGCCCCGTTGGCTCGGCGGCGGCCTTGCGGAAGTCCACCCGGGGGTCCTGACCGGCCGTCGGCGCCTCCGTCGCGTCCGTACCCCCCGCGCCAGCATCCGCGCCCGTACCCGCGTCGGTTCCCGTGGCCGCGGACGGCTCCGGCTCCGGCCCCGGGACGGGCGGCTCGGACTCAGGCTTGGACACGTGGACTCCCCCAACCCACCGGGGCGGGCATCGGCTCGGCGCTCGGCACCATGGCTCCGCGCCACGGCTCGGACCCGAACGGACCCTCACGGGCCCGATCTGAACGGTCGCGCGACTTTACCCGATCTTTCCGAACGCCTGCCCGACCTTTCCGGGCCGCCCTCCGCCCGCTCAGCCGCGGGCCAGGACCTCCCCGTGCAGCATCGAGAACCAGCCGTCCCCGGCGGCGCTCCACTCCCGCCAGCCGTCCGCGATCCGCTCCGGCTCGTCCTGCTCCGCGAAGCCCAGCCCGACCGCCGTCCGGCCCAGCGCAGTGCCCGTCACCCGGTCCGCCCACATCCCGCCCCACCAGGCGCGCTGCTCGGGCGTCGCGAACGTCCAGGTGGAGGAGCTCGCGGTGACCTCGGTGAAGCCGGCGGCGCGGGCCCAGGACAACAGCCGCCGGCCGGCGTCCGGCTCGCCGCCGTTGGCGCGGGCGGTCCGCCGGTACAGCTCCAGCCACCGGTCCAGCGCGGGCGCCTCCGGGAACCAGGTCATCGAGGCGTAGTCGACATCGCGGACCGCGACCACGCCGCCCGGCGCCGTCACCCTCCGCAGCTCGCGCAGCGCGGCCACCGGGTCGGCCACGTGCTGGAGCACCTGGTGGGCGTGCACCACGTCGAACTCGCCGTCCCGGTACGGCAGCCGGTGCACGTCGGCGCACTCGAAGGCGACGTTGGACAGCCCCCGCCCGGCGACGTGTCCGGCGGCCTGCTCCAGCACCTCGGCGGAGGCGTCCACCGCGACCACCCGCCCCTGCGGGCCGACCAGCGCGGCCAGGTCCGCGGTGATCGTGCCGGGACCGCAGCCGACGTCCAACAGGGCCTGGCCGGGCCGCAGTTCGGGCAGCAGGTAGCCGGCCGAGTCGGCGGCGGTGCGGGAGCGGTGCGAGCGCAGCACGGCCTCCTGGTGGCCGTGGGTGTAGACGGCGGCGGGCTGCGGTCCGGTCATGAGGTCCCCCCTGGGTGCGGTCGGCCGCGGTACTCCGCGACACCCCCGACGCTACTCCTCGTCCCGGATAGCGAGAAGATCCGTCTCGCATTCCGGTCGCTATGGGCCGGGGCCGCACCCGGCCGCCGTACCGTGGAGGCGCCCCCGACAGAACGGTCCCCGCCCATGCCCGGCCCGCGCCCCTACGTCCTGCTGAGCGCCGCCGTCTCGCTCGACGGCCACCTCGACGACGCCTCCCCCGACCGGCTGCTGCTCTCCAACGCCGCCGACTTCGACCGGGTCGACGAGGAGCGCGCCGCCGCCGACGCCGTCCTGGTCGGCGGCAACACGCTGCGCGCCGACAACCCCCGGCTGCTGGTCAACGACCCCGGGCGCCGGGCCGCCCGGCTGGCGGCCGGCCGGCCCGAGTACCCGCTGAAGGTGACGCTCAGCGCGAGCGGCGAACTCGACGCCGGCCTGCGCTTCTGGCACACCGGCGGCGCCCGGCTCGCCTACACCACGGAGGCCGGGGCGGCGGTGCTTCGCCCCCGGCTGGACGGGCTGGCCGAGGTGGTCGCGCTGGGCGACGCGGTGGACCTCGGCGCGGTGCTGGACGACCTGGGCGCCCGCGGGGTGCGCCGGCTGATGGTCGAGGGCGGCGGGGGCGTGCACACCCAGTTCCTGGCCCAGGGCCTGGCGGACGAGCTCCAGCTGGCCGTCGCCCCGCTGCTGGTCGGCCAGGCCGACGCACCCCGGTTCGTCCGCCCGGCGGCGTTCCCGGGCGGTCCGGCCCGACGGATGTGGCTGCTGGAGGCACGTACCGTGGGCGACGTCGTCCTGCTCAGGTACGCCCCGAAGGAGCCCGCGCCGTGACCCAGTCCGCCTCCACCGACCTCGACCACCTGCGCCGGGCCGTCGAGCTCTCCCGCCGCTGCCCGCCGTCCGGGACGGCCTTCTCGGTCGGCGCGGTGATCGTCGGCGCCGACGGCACGGTGCTGGCGGAGGGCTACAGCCGGGAGGCGGACCCGCACGACCACGCCGAGGAGGCGGCGCTGGCCAAGCTCCCGGCGGGCGACCCGCGGCTGCGCGGGGCGACGGTCTACAGCTCGCTGGAGCCCTGCGGGCAGCGCGCCTCGCGGCCGATGCCGTGCGCCCGGCTGCTCCTCGCGGCGGGCGTGCCGCGGGTGGTGGTCGCCTGGCGCGAGCCGGACCTGTTCGTCACCGACTGCCAGGGCACCGCGCTGCTGACGGCGGCCGGGGTCGAGGTGGTGGAGCTGTCGGAGCTGGCCGAGGAGGCCCGGGCGGTCAATGCCCACCTGCTCGGATGATCTTTTGTATCATCGAGAAACAAAGAGCTCGCATTCTCCGGCTCTCCCGTCGCCACACTCCCCGAGGAGCCGCCCCATGACCGCTGCCCCCGTCCGGCTGACCGCCCGCGCCCTCCTCCTGGACATGGACGGCACCCTCGTCAACTCCGACGCCGTGGTCGAGCGCTGCTTCAGCCGCTGGGCCGAGCGGAACGGCCTGGACCCCGCCGAGGTGCTCGCCGTCGCCCACGGCCGCCAGGGCCACGCGACCATGGCCCTCCTGCTGCCCGACCGCCCGGCCGAGCTCAACCTGGCCGACAACGAGCGGATCCTCGCCGAGGAGCGCGCCGACACCGAGGGCGTCGTCCCGGTGCCCGGCGCCGCCGCCTTCCTCGCCTCGCTGACCGGCCTCCCGCACGCCCTGGTCACCTCCGCCGACCTGCCGCTCGCCCGGATCCGGATGACCGCCGCCGGGCTCCCGATGCCGTCCGTCCTGGTCACCGCCGAGTCCGTCGGCGCCAGCAAGCCCGACCCCGAGGGCTTCCTCAAGGGCGCCGCCGACCTCGGCTTCGCCCCCGCCGACTGCCTCGCCTTCGAGGACTCCGGCGCCGGCATCGCCGCCGCCAAGGCCGCCGGCGTCCGCGTCGTCGGCGTCGGCCCGCGCGCCCTCCCCCACCACCCGGACGCCCACGCCGACACCCTCACCACCGTCACCGTCACCGCCGCCCCCGACGGCCTCCTCACCGTCACCGTCGGCTGACCCCGGAAACACCGCACCGCCCGGACCCCGTACGAACACGGGGCCCGGGCGGTCCGGGTACGCGGCGGCGGCCGGCCGTCAGACGTTGCAGCGGAACTCCACCACACCGTTGCGACCCAGGAAGTCACACTTCCGGACGCCATAGGATCAGCACCGAACCAGTATCACCACCACCGCCGCGGGCACCCGGAGCGTCAGTCCGTCACTCCGGATTCATTCTCGTCTCCCTGCCGATCCAGCAATGCCTCAATGGTCTCGAAATTCCAACCGCACATCTCGGTAAGGAAATTCTGAAGACTCTCCTGGACGGCCTGTTCGCGCAACTTGAGGAACTCTACCGTCCTCCCCGCGGCAAGCATGGCAGCCATATCGATGGTGATCGCATGAGATGCGAGAATATCCCTCCATTCGGCATCCCCGAGATGCATCGGCTGCATAGCGATAAGGCTGTCCACCTCATTGGCGGGGAGTTTATCCGAACTGAGAATGATCCGATTCCCGGCCGAGAACCTGTGGCTACTTCCCACATTTCTGGGGTTGACGATGTAGCCGATCGCCGTGGCCGCGGTATTGGAATCGCCGATAGAGCGAGCCAGGCGGGGCTGTTCGATACTGTCCGCCGCCACCAGGTCGCGCGGCCCCAGGGCCCAGAGTGAACACAGGATGATCTTGCCGGCTCCCTCATTCGTCCGAAGGCGCGCCGCATTGGGAACGGAACGCTCGGATCTCTCGACCACGTCGATGAGGCCTTGCAGCGATTCACTCATCGAACGGGGAGAAATTTTGTAGTTTTGAGTCCTCATCGCCCCCGTGGCGCTGCCGCGGAAGATGTAGGGCCCCACTACCGAGGCACGCCAGAACCAGCGCCTGAGGGCATCCAAAGCATCCGGCCCGGGGTCAGGGTGATGAGCGAAGAAGCGCGACAACACCACCAGGAGGAAACGATAGGGCAACAACTGGAAGTGCGGGACGCCCACCTTCTCCTGGACGAACGTCACGGCTCGCAGCAGGGCTTCCTCGCCCGCCTTGTAGGCCGCGTCGCGATCCTCACGACCATCCTCGAATTCATGGTGGATATCCCGTGTGACATCAGGGCCACGCCGGGCCAGGATCGCCCTCAGGATAGTATCGTCGTCAATCCCACCAAACTGCCGCTCGACATTGATCCCGTGGGCGATCCGCTCGATCGTGAGAGTCTCGTCCTGCTTCGCCTCATCACCCGCATATAGGGCCGAGAACACCTCGGCACGCTTGAGTCTCTTCCCGTAGTTGTTCATGCGGTCGAAAATGTCCTGCAGGACGTCCGGGCTGCCCTGTTTGACGACATAAGCGGGAATCGGAAATTGGCGGATCCGTTTCGTCACACTGGTCGCGGCGTCAAGGTAGTCGGCGATCTCTGGATGCCGCGCGAACCATTTGAGGATCTGCTGGAGATCGAACACCACCGGCAATGGAATGATCAAGGGGTCCGGCGAGAGCGGGGACGAAATGAATGCTCCCGTCCGCAGGTTGTACGAGAGTGCAAATCGCTGATCAGCCTGACCTGACGAATCCAACGCATTCGCCAGTGCCGTGATTCGCTGCTGGCCGTCTACGACCCATTGGGCCGCATCCGTGGCGGGAGCGTCGATACGCAATGCCCCCAGACTGACACGCTGCTCGGCAGCAGGACGCTCCCACAGGAGAAGGCTACCCACCGGGTATCCCTTCACTATGCTGTCGAACAGGCGCCGAACATCCTCACGCGCCCATCGGAAACCCCGCTGAAAATGCGGCACGCGAATCTCACCGTTCCACGCCGCCGTGACCAATGCCTCAACATCAAACGTGGCGGCCGCCGGCCTCTCATTCAGGCTGGACATACCCAGCCCCCCTCCTCAAGCCATGAAACCCACCGGAGTGGCCTGTCGCGATCAGGATCGCAGTGTGCGACCAATCGTGAGGGAGGAGTAAGGATCTCGACACACAACTTCTCTTACCCGCGTATAATCGCGCGGCCTGGACCAGGCTGCGGAAGGATGCCCCGTGGGCTTACGACACCTGGGCAGGTACGCCGAAGGGGTCGGACTTCCCCTGGAAGTCCGACCCCTTGTACGGGAGTTGCGCTAACCGGTCAGACGTTGAAGCGGAACTCCACGACGTCGCCGTCCTGCATGACGTACTCCTTGCCCTCGATGCGGGCCTTGCCCTTGGCGCGGGCCTCGGCGATGGAGCCGGTCTCGACCAGGTCGGCGAAGGAGATCACCTCGGCCTTGATGAAGCCCTTCTGGAAGTCGGTGTGGATGACTCCGGCGGCCTCGGGGGCGGTGGCGCCCTTCTTGATGGTCCAGGCGCGGGTTTCCTTGGGGCCGGCCGTCAGGTAGGTCTGGAGGCCGAGGGTGTTGAAGCCGACCCGGGCGAGGGTGGCGAGGCCGGGCTCCTCCTGGCCCATGGACTGGAGCAGTTCCAGGGCCTCGGCGTCGTCCAGCTCGATCAGCTCGGACTCGATCTTGGCGTTCAGGAAGATCGCCTCGGCCGGGGCGACCAGCTCGCGCTGGGCGTCCTTGAAGTCCTCGTCGGCCAACTCGGCCTCGTCCACGTTGAAGACGTAGAGGAAGGGCTTGGCGGTCAGCAGGTGGAGGTCGCGGATCGGGGCGGTGTCGAAGCCGGCCTCGAAGAGGGTCTTGCCGGTCTCCAGGATCGCCTGCGCGGCCTCGGCGGCGGCCAGCACGGGGGCGGTGTCCTTCTTGAGGCGCGCCTCCTTCTGGAGCCGCGGCAGGACCTTCTCGATGGTCTGGAGGTCGGCCAGGATCAGCTCGGTGTGGATGGTCTCGATGTCGTCCTTGGGCGACACCTTTCCGTCCACGTGCACCACGTCCGGGTCGGTGAAGGCGCGCACGACCTGGCAGATCGCGTCGGACTCGCGGATGTTGGCGAGGAACTTGTTGCCCAGGCCCTCGCCCTCGCTGGCGCCGCGCACGATGCCGGCGATGTCGACGAAGTCGACGGTGGCCGGGAGGATGCGCTGGGAGCCGAAGATCTCGGCGAGCTTGGCCAGCCGAGCGTCCGGGACGCCCACCACGCCGACGTTCGGCTCGATGGTGGCGAACGGGTAGTTGGCCGCCAGCACGTCGTTCTTGGTCAGGGCGTTGAACAGGGTCGACTTGCCGACGTTCGGCAGGCCGACGATTCCGATCGTGAGCGACATGAAGCGCAGTCCCGTGGGCTTGGAGGAGTTGGGTCGGCACCGTACGGGCCGACCCCCAAGTCTACGGGCAGCCCCCGCCCCGCCTCACTCCTCGGTCGGCGCCGCCCGGGGCTCCAGGAACTCCAGCCGGTTGCCCAGCTTGTCGGCGGTGTGGAAGCGCCGGTGGCCGGGCAGGTTGTCGTCCCAGGTCACCGGGTGGCCGTGCGCGGCGAGGCGGTCGGCGAGGGCGTCCAGCGAGCGGACCAGGATGCCCGGGTGCCCCTTGCGGGACGGGCGGAAGTCCGGGGCCACGCCCAGGTGCACCTCGACCCCGCCGCCGCGGAACCAGCAGCCGCCGCGGGCGGCCAGCACCGGCGGCTTCGCCAGCTCGGTCATGCCGAGCACTCCGGACCAGAAGGCGCGGCACTCGTCCTCGGCGCCGGCCGGGATGTCGAGCTGGACGTGGTCGAGCCGTTCGAAGGTGAAATCGGTCATGCTGTTCCCCCGTGGAGAGACCCGTGAACGGATCCGGTGGTCGTCGTACGCCGACTCGATCGGGCAGGTCAGCCGACCTGCGCGACGACCTGAGTGACGATCACATCAGTACTCCGTCCGGAGACACGGGACAAGACCTGAACGGTCCATTACACAGTGTGGCGATGATCGGACCGTACGTTGGGCGGGTGGAGCAGAGCATCCGTACCCAGCCGCCAGGGCCCAGACGCCGTCCGCCGACCGGCGCGGCCGCAGCCGCCGTCCCCGGTCCAGGCCGGGCTCCCGAGACCGCCGGAGCCCCCTCCGGACCCGCCCCCGGCTCCCGCCCGCGCCCTTCGGCCGGCCCGTCCGCCGCGCGCCCGGCCGCCCGCCCGGCCGCCCCCCGGCCGCGCCTGCGCCTACCGCTGCGCGGGCGCGGCGACGAGCCGCTGTACGGGCGGCGGCGCACCGGCCGGCCGACCCGGCTGACGGCCATCGGCACCGGGCTGGTCGCCGTCCTGGCGACGCTCGCGGTGGCGGGCGTGGACCGGCTGCTGTTCGACGGCCTGGGCTGGCTGTTCGGCCTCGGCTACCTGGTGGTCTGCTTCCAGCTCGCCGTCCGGGTACGCTACGCCGACCTGCTGGCCGCACCGATCAGCGGGCCGATCGCCTTCGCCCTCGCGCTGCTGCTGCTCGAACCGGTGGGCTCCCCGGGCGTCACCGCCCAGGTGGTCTCGCTGGCGACCGGGCTGGCGCTGCGGGCCGGCTGGCTGTTCTCCGGCACCGGGCTGGCCGCGCTGATCGTGCTCGCCCGGTTCGTCGCCCAGCGCCGGATCCAGCGCTCCCGCTGAGGCCGCTCCCGCTGAGCGGCGGCGCCGCAGGAGCGCCCCTCGCCCCCTCGCCCCCTCAGCCCCGACCCCGGCCCCTCAGTCCCCGGCCCGATCCCGGCTCCTCAGCCCCCGGCCCGGGCCGCCGCCATGGCGGCCCCGACGATGCCCGCGTCGTTGCGCAGCTCCGCCGGCACCACCCGTGCCCGGCGGTCCTTCAGCAGCGGCAGGAACTTCTCGTGCTTGCGGCTCACCCCGCCGCCGATCACGATCAGCCCCGGCGAGAAGAGCATCTCCACCAGGTCCAGGTACTCGTCGACCCGCCCGGCCCACTGCTCCCAGTCCAGCCCGTGCCGCTCCTTGGCGGCCGAGGAGGCCCGGCGCTCGGCGTCCTTGCCGCGCAGCTCCAGGTGGCCCAGCTCGGTGTTGGGCACCAGCGTCCCGTCGACGAACAGGGCGCTGCCGATGCCGGTGCCGAAGGTCAGCACCAGGACCACGCCCGACTCGCCCCGCCCGGCGCCGTGGGTCAGCTCGGCCAGCCCGGCCGCGTCCGCGTCGTTCAGGACGGTCGCGGGCATGCCGAGCGCCTGGCGGAAGAGGCCCGCCGCGTCCAGGCCGATCCAGCCCTTGTCCACGTTGGCGGCCGTCCTGGTGTGACCGTCGACGACCACGCCGGGGAAGGTCAGCCCGACCGGGCCCTGGTGGTCGAAGTGGCGGACCACCTCGCAGACGGCGGCGACCACGGCCTCGGGGGCGGACGGCTGCGGGGTGAGCACCTTCCGGCGCTCCTCGGCGAGCACGCCCCGGGCGAGGTCGACGGGCGCGCCCTTGATCCCCGAGCCGCCGATGTCCACGCCGAATACCGCCGTCATCACGTCCGCCCTCCGCCGTCGGCCGCGGACGGGCGTCCGCGGCCGGTGCCTTGTCCACAGCCTGTGCACAAAGCTACGAGAGCGCGCCCGGGCGCGCACAGCGGAAGGCCCGGTACCCCCCGCGGGGTACCCGGCCATCCGGGGGGGGTCAGAGCTTTCCCGCCCCCTCCGCGCGCCGGTCACCGCGCCCGTCCTTG